>NZ_JBKFGH010000002.1:0-330830 GCF_051233475.1 Neobacillus terrisolis | reverse complement strand
TATCAATAGAAAAGCTAAGCAAAAAGAAGGCAAACGCAGTTTGTCTTCTTTTTTTGCATGGCTGTAAAAAAGAACAATGTTAATTTTGAGCACTCTGTTGATTGAAGCGGAAGGTGCGAGACTCCTGCGGGAGAAGGTGTCACGGGAGACCCCGCAGGCGCTATGGCGCCGAGGAGGCTCCCGGACTCCCCCGCGGAAAGGGAGCACCTGTAGCGGAAATCAACAGCCAAATATAAAACAGTCTTTTGTAAAAACATAATTTTAGAATATAAAAAATCGTTGCAATATTTGTGAGACTGTTTGCGTAATGATAAAATAGGGGGTGAATTCAGCTAAAATATAGGAGGCGGTAAGATGGTACAACCATACAAACACGAGCCCTTTACAGATTTTTCAGTTGAAGATAACCGAAATGCATTCCTTCAAGGGCTGCAAACAGTTGAAAGCTATTTAGGTCAAGACTATTCCTTAAGGATTGGCGGGGAATCTATTTCAACTGAAGAAAAAATCGTATCGTATAATCCTTCTAACAAACAAGAGATCATTGGCCGTGTTTCAAAGGCAAATCGAGAGTTAGCCGAAAAAGCAATGCAAGCCGCAGTCGAAGCATTTAAATCTTGGCGTAAGGCAAAACCCGAAATGCGAGCGGATGTATTATTTAAAGCCGCAGCCATTTTACGCCGCCGCAAGCATGAATTCTCTGCACTTTTGACCAAGGAAGCAGGAAAGCCTTGGCGAGAGGCAGATGCAGACACAGCTGAAGCAATCGATTTTCTAGAATTTTATGCGCGTCAAATGCTGCGCATTAAAGATGGTGTTCCGGTGCAAAGCCGGCCGAACGAATATAACCGCTATGACTATATACCATTAGGTGTCGGAATCATTATCTCTCCGTGGAATTTCCCATTAGCAATCATGGCAGGAACCACGGTCGCAGCAATAGTCGCTGGTAATACAGTATTATTAAAACCTGCTTCGACTACACCTGTCGTAGCGGCAAAGTTTGTGGAAGTGTTAGAGCAAGCTGGACTTCCAAAGGGTGTAGTTAATTTTGTCCCGGGCAGCGGAGCGGAGGTCGGCGACTATTTAGTCGACCATAAAGACACACGGTTTATCAGCTTTACCGGCTCAAGGGATGTTGGTTTGCGGATAAATGAGCGGGCCTCCAAATTAAACGACGGACAAATTTGGCTTAAACGGGTTATTGCTGAAATGGGCGGGAAAGATACGATTGTTGTAGATCGTGAAGCGGACTTGGAACTGGCAGCTCAATCGATTGTGGCATCCTCATTTGGCTTTTCCGGTCAGAAATGTTCAGCCTGCTCTCGAGCAGTAGTTGTAGAAGATGTCTACGAGCAAGTATTGGATCGTGTTGTTGAGCTAACCAATCAACTTACGGTCGGAAATCCGGAAGAACAGGGCACGTTTATGGGACCTGTCATTGACCAGTCCGCTTTTAATAAAATAATCGAGTATATTGAAATCGGCAAACAGGAAGGTAGACTGGCTGCTGGGGGCAGTGGCGACAGTTCAAAAGGGTACTTTATTAACCCGACCGTTTTTGCTGATCTTGATCCAAAGTCCCGGTTAATGCAGGAAGAGATTTTTGGACCCGTTGTCGGCTTCTCAAAAGCAAGGGATTTTGATCATGCATTAGAAATTGCCAATAATACCGAATACGGCCTTACAGGCGCCGTGATTACTAAGAATCGCGAGCATATGGAAAAAGCGCGTGAGGAGTTCCATGTTGGAAACCTTTATTTTAATCGGGGCTGTACGGGGGCAATCGTTGGGTATCAGCCGTTTGGCGGTTTTAATATGTCAGGAACAGACTCTAAAGCCGGCGGACCCGATTATCTGCTTCTTCATATGCAGGCGAAAACCACGTCAGAAATGTATTAATAATAGAATGATAGCAAGAAGGCTCTATCTCTGTTGAGATGGGGTCTATTTTTTTGGGGAATGGACGAAAGGGACAAGTTAGAGCGCAAGAGAATGCGTAATCAGGATTCGGAAAATTTTGTCGAAAATAAATTCTGAAAAATCTAAAAAAGGTGGTTCCATTTTTAAAAAGTCTGTTATATAATACAAACAGAACGATGATTCACTGTGTTATAACATTTGAAAAGTTATTAATGAGTGCATTGATAATTCAAGGTTTTTTGCACAATGAATGATCAATCGCCTATGCTCTATGGGTGAGAATTGAGCGAGTGCTCGGAAGCAATATGTAATGGTAGAGCTTGTCGAAAACTCACTCTCGCTAAGTCTTGATTGATTTCATAGTTTTCACATATGGAATCTTAAGATTAATAGTTTACAAGGTTTTACAAAGGGGTATTTAAAAAACAAAGGAGGATTTTTTTCATGACAAATGAAAGAGCAAAACAATTACAAGAAAGCTGGGAACTAGACGCACGTTGGAAAGGTGTAACAAGACCTTACACTGCTGAGGATGTTCTTAAATTACGCGGTTCAATCGATATCGAGTACACTTTAGCTCGTCGTGGATCTGAAAAACTTTGGAAGCTAGTGAACGAAGAAGATTTCGTAAACGCTCTTGGAGCATTAACTGGTAACCAAGCTGTTCAACAAGTTAAAGCTGGTCTTAAAGCAATCTATTTGAGCGGATGGCAAGTAGCAGCGGATGCTAACCTTTCTGGTAATATGTATCCTGACCAAAGTTTATACCCTGCAAACAGTGTTCCAGCTGTAGTAAAGCGTATTAACCAAGCATTACAACGTGCTGACCAAATCACTCATGGCGAAGGCGACAACTCAATCGACTGGTTCGCTCCAATCGTTGCAGATGCTGAAGCTGGATTCGGTGGTCAATTAAACGTATTTGAATTAATGAAAGGCATGATCGAAGCTGGTGCTTCAGGCGTTCACTTCGAAGATCAACTTTCTTCTGAGAAAAAATGTGGTCACTTAGGTGGTAAAGTATTACTTCCAACTCAAACTGCTGTTAAAAATTTAATTGCTGCTCGTCTTGCTGCTGACGTAATGGGTGTTCCAACTGTATTAATCGCTCGTACTGATGCTAATGCAGCTGACCTTATCACTAGCGATGTTGACCAATATGATGGAGCTTTCATCACTGGCGAACGGACTCCAGAAGGATTCTTCCGCACTAAAGCTGGTATCGACCAAGCGATCGCTCGTGGTTTAGCTTACGCTCCATATGCTGATATGATCTGGTGCGAAACTTCTGAGCCAAATCTTGAAGAAGCTCGTCAATTTGCTGAAGCTATTCATGCTAAATTCCCTGGCAAATTACTTGCTTACAACTGCTCACCTTCATTCAACTGGAAAGCTAAGCTTGATGACGAAACAATCGCTAAATTCCAAGTTGAACTAGGCAAAATGGGCTACAAATTCCAATTCGTTACACTTGCAGGTTTCCATGCATTAAACCACAGCATGTTCAACCTTGCTTTAGGCTACAAAGATCGCGGTATGGCTGCATACTCTGAGCTTCAAGAAGCTGAGTTTGCTTCTGAGAAAGATGGCTACACAGCAACTCGTCACCAACGCGAAGTTGGAACTGGCTACTTTGACCAAGTTTCTATGATCGTTTCTGGTGGTACTTCTTCAACAACAGCTCTTAAAGGCTCAACTGAAGAAGAGCAATTCCAAGCAACTAAGTAATTTGGTAATTAGCAATCCGTTTTAAATTTAGCTTAATTTTTACCTTGTGATTTTTACTCCTATATTTCTCCTATATGTTCCCTTCTCTTCATCTTGAAGAGAAGGGTTTTTTTTTGCGTTAATACTGTGAAGTTGTGGGGGACAGTCCCCCACAACTTCACAGCGTTAAAGGGTTTATGGGTTATTTGCACGCTTTTATGGAATGCTACATACATAGTATTAGTCCTGTATGAGGGGAGGTTTCAACTTGTCAAATTCGAAAATGGATGAGTATTTGCAGCAGGGCATCCATGGGGCTAAAGAGACAAAGCCGGATGAGCGGCGAAGATTTTTAACGACGTTACGCGAGCGGGTTGTGGTAGCTTTAACGGTTGAACAAGTAATGGAAAAAGGTGTAGTGAAACAGGTCGAATTGTTGATAAAGGAAAATGCTTCAGCGCATTTGTTTCTAAATGGCCATTTAGATTATTCCAACCTCCAAAAATATATTTCGATCGCACAAAAGGTTAATTGCGAATTTACTATAGTTACAAATAAGGATTATCAATCAGACCTAGGCTTGGTTTTGGCTCAAGATCACGCTATCGATCAACAGGATATCTTTATTGGAAAGGAAGAGCCGGAACCTGTTCAGGAAGAAGGAAAGGGAAAAGAAAAGGAAAATGGCCTTCTCGCGAAGTTTCAAAATATCTTCAAAAAGTAACAAAGGCTAGCTGCCGTTCCATGAATCTAGACTGTTCCCACAATAGTGCTAACATTAGAATAAAAACTTCATTTGGCTGTAACCATTACGATCGGTAGAGCGTCATATGTAATAAAGAGGTGTTGTCTATGAGATGGCTTGTACATGTAATCTTCATTATTTTTTATTTGCTGGTAACCTTTTTCGGCCTCGGCCCTGTTTTATTTGCCGACGGAGTCGTACAGGAAAGAATATATACAGCATTAATCGTTTTTGCCATTTATGGAGTCCTCACATATTTTTACCTAAAATTTATTAGAATGAAAAAATAAACGCCAATCCATCAAGCACTGACCCGGGTTTACTTCTAAAGGGTTCCGTTTTGAGGTGCTTTTCTTAAAATACGTGCCGAAATGATAGTCGTATTGGCATCGTTATTGGTAAATAAAAAAGTAAAACTCGCCAATTGGCGAGTTTCTTTATTAAAAATACAAAACCTTATTTATATAAAACCACACTTATTTGTGATACGGTTCCTCGTGACGCATCAAAATGAGGTTCTCATCTCTATTCCTTTTGATTGATGAACCCAGCAAGGGAAAAATAAGCGGATATTTTCCGGCTAAATACAGCACGGAGCTCGTTTCGAGGTAAATAAGGGGAGATTTTCCGGTTATTCAAAGCAAAATACCACATTTTCACGTTTTTCGAGTCAATAAGCGGAATTTCTCCGTCTATTTGAGCTATTTTTTATAAAAACTACTGATTAAGCGGAATTCTTCCGTCTATTAATCAGACCGGGTCCTTAACCTGATCCCCTAATCGATAAGTGCGGATTCTCTTCGTTCCAGATGCGGGGATCAGCATCTTTTTTTCGACTAGTAGAGAAAGTACTTTTTTTACCGTCTTGTCACTTAGCTTTAAATACTTCTCGACTTCAGTTGGGGATATGTCTTCTCCTTTTCGAATCACTAGCCGAAGCACTTCCTTTTCAAGAAAGGACAGAGAAGTCTGGTCCAGCTCATCACCCAGCCATCGGCCTATCACTTGCTGAACAACCTGTTGGCATCTACGGGGATTCTCTTTCACTTGGTCAAAAGAAAAGCGGACCACGGTCCATCTATCAATCACCAGCTGGTTTTGACGTTCTAGATTGTCGGAAAATTGCCATCTGCTAATGTTCTTTAGGTGGGGGCCATATCCGTCGATCTCTAAGCAAATCCGTATGCCGGGACGAATATAAGCAAAATCCAAATACCTTTTGCCATCCTTGAAATCATCAACCTCATATTCAGGATGAAGATACTTGAATTGGTAAAATAATGGCCACCACACTTGCTTCAAAAACAACATTTCAGCCTGTTTGTGACCTTCTTGTAGGCGCCGCAACCGTTCACCGGTTCTTGCCTGTAAATGAGCATTCAAAAAGGCCTGGTATTCTTCTTCAAATCCCATACATCCCTCTCCTATCTTAAAAACATTCACAACATAGGCATTTTATAACATCCAATGAATCATCTCCATTATTGTTCATTTGGATTTTTAGACATTTTTTGGGAAACTCTGGAAATTAATGTGTGGTAGATGATAGTGAAAATAAGAGGATTAATATGACATCAACTGGAGGAGTGTAAACGGCAAATAAGTAAAGCGGAGTAGCAAAGATAAAAAGAAATTTTTAGAAAAACTCGCGGATAGAACTAATTTTAGTTTAATAGAATTCTTACAAATGTCAATCAAGTTACTTTAACATTCGGCAATAATTCCAATAATTTTCATTCTAGCCTCTCCCACCCCTAAGGAGAGGCATTTGGTTAAAACCTCATATACTTATGGTAAGGTTCACCGTATTACATCAAAAATGAGTTTCTCTTGGATTTTTGAGATAAAACTCACTCTCTTTTAAATAATATGTCTTGTCCATAATCAAGTAACTAGCAAAAGTATAATAAGCGGAGATTTTTCCGTTAGATGAAGAATGGAGCTCGTTTCGGGGTAAATAAGGGGAGATTTTCCGGTTATTCAAAGCAAAATACCACATTTTCACGTTTTTTGAGTAAATAAGCGGATTTTCTCCGTCTATTTGAGCTATTTTTTATAAAAACTACTGATTAAGCGGAATTCTTCCGTCTATTAATCAGACCGGGTCCTTAACCTGATCCACTACCGATAAGACCGGACCTTCTTGATTCTACATGCAGGAATCATTATTCAAACGTTTGATTAATAAGGAATATCCCATATATATCAAGGCTTGGGCTCTATTTAATCAAACGTTTGGTTAAAACAATTCAAAGTGTTTAATTTTTGTCTTTTTTGCCACGTTTCTCTGCTTTTTTCATGGTAAAATAGGCAAAGGATTACGATATCAAGATAGGTAAACATTGTTGCTTTAGTGCGGAAAAGTTTGTTATCATCTTAGTATTGTGTGACTGTTCGAACAAATTTGGAGGTGACAATTATGTCAAGGATTTCAGTAGACCAAGTAAAGCATGTCGCCCATTTAGCGAGACTTGCGATTACAGAAGAAGAGGCTGAAAAATTTACAAAGCAATTAGATGCGATTATTACTTTCGCTGAGCAATTAAACGAACTGGATACGGACAACGTGGAACCAACCTCTCACGTATTAGAATTGAAAAATGTCTTGCGTGAAGATATTCCACAAAAAGGTCTTCCTCGGGAAGAAGTATTGAAAAATGCACCTGAGCAACAGGACGGCCAAATTAAGGTGCCGGCTATTATTGAGTAAGGAGGGGAATACAATGAGTTTATTTGACCAAAAAATTGCTGATCTTCATGAACTACTACATAAAAAAGAAGTGTCTGTTTCTGATTTAGTGGATCAATCCTTCAAACGCATCAATGAAGTAGAAGATAAAGTTCAGGCGTTTTTAACATTAAATGAAGAAAATGCACGCGAAACTGCAAAAAAATTAGACGAAAAGCTTGGCACGGATGAAGCAAAAGGACTTTTATTCGGGATGCCAATCGGGATAAAGGATAATATCGTTACCAAAAATCTGCGCACAACATGTGCTAGTAAAATTCTCGATAATTTTGACCCGATCTATGATGCAACCGTAACCCAAAAGCTAAACCAAGCTGAAACGGTGACGATTGGGAAATTGAATATGGATGAGTTTGCGATGGGTTCCTCTACAGAAAACTCAGGCTTTCAGCAGACGAAAAATCCGTGGAACCTTGAAACAGTACCTGGGGGATCTTCAGGTGGATCTGCTGCGTCTGTCGCAGCTGGCGAAGTTCTGTTTTCATTAGGGTCTGACACTGGCGGTTCGATTCGTCAACCAGCGGCTTATTGCGGAGTGGTGGGCTTAAAACCAACATATGGCCGAGTGTCCCGGTTTGGTCTAGTAGCTTTTGCTTCATCATTAGACCAAATTGGACCAATCACAAGAACCGTTGAGGACAATGCTTATTTGCTCCAAGCTATTTCCGGTCATGATTCAATGGACTCAACTTCAGCTAATTTACCGGTTCCAAACTTTGTAGAAGCCTTAACAGGTGATATAAAAGGTTTGAAAATTGCCGTGCCAAAGGAATACTTAGGTGAAGGGGTTCAAGAAGAAGTTCGTCAATCTGTGTTGGCTTCATTAAAGGTACTAGAAAACCTTGGTGCAACTTGGGAAGAGGTTTCGCTTCCGCACTCTAAGTATGCGTTAGCAACCTATTATTTATTATCCTCATCTGAGGCGTCAGCAAACTTATCCCGTTTCGATGGAGTACGCTACGGATATCGTACGCCTAATGCTGAGAACTTAATTGATATGTATAAGAAAACTCGTGCTGAAGGATTTGGTGATGAGGTAAAACGCCGCATCATGCTTGGTACTTTTGCATTAAGCTCTGGTTATTATGATGCTTATTATAAAAAAGCACAGAAAGTCCGCACATTAATTAAACAGGATTTCGAGAATGTTTTTGAAAAATATGATGTAATTGTTGGACCAACTACACCAACACCTGCGTTTAAACTAGGTGAGAAAACAGCTGATCCATTAACGATGTATGCCAATGATATTTTAACCATCCCGGTGAATCTTGCTGGTGTACCAGGAATTTCAGTACCATGCGGATTCTCAAATGGTTTACCATTAGGATTACAAATTATCGGTAAACATTATGATGAATTGACTGTTTACCGTGTCGCACATGCGTTTGAACAGGCAACTGATTTTCATAAACAAAAACCTGAATTGTAAGGGGTGAGAAACAATGGAATTTGAAACAGTGATTGGACTAGAAGTCCATGTTGAGTTAAAAACAGATTCAAAAATATTTTCAGCCAGTCCGAACCATTTCGGGGCTGGGCCAAATATGAATACAACTGTCATTGACCTTGGTTATCCTGGCGTATTACCAGTATTGAATCGCAAAGTGGTTGATTTCGGGATGAAAGCATGCATGGCCTTAAACTGCGAAGTCGCAACCGAAACAAAATTTGACCGTAAAAACTATTTCTATCCGGATAATCCAAAAGCCTATCAAATCTCACAATTCGATAAGCCGATTGGTGAGCACGGCTATATCGACATTGAAGTAGATGGCTACAAGAAAAGAATCGGTATTACCCGCATTCATTTAGAAGAAGATGCCGGTAAGCTAAATCATGGCAAAGGCTATTCATTATGTGACTACAACCGTCAAGGAACGCCGCTAATCGAGATCGTTTCAGAGCCGGATATCCGCACTCCAAATGAGGCGTATGCCTATCTGGAAAAATTAAAATCGATTATCCAATATACCGGTGTTTCCGATTGTAAAATGGAAGAAGGTTCACTAAGATGTGATGCCAATATTTCGATTCGACCAGTTGGACAAGAAGAGTTTGGGACGAAAACGGAGTTGAAAAACCTTAACTCGTTTAACTTCGTTCGTAAAGGATTGGAATATGAAGAAAAACGTCAACGAGAAGTGGTTCTTGCCGGCGGAGTGATTGACCAGGAAACACGCCGTTTTGACGAGGCAACGGGTGCAACATTACTTATGCGTGTAAAAGAGGGCTCTGATGATTATCGCTATTTCCCTGAGCCGGATCTACCAGATATTTATATTGATGAAGAGTGGAAAGCCCGCATTCGTGCTGAAATACCTGAGCTTCCGGATGCCCGCATTAAGCGATATACTGATGAATTAGGATTGCCGGCCTATGACGCAACGGTATTAACCGTAACAAAGGAAATGTCCGATTTCTTTGATGAAACAGTTAACGCAGGTGCAGATGCCAAACAAGCGTCAAACTGGATTATGGGTGAGGTTTCTGCCTATTTAAAAGCAGAGCAAAAAGAACTTCATGCAGTGGCGTTAACACCTGAAGGACTGGCTGGGTTGATCAAGCTAATCGTGGATGGAACGATTTCTTCGAAGATTGCTAAGACGGTCTTTAAAGAGTTAATCGAGCAGGGTGGAAATGCCGAGCAAATCGTCAAGGACAAAGGTTTAGTGCAAATTTCTGATGAGGGTGCTCTGTTAAAAATCATTTCTGAGATTTTGGATGCTAATCCACAATCGATCGATGATTTTAAAAACGGAAAACAAAAGGCAGTTGGCTTCCTAGTTGGACAAATAATGAAAGCTACAAAAGGACAAGCTAATCCACAAATGGTCAACAAGCTGTTAGTTGAGGAAATCAATAAGCGCTAAAATAGACTAAGATTCTATTGCTAAACATAAAAAAAAGTTGATGGAGACATTCCATCAACTTTTTTTAAGCTAATTTATTCATTTTTTAAATTATGAACGGTATCAGCAAAGTCTTTTTCAATTTCATCGTTGTGCTTATGTGTCATTAAGCTGACAACAATAATGACGATAAAGTTTAAAACAAACCCTGGAACGATTTCATAAAGTATTTTCCCTAGACCAACGTTTTCCCAGATGATCACGGTTAGTGCTCCGCTGATCATTCCAAATAATGCTCCCCATTTGGTCATCTTTTTCCAATACAGGCTCATTAAAATAATTGGACCGAATGCTGCGCCAAATCCTGCCCATGCATAGGCGACGAGGTCTAGAATTGTATTGTTTGGATTTAATGCCAAAAGGGCTGCCACAATTGAAACCGCGAGAACGGCTACTCGTCCCCAAAAAATATAAGCTCTATCCGGGGCATTTTTGCGAATTAACGCTCTGTATAAATCTTCGACAATTGCGCTTGATGTTACGATTAGCTGAGACGAAATCGTACTCATGATCGCTGCCAATACTGCCGCTAACAAGAATCCGGAAAATAGAGGATGGAATAAAATTTGCCCTAGCTCGATAAAGATTGCTTCAGGATTAGCCAGCGTGTATTGTGGGTTTTTTTCAAAAAAGGCAATCCCAATTAAGGCCATAAGGATTGTACCGATTAAAGAAAAAATCATCCAGCTCATTCCAATGATCCGAGCACTTTTTGTTTCTTTAATCGTTTTAATAGCCATAAAGCGAACAATAATATGAGGCTGTCCAAAATAACCAAGCCCCCAAGCCATTGCCGAAATAATCCCAATCGTTGAGGTACCTTTAAACCAATCAAGTAAGTGCGGATCGACCATTTTAATCGTTTCAATCGTTTCGGCAGGTCCTCCCGTCTGGAGGATTGCGAGACCAGGGACTAAAAGAAGTGCGATCACCATCATGAGTCCTTGAATAAAATCAGTCCAGCTTACCGCTAGAAATCCACCAAATAATGTGTAGGCTACGACAACAGCTGAGACAATTAATAAGCCGACATGATAATCCACATCAAAGGAGTTTTCAAAAAATACTGCTCCTGACACCATTCCTGAGGAAACGTAAAAGGTAAAGAAGACAAGAATGACAATTCCCGAAACAATTCTCAGCATTCTGGAGTTGTCCTTAAAGCGATTTTCAAGGTAACCCGGAATTGTAATCGAGTCGTTGGCTACTTGTGTGTAAGACCGGAGTCTAGGTGCTACCAGACGCCAGTTTAAATAAGCGCCGATCGTTAGACCAACGGCAATCCAAGCATCCGCTAACCCGGAAACATAAATTCCGCCGGGTAATCCCATTAACAGCCAACCGCTCATATCTGCAGCACCAGCACTTAATGCCGTTACGGCAGGGCCTAAGGAGCGTCCGCCAAGCATATAATCGGTAAGGTTCTTTGTTTTATTGTAGGCGTACCAACCGATAAGGAGCATACCTACCATGTATATCGATATAGAAATAAGTTGAACAATTGCATTTGACAAGATTTTTCCGCCTTTCCTCCTATTAAAAAATAAACAATTTTTAAATAATATTTTATCATCTAAGAAAGCATCTGCTCAATCATTATTTTCTGGAAGCTCCATTGCCTTTTAATTTTTAGTCTTTCTTGAAAAATAGGAATGAAAAACTGTATTATGTTAAAATAGCTAAGTGGTCCATCCGCCACCAATTTCATATAGTTGTTTTGGAAAAACATTTCTGCTATTGAGTTGAAAAAAATAGGGTGGTTTAAAAGAAGCGTAAATTAGCAAGGTTCAAAAACATAAGTCTTGACGAAACTGAACGGACAGATTATGTTAAAAGATGGTAATGTTTCATCGAACGAAGAATTTGAATTATATTTAATAGGATGATGGATATGAAACGAGCAAGAGTCATTTATAATCCAACTTCTGGTCGGGAAATCTTCAAAAAGCATCTTCCAGAAGTATTACAAAAACTCGAAAACGCTGGCTATGAAACATCATGTCATGCGACATCAAGTGCTGGAGATGCTACCTATGCAGCACGCATTGCAGTGGAACGAAAATACGATTTGGTTATCGCTGCAGGAGGAGACGGAACGATTAATGAGGTAGTGAACGGGTTAGCTGAGCAAGAATACCGACCTAAACTGGGAATCATCCCTGTTGGTACGACCAATGATTTTGCTCGAGCACTTCACATTTCACGAGATATTTTGGGAGCGACTGATATCATCGTGAAGGGAGATACAATTCCAGTTGACATTGGGAGAATGAATGACCGTTATTTTATCAATATAGCTGGTGGTGGCCGCCTAACCGAGCTTACATATGAAGTACCAAGTAAGTTGAAAACAATGTTAGGGCAACTCGCGTACTATTTAAAAGGAATGGAAATGCTGCCGTCGATTCGTGCAACTGAAGTTAGCATTGAATATGATGGAAAGATTTTTGATGGAGAGGTTATGCTTTTCTTGGTCGGGTTAACCAACTCGGTTGGCGGATTTGAGAAGCTTGCTCCAGATTCCTCGATTAATGACGGCTTATTTACGTTATTAATTTTAAAGAAAGCAAACTTAGCTGATTTTATTCGGATTGCTACTTTAGCGATTCGTGGTGAACATGTAAATGATCCTAGTGTTATTTACACAAAGGCGAACCGAATTAAGGTTCATTCCAAAGAAATCGTTCAGTTGAACCTTGATGGAGAGTTTGGTGGGTTATTGCCTGCTGAGTTTGAAAATCTTTATCGCCATTTAGAGGTATTTGTTCCAATTGAAGAAATTCGTCCAGAGGACCGCCCTGATCGTTGGGAAAGTTCTGCTAGTGAGGAATAAATGAGGGTTCGCTCAAACCATTTGAGCGAGCTCTATTTTTGTTTGTACTTGTTTGTAAAAATAAGGAAGCGTTTCGCTTTTTTTATAGAGATAAACATAATGAATTAATACTAGGCAAGAAAGATTCGATAAGTTTCACGTTAATAGGTAATAATGATGAAAAAGCCGCTGAATCAGGGGGAAATGAGATGAAACGAATATACAAAGATGACAGTTTCACGTTGCATACAGACTTATATCAGATTAATATGGTTGAAACGTATTGGCGGGACGGTGTCCATAATCGAAAAGCCGTATTTGATTTGTATTTTCGAAAGCTGCCGTTTGGGAACGGGTATGCGGTATTTGCAGGACTTGAGCGGGCGATAAAATATGTGGAAGGCTTTAGGTTTACCGAAGAGGATTTGGACTATTTAAAGGAAGAGGTTGGCTATCAAGCTGATTTCGTTGAATACCTGAAAAACCTCCGCTTTACCGGAAAGATCCGAGCGATGCGAGAAGGAGAATTAGTGTTTGGAAATGAGCCGATTCTTCGGGTAGAGGCACCGCTTGCTGAGGCACAATTACTTGAAACAGCGCTCTTAAATATTATTAATTATCAAACTCTGATTGCAACAAAGGCTTCACGAATCAAGCAGGTGATTGGAGATGGCGTCGCGCTTGAGTTTGGTTCAAGACGGGCTCAAGAAATGGATGCGGCGATCTGGGGAACTAGAGCAGCCTATTTAGCAGGTTTCGATGCAACCAGCAATGTTCGAGCAGGGAAGCTGTTCGGTATTCCGGTGGCCGGAACGCATGCCCATTCAATGGTTCAAGCCTATCGGGATGAGTATACAGCCTTTCATAAATACGCAAGCTCTCATCGAGATTGTGTGTTTTTAGTTGATACATATGATACCCTTCGCTCCGGGGTTCCAAATGCAATTAAGGTAGCAAAGGAACTTGGCGACCAAATTCATTTTGCAGCGATTCGCCTCGACAGCGGTGACCTGGCATTTTTATCAAAGGAAGCTAGGAAAATGCTCGATGAAGCGGGCTATAAAGATACGAAAATCTTTGCTTCAAGTGACCTTGATGAATATACGATTTTGAATTTAAAGGCACAAGGGGCGAAAATTGATAGTTGGGGAGTTGGAACGAAACTGATTACAGCCTTCGATCAAGCCGCTCTTGGTGCCGTGTACAAAATTGTCTCCATTGAAGATGAGCACGGAAACATGACGGACACGATTAAGGTGTCCTCAAACCCTGAAAAGGTCACAACACCGGGGATAAAACGGGTATATCGAATTGTCAACAATATAAACCATCACGCTGAAGGTGATTATATCGTGATGGATGATGAAAAACATCCACAGGAGCAAAGGCGCCTGAAGATGTTCCACCCGACCCACACCTATATGAGTAAAGAGGTTACCAATTTTACGGCAAGGGAGCTCCATCACGATATTTTTGTAAAGGGCAAGCTTATCTATACGGTCCCTTGTCTTGTAGACGTTCGAGGATATGTACGGGAAAATCTATCGATGTTTTGGGAAGAGTATAAACGTCCAATGAATCCTGAGGAATACCCGGTCGATTTAAGCGAGAAATGTTGGAAAAACAAAATCCGCAATATTGAGCTTGTTCGCGAAAAGGTAAAGGCGATGAATCATCCGGAATAGTAAGCGGGTTTGGGTATGATTTTAACATGGGACGACTCGTTATAAATGCGGACATACAAAGAGGCTGACAGAACGAATAATTGTCAGCCTCTCATGTTGTTATTTTCTTTTAAAAAGGTCAAGGAAAGCATGATAAATTTCGATACCTTGAAAACATAACAAACTAGTTGCCGTTAAGGAAAATGAAGCAATCATTATATATCTCCACCACATGTTACATTCCTCCTTGAAATTAATGTAAGATGAACGTTTTCAAGGAAGGGTGATAAGGTAATTTGATTGATAGAATACAGGTGAGCCGGAGAATTTTTTATACATCTTATAGGTCAGAAGAAAGGAAACAAGAAAGATTATTACAGATGTAGTTTGAAGGATGTTGCTTGGAAGAATAACTGTTTGGCTTTTCTTCTTTTTTGGATCATCTTTGTACAGGATGGATTCATCGTTTATTTCAAGGGTAACAAGCTTGTTGCTGTTGTAAATTGGTTGTATTTTTACATCATCTTGGCTTTGAATGAGGACTAGAGTAAAGTAAGCTGAAACAATTAGGAAAAGAAGCATTCTGACTTTGTTCAAAACAACCCACTCCTATAAAAGAAAGATGCTAAGATCCAAAATAGATATTTATATATATCATCCGATCGGGTTAAAAAATGACGAAAAAATTTTGACAATCTTTTCTAAAATGGGTGGGGCTTGGCGAGCTTTTCGCAATCAGCGTGGCTTTGTGATACAATTTTGCTAGTTAATGACATGTAAAGGAAGAAATAAATGAGTAAAACATTTTCTGTACAAAAAAATGATTATATAGACGTTGAATTTGTCGATCTTACTCACGACGGTGCAGGAGTCGCAAAAATTGAAGGGTACCCGCTGTTTGTTGCAGGTGCTTTGCCCGGCGAAAAGGCAAAGGTGAAGGTAATTAAGGTAGGGAAGAGCTATGGGTTTGGGCGTTTAATCGAGCTATATGAAAAAAGTCCATACCGGATTGATGCCCCTTGTCCGATTTATAAGGAATGCGGCGGTTGTCAGCTTCAACACCTTAGCTATGACGGTCAAATGATTGCGAAGGAAAAGCAGGTTCGAGATGTATTAACACGAATTGGTAAGCTCGAAAATGTCCACGTCCATCCTGTTCTCGGGATGAAGGAGCCATGGCGGTATCGGAATAAGGCTCAAGTTCCAATCGGTGAGCATGAAGGCGGTTTAATCGGCGGCTTTTATCAGCAGCGCACTCATCAAATCATTGATATGGAAGCATGCTTGATCCAGCAGGAGAAAAACGATGAAGTCGTTCAGATTGTTAAAGAGATTTGCGGCCGTAACGGAGTTAGAGCTTATGATGAAACATCGCATAAAGGATCGTTAAGACATATTATGGTTCGTCATGGTCTTGTTACCGAAGAGGTCATGGTCGTCCTCGTGACTAGAACGAGCGAGCTGCCAAATCGGAAAAAGATTATCTCGGAAATTGTTGAGAGAATTAAGGGGTTAAAATCGTTAGTTCTAAATGTTAATTCCAAGAAGACGAATGTGATTATGGGAGATGAAACCCAGATTTTATGGGGCGAGGATGTAATCTACGATTATATTGGCGAAATTAAATTTGCAATCTCTTCTCGTTCTTTTTATCAAGTAAACCCTGAGCAAACGAAGGTCTTGTATGATAAAGCATTGGAATATGCGGATTTAAACGGGACTGAGACAGTGATTGATGCTTATTGCGGAATCGGGACGATCTCGTTATTTTTAGCAAAAAAGGCTCGTAAAGTTTATGGAGTGGAAATTGTTCCAGAAGCGATTGAAGATGCGAAACGGAATGCTGCCCTTAATGGAATCGACAATGTTGAGTTTGCGGTAGGGAAAGCAGAGATGGTGATTCCACGCTGGTATGAAAAAGGCGTAAAGGCTGATGTACTGGTGGTCGATCCACCGCGAAAAGGCTGTGATGAAGCGTTGCTGCAAACGATTGTGGCGATGAAACCGCGGAAGGTGGTTTATGTTTCGTGTAATCCGGCCACGTTAGCTCGGGACTTGCGAATTCTCGAGGATGGCGGGTATAAGGCGGTTGAGGTGCAGCCGGTGGATATGTTTCCGCAGACGATGCACGTTGAAGCTGTTGTGCAGCTTGTTTTAAAGATGTAACCAATCTATAAACCAAAAAAGGAGAAACATTTACTTGTTTTCTCCTTTTTTGTGTTTGGGACATTTTTGAGTTTTCCTTTTGCTAGTCAGCATCTAGGCTCGAGTTTCACCGTGGAAAATTCACCAACAAATATTTTTATGAAAATGTCTTTATATTGAACGGTGGTTACTAAAATTTTTAAACAAGAAAGAAAATGCTTCGGCCATTTTAATGGTTTATTCCATAATCGGGCCAGATTGTGGGTGCGAAATGTTCCTGACTCAAATGAAATGTGGTCACACAATTTCGGTAAAGGTTAGGCAGTTTTAGAAACTGAAGGGTTATACCGAGGAGTCGAATGAGGAGGTAACGCTCTGAAAGGCTTCCCCTGCGTCGAATTGCACTCTGTTTAGTAAGAGAAAGCGTGTTATAAGCTCGGCAAATAGGCGCGAGAATTTACCGTAACAGTTCCGGCTGACGAAACCCTACCCGATGGGGTGGTGTAAATCATGGTGCTTGGGTTGAACAGATATGGTGAGAATGCAATGGAATAGGCAACAAACTATATTGCTGACGAACTTCTGAATGTACGGGTCTAGACTGGCAATACATAGAAATGGCATGCTTTAGGAGCGTATTGGGATAATAAAGGGTATACAATTTCTGCGGCATTATTGAGACATTCCCTTCAAAATAATCCTGTTGATAAATATTATAAATCTGGAAGCACACCCGTAAATAAAATTAAAGCATCCTCTGACTTTAAGAATAAGATAAACAGTTTAATTAATGCCAATAAGTCAAGGGGCAGAATAAACTATAACGGAAGTATGGCTTTTAATAGCGGAGATTTATATTATGTAATTCATAATATGGAAATGAAAGTAACAGGAACATATTCTCGTGGCAAATGGAATCTTAGCATCTCTATGCATGAGTGGATGGTTCCTATTCAAATGTTCTATAGCTTGGTCAAGAGTCTTAAACACAAGATTATTATTATTGGAATGTCCTAAAACGTAGCTAACAATGGATCCATCATACAGATCAAGAATATCGCTTAAATAAGCTTTCTTTGAAGAACCAAATTTAATTTCAGTGACAACCGTTACCCATTTTTCATTGGCTTTTCTGCTGTGAACTCACGATTCAATACATTCTCCGCCACATGTTGAGGGGTAGAGCGCTTATAAGGTGTTTTCTTTCTGCGAATGACAGATTGTATTCTAGAAATTTTCATCAATCTATAAATACGCTTATGATTGAAATTCTGGCCAAATTTACGATTCATGTTCATCGTCATTCGACGGTATCCGAAGATGCCACCGACTTCCTCATAAAGTGCTTTTTATAATGGCTTTATTCTGAAGTTCTCGAGAAGAAGGTGTGCGATTAAGCCACTTATAGTACAAGTAAAGGAGACACTGTTAATATCTATCAACACCTGGAAATTTTAAATCAATATATGCCTTGGTCAAAAACGATCCAAGCTGAATGTGGATATAAAGTGAAATAACCGTACATCTGACAAAAAAAATCATGATTTACGGTTATTCGTCATGCTTGCCGAAAAGGTACGCTTATTTTAATAATTCGGGCTTACCATCTAACAAATTATACTTTTTCAACTTACGCCATAAAGTTGTTGTACTAATTCCTAATTCTTTAGCTGTCTTTTTCCGATTTCCTATATTGTGTAACAAAGATTTTCTTATCATTTCTTTTTCGTCAGTAATTGAAGCTGGTTTGCCAAAAACATAATTGATTTCAGATAACATTTCAGGAACTTGGTTATCAAATTCTTGTGCACATACATCCTTAACCGTATGGTAATAAATAGTAGAATGATTGGACATCACCACACAGCGTTCAATAAGATTAATCAATTGACGGATATTGCCAACATATTTGAAATTCTTAAAGTAATCCAAAGAATTATTATCAATATGAATATTGGGATAGTTCTGATATATATAGTTTGCGGCAATTAATGGAATATCTTCTTTTCTTTCGGAAAGAGAAGGTAATTTTAATTCTAAAATAGCTAAACGATAGAACAAATCACCTCTAAATTTTCCGCTAGTAGATAACTCTCGGAGATTTCGATTGGTTGCAGTAATAATACGTACATCCACCGGGATTACATTCTCCCCACCCACTCGAACAATTTCCTTCTCTTGTAAAACTCGCAATAATTTTGCTTGGACTTCCATGCTAATTTCGCCTATCTCGTCTAAGAAAACGGTACCATGATGGGCCAATTCAAAAATCCCCATTCTCCCCTCTGAATTGGCTCCAGTAAAGGCGCCTTTAGTATATCCAAATAATTCGCTCTCCAATACAGAAGAAGAAAGGGCCGCACAGTTGATTGCAATGAAAGGTCCATTTTTCCGAGAACTATAATTATGAATACTTTGGGCGAATAATTCCTTTCCAGTTCCTGATTCACCAGAAATTAGTACGGTGTTTTCAGAAAGGGCAATTTTTTTCGCCCATTCAATGACTTTCGTGAGTCTTTCACTAGTACCAATGATATGTCTGAATTCTTTGCGGGCTATGTGACCTTTCTTATTTAACTGTTTTCTGAGAGAGTTTTCCGAGGTGATAACTTCCGCAGCTGTTTTTAGATACACAACAGCGCCATGGACAGTTTTCTCATTTTTTAACGGCTTAATTTGCAAAATAAATTTTTCTTCACATATTTCAATTAACTTATCTCGAATATACTCACCATCTTTAAAAACTTTGCTATATGTATCATCAAAAATAAAACCATCCATATTGGTTAATGATAATCTGCTAATTATCTTTTTGGCTTTGGTATTAATATAATGAACTTTTCTATTTTGATCAAAACCAATTACTGCTTCCGATGTAGAGTCGAGTATGGTTTGAATTAACCGAAAATTTTTATCTCGTTCTGCTTGGATATCTAGGAGATGGAGGGCTTCATAAAGTGCAGATTCTATAGAAGACTTATCAATTTCTAACATAACATGGCGAACGCCCAATTCGTCACAAGCCTTTTTGGTACTAATACCTCCTATGAAAGTATCAATTCCGTTTTCTACTGCCTGATGAACTAAGTGGACAACGTTACTAACATCCTCAATTTCAATCGATAAAAAACATTCTTTAGAAATTCGTTTGAACCTTTTAATCATTTCAAAAACAGATCCATAACCTAAGATAGCTATTTTGTAAGAATTTACTCTAGCTTCTCGATATGCTAACAGTATCTCTTCATAGGTACAACGAACATTGACAATTGGGATATCATAGCGATTCTTTAGAATGTCATAGTTTTGTCCACGAGCAACAAAAACTTTGGTGCCGTTTTTATAATAAAAATCAGCGAGTTCTTCTGTTTCGTGT
Organism: Neobacillus terrisolis; assembly: GCF_051233475.1. Classification (NCBI taxonomy): domain Bacteria; kingdom Bacillati; phylum Bacillota; class Bacilli; order Caryophanales; family Bacillaceae; genus Neobacillus; species Neobacillus terrisolis. The sequence goes on along the minus strand of NZ_JBKFGH010000002.1, from coordinate 310,797 downwards.
CCGGCTGATTCTGCAACAAAACAGGTGTCTTTCAGTTTTTTACTTTTAATCAATTTCGTTACTTCTTTGGTAAAGGCAGTTTGTCCAGAAAAAATGATAATTTCCATTATTTACTCCGTTCCATATCATTTTACTAGTTTAGTTGTTTGCAATATATTATTTCATTTTGAATTATAACACTATCAGAAAAAATTATTGTGAAAAATTTTTAATTCTTATTCTGACAGGGCTTTATTAGAAAAAAATATAATTAATTGACTATTAAACACAAACAATTCGGCAAACTTGTAAGTTTTTCATGGATTTTTTTGTTTTCAAATATTTTTATACACCAATTTAATTTTATGAGACTAAAATAACCCATCTTTTTCACAAATGACATTTCTTTTGATTTCACCATGAATTATTTCATTTCATTTTGAAACGCAAAATATAAAGCGCTATCATTGAAAACCTAGATTTTAAGCGTTTTCTTAAATTGGCACGATATTTGCATATATGTAAATGTAAGTCTTTACAATAAACGGAAGGAATGAGAAGAATGGGATTTAAAATTTTACTACCACAGGAAATTATGCCTGAAGCAAGAGAATACTTAGAGTCAAGAGGATATGAGTTAATTGATGGCTCTGGAAAAGAAGAAGAGGATTTAATTCGTGACATTCCTGGATGCGATGGTATTATTGTGCGATTGTCTAAAATGTCACGAGCAGTTTTTGAAGCTGCTGATAAGTTAAAGGTTGTTGTTCGTCATGGTGCAGGCTATGATACCGTGGATCTTGATGCTGCACGTGATCATAATGTAATGGTGTGCTATGCGCCAGTTGCAAATAGTATGTCCGTAGCAGAAACAGCTATTATGTATATGTTGAATAGCTCAAGAAACCTCAAAAAAGTTCAAAAACACTTTGTTGACGACTTCTATTATGCAAAACTAAAACTACATAAAGTAGAAATGGATAAAAAAACACTAGGCTTAGTTGGTGTAGGGAATATTGGCTCACGAGTAGCTATAAAAGCATTACATGGCTTTAACATGAAAGTTATTGCTTATGATCCATATAAAACACAAGCTGAAGTACCAGAGGGTGTTGAGTTAACAGATGATTTTGATCGAATCTTTAAAGAAAGTGATTTTGTTTCATTGCACTGTCCTGCTACTGAAGAAACAATAGGATTCGTAGGTAAGAAACAATTTGAAATGATGAAGCCATCTGCTTATTTCATTAATACCGCTCGTGGAAAATTAGTGAAGGAAGATGAGTTGTATGAAGTCATGAAAAATGAACGGATTGCCGGAGCAGCTTTAGATGTTATGCTCCAAGAACCAGTTGATCCTGCGAATCCTTTATTACATTTGGATAATGTTTTAGTAGCTCCCCATATTGGAGCAGCAACCGTTGAAGCCACAGAACGTGCCTCATTACACTGTGCAATTGGTATAGATGAAGTATTGAGTGGAAAAGAACCAACTTGGCCAATACCAGAAATGAAAAAAATAAAAATCAAGTAGGAGTGAGAAGAATGGGAGTAGGAAACAGAGTTTTTTTAGAAAGAGATTTACCTTCAAAGGAATTAATTGAAAAGTTTAGTAAATTACCTGCAGCCAATGTAGCAGATGTAATGGGTCGATCCTGTGCGATGCATAGTGAAATTAAGTTAATGTCTCAACCTTCAAAGTCAATTATGTGTGGTCCAGCTTTAACCGTAAAAGCAAGACCTGGTGATAACTTAATGATTCATGCTGCGTTAGATATGTCTCAACCTGGTGATATCATCGTTGTTTCAAACGAAGGCGATCGTTCTCAATCATTGATGGGACAAATTATGATGGAATATGCAGCAAGTTTCTTAAAATTGGGCGGAATTGTTTTAGATGGGCCAATCCGCGATATTGATAGTATTGGATTAATGGATTTCCCAGTTTATGCTACTGGAACAACACCTGGTGGTCCTTATAAAGAAGGACCTGGTGAAGTAAACGTACCCATTGCCTGCGGGAAAATTTCTGTAAATCCTGGTGACATTATTCTTGGTGATGAAGATGGTGTCATTGTTATTCCTCTAAAAGATGCTGAAGAAATATATGAAAAAGCAGCCGTATTATCTGCGAATGACCATGCGAAAGTTGAAGCTGCTAAAATTGGTAGTAACGATCGAAGTTGGGTTAATAAATTACTTGATGCAAAAAAAGTTGAGTTTATTGAAGGAAAGCATTCATAAAGAACGGATCCGCACAACCTTAAGAAATCAGGTTGTGCGGAAAAAATTGGAGGTCTATAAATGGGAATCGGAATACTTTCTCTATTGGTATTTATTGGCGTTATACTTTTATGGTTTCTTATTGTTAAACGACCTATTGGTGAAGCAATGCTGCTTGGTTTTATTGCAATTTGTGCAATGGGAGGCGGAAAAGCCTTCAATTATTTTATCGAAGGTTTAAAATATGGTGCTACATATGAAGTTTTATATGCTGCTTTAGCTTTCGTATTAATGGCATATATTTTTGACTTATCTGGTGTCCTAGGAGGACTTATCAATATTTTAAACTCTTTACTAGGACGAGTGCCTGGTGGAGCAGCATATATGGATGTAATTGCATCAGGAGCTTTAGGGTTGATTTCCGGTGCGACAACAGGGAATGTTGCCGCTCGAGGCGTGTTTACCATCCCTTGGATGAAAAAGACAGGTTTTGACAAAGATTTAGCAACAACCATTGCTTCTGGGAATGCAGGGATGGCAATTGCTTGGCCGCCTTGTGCTTCGATGTTTATCTTGCTCGGCTTGGCACCCATTGCTGCTAAAGTAACTGAAGGCCAACTTTATTTAGCAATGTTAGCAGCTGGGGCTTATCAAATTATCTGGAGGTTTATCGTTGTTGCCTTTCTTATCAAGAAACATAATATAAAAGCAGTTTCAGAAGGAGTTCGGCCAATAAGGGAAACATTTAGGGAAGGTTGGACATCTTTATTTGTTTTCCTAGGTGCAGCAATTCCAATTATTTTGACAATGAGTCCAATTGCAACTTATTTAAGTTCAGAAGGCGCTGTAGGCCCTGAAGGAATGGATACTGTCTCCTTAATTACTTGGATGCCAATCGTTATTAGTGCAATTTGTATCTTTTTAGGCCGGAAGAATTTCCCTAAAACATTTAAAGGATGGACTAAAATTGCATCTAATTCTATTTCTAAATTCTCTGAAATTGGTGCAGTTTTGCTATTTGCCTTTGCAGCTAGTTATGTTTTGGGCGTAGTTGGAATGGGTGAGGAATTGTCAGGGTTTTTAACTTCTCTTTCTATTTCTCCTTTCTTAATGGTAATAATTGTAGGTGCCATTGTTGTATTAGTTGCTTGTCCACTTTCAGCAACTGCCACTTTAACTGTTATTGGTTTAGTCGCTTTTTCAGCTTTAACTTCAGTAGGTGTTAATCCAGTTATAGCAGTTGCAACCATTTTAGCTTGGGCTTCAACTGAAGGAGAATCCATGCCTACTTCTGGAGGAATTTATGTAGCCGCCGGAATTGCCGAATCCAATCCAGCAAAATCATTTGTACCACTTTTTATTTACTATGTAATTCCAGTAATGATACTTGGTTGGATGATGGCTTGGGGTTGGCTACCAATACCCGTATAAAGAAAGTGAGGAAAAGAACATGAAAGAATTGATTAGAAAAGGTTTTACCATTTTTTTGATGCTATTTATGTTTGGGGGAACCTTGCTAGTTGTGGGCCAACTGCTTGGTATGATTATTCAAAATGGCGAGTTGATGATACAAACTAGTGAATATATAGGTAAACCAACCTTTATCTGTGCAGCAATTGCTGGTACATTAGGGTTCATTTATAGTTATTTTCCAAAAGAAGCAAAGTAATAGCAAAAGGTGGTAAGTGCAGTGGGAAATGCGACAATAGCGCTAATTGTGTACATGCTAGTAATAATTTTTTGGGCTGTGCTCATTAAACGTAATATGGCAGAAGGAATGATAGTGGGTTTTATTGTAGTCGCCTTATTCGGAGGTTCAGATGCCTTTCAGTTAATGGTGACAGGCATTCACTCTGCATTTACCAATGAAGTCCTTTTTGCTTCCTTAGCTTTTATATTGATGAGTTATCTTATAAAAGAATCAAACCTACTTAATGGGGTTCTTGAGATTTTTAATGCCTTATTGGGAAGATTGCCTGGAGGTCCAGCCTTCGTGAACATCGGATTATCAGCGACAATGGGTATGCTTTCAGGATCCAATTCTGCGAATACAGCTACATCAGGAACATTCACTGCTCAATGGATGGTCCGTACTGGTTGGCGAAAAGATTTAGCAGCAACATTAATAGCTGGCAATGGAGGTCTTGGGGCTGGCTTTCCTCCTAGTGCTTCGATGTTTATCATGTTAGGATTTGCACAAGTTAGTAATCTAATCTCAGAAGGTGAACTTTATTTAGGGTTGTTTGTCTCGGGTATATATCAAGTTATTTATCGAATTTTTTTGGTGATTTACTTAATCAAAAAACAAGGGATTCGACGGATTGAGCATTCTGAAAAAATATCATTGAAAAAAGTTATAGGATTAAATTGGAAAAGCTTATGTGTCTTTCTTGGTGCTATTATCCCTATTTTGGTTACTGTTGGACCAATTGGAGTTTTTCTAAAAAAGCTTGGGATGAGTGATGCTGTTTCCTCGATTTCATTACTTATTTGGATTCCTATCCTAATGATAACAATTATCCTGTTATTAGGATATAAAACTTTGATTAAGAATATTCATAGCAAAGAAGTATTAGTTAAAACACTTTTTCCCCAATATAAAAATATTGGAGGGGTGCTATTATTTGCTTTCGCAGCCAGTACGATTTTTTCTGAATTAGGTTTGTCTGATGAATTAATTCTGTTGTTTAGTAGTCTGAATTTTGGTAAGCCAATTATGGTGCTTTTAGTAGGGGTATTAGTTGTATTAGTCGCTGGACCGCTCTCGTCGACAGCAACACTAACATCAATTGGCTTAATCTCATTTACAGCTTTGTTAAGTGTAGGAGTGAGTCCATTACCGGCTGTGGTTTCAATCTTGGTTTTTGCTTCAACAGAGGGGGCATCTCCACCAGCCTCTGGATCAATATTTATTGCTTCAGGTTTAACAGAGACAAATCCAGAAAAAACATTTTATCCACTAATAAAATATTTTGTTGTACCAATCGCCATAATTGGTTGGTTTATTGCAATGGGGTATTTACCGCTGGCTGTCTAGGAGGAATATTATGATAAAAAAAATCGTTGAATCTTTAGCTATAATTGGATTCGTATTATTCGTTTTAGGTGGTCTAGCAATGGTAATTATCCAAATCTCTGGATTGGTATTATTTCGATCAGAATTAGTGATCTTTGCTAATAATAGTTTTAGTTGGATTTTTCCTGTTGCGGCACTAACAGGATTGTTGGCTTATTTATATTCCTATCTTGCAAACAAAGAGTGATAGGAAAAGGAGTTTTGAGTTTAAAAAGGTCGTTTGAATGAAGAGTTAGGCAAAAGCTATTCAATTTAGAAAACAAAGTAGGTATATTTGTTAAATTTATCACATAACTAGGAGATATAATTATGAAAAAGCTTCAAGGGGTTTTTGCCATTATGGCAACTCCTTTTAGTAAGGATGGGCAGCTAGATTTAGAATCTGTTAAAACATTAGTAGAATTTAATATAGATAAGGGAGTTCAGGGAATCACTATACTTGGTATTCTTGGGGAGGCACACAAGCTTACTGAGGTAGAGCGTGAACAAATTATTAAAGTAGTAATAGATCAAGTTTCTGGTCGAATTCCCGTAATAGTTGGAACAAGTGCGAGTGGAACTGATTTAGCTGTGTATTATAGCAAAAGAGCTGTTGAACTAGGTGCAGATGGTATTATGGTAGCACCACCAACAAATGTTAAAAATCTAAATGCGGTATATGAATACTACAGAAGAGTTTCCTCAGCAGTTGATGTTCCAGTGGTTGTTCAGGATGAACCTAATTTTAGCGGAGTCTTAATGCCTGCAGAGTTCCTTGCTAAAATAAGTAGTGAGCTTCCAAACTGTAAATATATCAAATTAGAAGAAGCACCAACCCCACAAAAACTGGCCCTCACTAAAAAAATAAATAGAGATGTTGGTATCTTTGGTGGTAATGGAGGAGTTTACTTTTTGGAAGAGTTGACACGTGGAGCTGAAGGAACAATGACCGGTTTTGCCTTTCCTGAAATACTCGTAGAAATTTATACTAACTATATAAGTGGTAATATAGATAGGGCGCGAGAAATTTTTTATAAAGCTGGACCGTTATTTCGCTATGAAGGCCAACTTGGCATTGGATTAGCAATCCGAAAGGAGATTTTAAGAAGACGCGGGGCAATTTCTAATGCATCACTTCGGCATCCTGGACTAATTCTTGATCAAGCTCATTTAGATGAGATAACCGACCTGTTAAAACAGTTTGATGTGTAAAGAATAATTGACTAATTCTTTTTTCGAATTATTGAGAGGAGAATAATAATGGGTCTAAATTTAAAAACAAAAGTGGCTTTGGTTAATGCTTCTAGTCAAGGACTAGGAAAAGCGATTGCTGAGAATTGGTCAAGGAAGGGGCCATGTCATGCTAACTAGTCGTGACATGGAAAAATTACAGGCTGTAAAGAAGAGCTTGAACAGCTTGGGTCAGGAAAAGTAGCTTTCTATCCAGCTGACATTACGAATTTAGAGGAAATAGGAGCCTCGTTCAAGTTACTCATGAAACGTTTGGTAAAGTTGATCTTCTGGTGAATAATGCTGGTGGACCTCCAGCAGGACTATTTGAGGAGTTCTCAGATGATGACTGGCAGAAGGCCTTTGAGCTTAATTCTATTAAGTTATATTCGTATCATCCGTGAAGTACTTCCAGACTTAAAGCAGGAAGGTGGGCGGATTATTAATCTAGCCTCTTCTTCTATTAAAGTACCAATACCCGGACTGAGACTGTCTAATACGATACGAACAGATATCGTGGGATTAACAAAATCATTAACGGAAGAATTAGCTCAGTATAATATTTTAATAAATACAGTTGCACCTGGTCGAATTGCTACTGATCGTGTAGCTTTCCTAGACGAAGTAAAAGCAAAAAAGACAGGAAAAACACGTGAAGAGGTAGAGATGCAGTCCAAACAAACAATTCCATTGGGGCGTTATGGGAAACCTGAAGAATTCGCCAAGGTTGTAACCTTCCTGCTATCAGATGCAAGTTCTTATGTCACAGGGAGTTCAATCTTGGTTGATGGTGGAATGATTAAATCAATCTAATGATTTAATGGATGACGTGGCAGGGAGCAGAATTGAATTGAGGGTGGTAAATGATGATTGAGAAAAATGTAACTGTGAAATTAAAAACAGGTTTACAATCTCGCCCAGCTGTACTTTTTGTACAAGAAGCTAGCAAATTTTCATCAAATATTTTTGTGCTTCAGGGAAACAAAAAGTTAAATGCCAAAAGTGTTATGGGTATCATGAGTTTAGGGCTAAAGTCAGGAGCACGGATTATTATAGCTGCTGAAGGCCCTGATGAACTTGAGGCAGTAGAACAATTAGACCAAATGTTAAGTTATTGATTTTCAAACAGTACTGCAGTTCTTTCATATATGGCCGAATAGGCTACCAAAGAAGCCGCCTCTATGGGGCGGCTCTTGAATTTTTTAACTTGAGGGAGCATAAATGTAACCGTTACCTTTTAAATATTAGTTTATTTTTTCTATCAACTCTTTATTTATGGTTATTAAATGCCGTTTTTCAGTTTTTATAAATAATACTAAGACAAAACCTACCAAAAGCATAATACTTAGGAAAATGACCACTTTGGAGACTCACCACAAAATATATCTAGTCTTCATAAACAAGCTTTAAAAAAAATTAGAAAATACTATGGCAAGGTAAGTGAATTGTGAAGAAAGCTTTTACGAAAGAAGAATTAATTGAGATACTAAATCATTTAGAGCCTAAAATAAAGAGTGTGTTAAGAAATACTCATTTTCAAGAAAGAGAAGATCTTGAACAAGAAATTAAACTAAAAATTATTGAATCATATAAAAAAGTCTCTGAACTAGATGCACCTAATTTTGAGGAATTCTTATTAGAGTACTTAAAAAAACAAATTTGAAAAGGAATTAGTGATTGCAAATTTTAAAAAATAAATAACTTAAACATATCGCCTGATTTAATTGGTAAGATGTTTAATCTTGAAAATGTGCTTAACGTTGTAAATCCAGTACCCTTTATGAAGTAAAAGAGAAGGATGAACTTTTTTTGCGTGAAGTAAAGAAACTATTTTTAATGAATCGGGTTCGTCTTAAGGCGGACTTTATTTCTTTAGAAATGACTGAAAAAAATTAAAGGAATTCTTTGGATGGACTGTACGGCTCACGTCTACAATCCGTAGGTTCCTGATCCATTTGCCTGCGGCCGTACCACACGAGCCGAAAACCTAAAAACAAAAGAGGAAAGCAGCCCTATGGGCTACTTCCTTTTTATTTTGCGTGCCCAGCAAGCCGTTAATTGCTAGTTGGTTGTTTCTGGCATTTAACTGATGTATGTTATGGCCGTATGTTTATTAATGTTTATGAATCATTTTTCAAAAACAAATTGTATAAACACTAATATTTATACATAAATTGTGAAGTTTGGTTATTGAACAAACGGGCCAGATTGTTGAGCAGCAAGTGTAAAGAAAAATGTAATATGTGAAGGTTTTCGCTTAAAGTAACGGGGCAGTTTAGTGGAATAAGGAAATTCTTTATTAATTGAGTTAAAATTATAATAAATATAAAGTATGTAGGGGATTTTGAAAGGGGCAATATGTTTGGATTTATTTGAAGAGATTGTTATAAATGACATTGAACAAGATCCAATAATTAAAATTAGAGAAAATAATGAACAGCCAAAGGTGGTATATGAGAAGTTAGAAATTGATGAATTTTCTGGACAGGAAATTCCATCAATTTCTCAATATTTATTAGCTCCCTTTATATTAGTTAGTTCAAATGGAATGTTGGAGATTCCGATAGATGATGATAAAACTCTCGATATAGCCACCAAAGAAATTGCTCCCCACTTTAACAAGGTTGTAAAAATTACAACCGATGAAAAACAAGTAGGTATTAGGTTGCAAAATGTTAGGGAAAGTTCAAAAATACATTTTATGAATCTAAAAGAAAATCGTAAAGTTAATGCAATTGTGAATGATATATATTCAGAAGGGACTTCAAGCTGGGGAGAAACATTCGCAGCAAAAGAATTTAGAGTTAATCTCGATCTTGTAAGAAAAACAACTAATCATGATATTTTATCAATGTGGGATTTTTTTGAACATACTTTTGTGCAGGCATATGGAGGGATGGCTATAATACCAAGTGGATGGTCATTTGATGAATCCTTTAAAGAAAGGGTAGCAGTTCAGTCTTTTGCAAGTGTTTGTAATGAAATGATCGTCACAGTTAATAGTGAAAATAATATGATTACTTCTGTTCTAATAAGTTAAAAAGTTTTCTTATTCAACTAAAGGGCGCGATTGTTGTAGAATTTTTATAGAAAATTAAAAAGGTAAACACCACTACATCAATATGTCTGCGACCAACACTCAAGCCATGTTGAGTCCGTAGCAATTTTAAAGTTGGAACAATAACGTATAATGCAAGGTATGTTGGTATTAACCACATACCTTGCTTTCTTTTCATGCTCCAAATAATTAATCCATTAGGAGAATTGCTCCACCAATCATTGGAAATAGAACCATGGAGGTTTTTAAAAAAGGTAATGGAACCCGTTTGGTAAATTTAGCTCCAATATAAGAGCCAATCATCGTACCGCTTACTACTTGAAGGAGAAGTTGAAAGTCCAGAAAGCCTATTTGATAATATCCTGCCCCTCCAGCTAGGGCAATTGGTAGAATAACGAGCATTGTAGTCCCGGCTGCCTGTTTAACGGGCATTTGTAAAAAAGCCATTAGCCCAATTTGTATGAATGGTGTTGAGCCGATACCAAACAAACCTGATAAACCCCCAGTGATAAGACCGATTCCCGTAGCGAAACAGAAAAATTTTGCCCCTTGAGTTATTTCTTTTTTTGCATTTTTATCCTGAGCGACAATAAACATGCGAAGCCATAGAATAAGTCCTGACAGGAATAATAAACCTGCGGTCATCCATTTCAGTTCATTAGAAGGTATATGTTCAGTGAATTTACTGCTAATTAATGCTCCGACCGCACCAAAGGCCCCAACGATGATGCCGGTTCGGAATGAGATATTCCCTTCACGATAATGACTGAAAGTCCCGGATAAAGATGAAAAGATCATTGCACCAAGAGCGGTCCCTAACGCCATATGGATAGGAACCCCAAAGAGAACGGTCAATAAAGAGATTATTACTCCCGATCCTCCTGCTCCTAAAAAACCTAATAACATGCCTACCCCTAACATTGTTAAAGTAATCCCCATTTTGTTCCCCACTTTTCAAAATGTAATTCTAATAGTATTAAAACACGAGAAATACATGACGTCTAATGCATTAATTATAAGAATTTGATGATATAATGTAATTAATTCGTTTCTAGAACGGGGTGAGAAGGTTGGAGTGGCAGCAGCTTGAATACTTTAAGACCGTTGCTGAGTTGGAGCATTTTCATCAAGCGGCAGAAATCCTTAATATCTCTCAATCAGCGTTAAGCAGATCGATTTCAAAATTGGAAAAAAGTCTGGGTCTACCTTTATTTGATAGAAATGGAAGAGGGGTTGTCCTTAATAGGTACGGTAAGATGTTTTATAAAAGGACCTGTAGAATATTGCAGGAAATGGCAGAGGCGAAACAGGAGATAAAAGAATTGTTTGATCCTGAAAATGGTGTAGTTTCTTTAGCTTTTCTAAAGTCTTTAGGGGTTTCTTATATCCCTAACATTTTGAACATTTTTCTAAGTGAACATCCAAACATTAATTTTCAACTTTTTCAAAGTTCTACGGCAGAGATGATTGAACAATTGGAAGAAGGAATAATAGATTTTTGTATAACGTCAGAAATACAAAACCAGAAGGGAATTAAGTGGATTGAATTGTGGAAAGAAGAATTATTTTTCTTTGTTCATAAAAATCATCGACTTGCAAATCGAAAAAACCTAACCCTTGCTGAATTGTGTAATGAAAAATTTATTGTTCTTAAAAAAGGCTATTCGATTCGAACTATATTCGATGAACTATGTCTAGATGCGAATCTAAAGCCAAATATAACATTTGAAAGTGATGAAATTGTAACGATTGTTGGGTTTGTAAGTGAAAATCTTGGAATTGCATTATTGCCAAAACTTCAAGGAGTGCATATGGACAATATCCAGGCACTGCAAATCTCTGAGTTTAATTGTGAGAGAGTAATCGGTTTTGCATTAAAAGAGGAGAGATTTCTTAGCCCGGTTGCGCATAAATTCTTAGCGTTTCTTGTTGAGCATTCTCAACAACATAATTAAAAGAAGCGATATATGATTCAATTACTTGTCTAAATCGACACAGAAATGTAAATATTTAAAATTGAATCTTGTGTTTGGCGATGATATATTTGATTTGTTAAAGTGAATGATCGAGATAGCGTGAATTGTAAAAGTGATTTTATTATTGTGATATAATATTTTTAATACTGTGACTGAGGGATAAGTAGGGCTATTAATGAGCCTTGTTTATCCTTTTTATTTTTTTAGGGTGTCAAAAAGTTGTAATAAAATTGATATTGAACCTATTTATAGTAGGTGATATATTGAACTTGTCAATGTGACTAAGAGTTGGAATTCGAGAGTGATTTACTGATTTAAAAGGAAAACATCTAAATATTGGTGATTAAGGGATAAATAAGGCGGAATAACTGCCTTTATTTATCCCTTTTTTTTTACAAAAAGAACTAATTGTTATTTATCTTATTGTTTTTTTCGTAATAGAAAGGAGGAAAAACATGAGTATTATTACATACACGCTATTTACATATGGGTTAACCGCAGTGTTATCTCTGTTAGTAATTGGTGTTGTCGTACTAACCAATAATGTTCTTAGTAGAAAAGAAAAATAAAGGAGGATTATCAACATGGAATTTTTTACACAACTATTTCCGGGGATTGGTAGTTTATTAGTTCAAGATCCGGTAATCGCATTTTCACGGATTGCATTTATTGCAATAGGTTTTGCTCTTGCATATTTAGGATTTAAGCGGACATTGGAGCCACTAATTATGGTTCCGATGGGATTAGGAATGATTGCAGTAAATGCAGGTGTTCTATTTTTAGACGGTGGTCAGATTGGGACTATTTTCCTTGATCCGATGGTAAGTGACCCAGGTGACCTAGTAAATATCATGCAAATCAACTTCTTGCAGCCGGTTTATAATTTATTGTTTAGTAACGGTCTAATTGCAGTTCTTGTTTTTATGGGGATCGGTGCAATGAGTGACATTGGGTTCATTCTTGCAAGACCTTGGGCAAGTATTATTGTGGCTATTTTTGCAGAGTTAGGTACGTTTGTTACTCTTGCATTAGGATTGTATCTTGGACTAGAGCCAGGCGAAGCGGCAGCAACAGCTACTATTGGTGGTGCTGATGGTCCAATGGTTTTATTCACATCACTGATGTTGGCGCCAGAACTATTTGTTCCAATTTCAATTATTGCCTACTTATATTTAAGCCTTACCTATGCGGGTTATCCTTATTTAATTAAATTGTTTGTTCCAAAGAAGTATAGAGGTATTGATGTTGAAATCGATATGCCAGCTGTATCGAAAAAGAGCAAGTTTATTTTTGTAATCGTTGTTTGTGGAGTGCTTTGTCTGCTACTTCCTGTTGCGGCTCCATTAATTTTAGGGTTTTTCCTCGGTGTGGCAATTCGTGAAGCTGAAATCAACCCTTATCAAGAACAACTTGAAAAAACTATTACTTATCTATCAACAATGTTTTTAGGGCTAGTACTAGGTGTTCTATGTGAAGCATCTACGTTATTAAATCCAAAAGTTGGTCTACTTGTTATTTTAGGAATTACTGCATTGGCAGTTTCTGCTTGCGGTGGTCTTATTGGTGGCTGGATCGTCTACTTATTTAACAAGAAAAAATATAGTCCTGTTATCGGGATTGCAGGTGTTTCATGTATGCCGACTACGGCAAAACTTGCTCAATATGCGGCACAGGAAGAGAATCCATACGCAATGATTATGCCACTTGCTTTAGGTGCAAATCTGAGTGGACTGATTACTTCTGCAATTGTAACAGGTGTATTTGTTGCTACGATTAATATGTTAGGTTAATAGCTAGAAAAAGTATGATCGTTTTAAACGATTCATACTTTTTCGTCTCTCAATGTGAGAGGATTACTAAATGGTAAATGAAGAGGAAATAAAAGGGAGTTTGGAATATAGCCACTTTGGATATATGACATTTTTTTGACAGAAGATTGTGAATAATTATTGTCATAAAAAATTGGGTATTGTTTTTTTGAAATAATATCACTATGATTTAAGCATACAGAATTTATATGTTGAAATGAGCGAATGTGAGTATGAGTGAAGCAGGAATTAATGAGTTGTTAAAGAACACCTTTTGGCCATCTACCGAAAGCAAAGTATCAACTGCCGCTATGTTATTATCGCTAACATCTACTTTATCAGGCGAAGAAAGAGTAAAATCTCTTTTAAGAGCTGAGGGACTAAAGTTTGCAGTTACAGAAGTTGGTGGAAAAACAGGTGGAGAGTTTCAGGACAAAGTATCAAGATCGATAATAGGTTGCTGTCTTAATAATAATATAATCCACAAAACCTCTAACGAAATCCACGCATTGCTACATGCAGTGGAAGAAGCGAAAAGGGGTATGATGGTTAATGTTGCGTCCAGTGTTAGTTTAGCAATTAAGGTGGCAGTGGTGAGGGACGATCATTGGATTGCAGTAGCTATGTATGGTCAATCTGCAATTCATCCAATTACTAACCACCATCGGTCTGGACTTGGAGTCATGCACTTATAACGGTTTGAATAACTTAATAATTCGAGAAAATGAGACAAATATGGGTTAACCAACCCTATATTTGTCTTTTTTTTATAAAAAAAAGGAAGGAGATGCGCTTAATGATTACTCAAGTAGAGCAAGAATGGGATTCGTTAAAAAAAGATTATCAAGAACGAATTCAAAGCGCAAAACAATATATCCAAACAGGTAAGATAGTAGATTCAAAAGATACGGTTTCCTTATTGGAAGCGGTGATCAAGTCGGGTGACAAAGTATCTCTTGAAGGAAATAACCAAAAGCAGGCTGATTTTTTAGCTGAAGCACTTTGTAAGGTTGATCCTGGGAAAATTCACGATTTGCACATGGTTCAGTCAGTAATAGCTTTGGATAGTCATTTGGATGTTTTTGAAAAGGGAATTGCAAAAAAATTAGATTTTTCTTTTTCCGGCCCACAAGCTGGCCGCCTTGCGAAATTTGTAAATGACGGCAAAGTTCAGATTGGTGCGATTCATACTTATTTAGAGTTGTTTGGACGCTTTTTTGTAGATTTAACACCAAGGGTAGCATTAATAGTAGCTTACCAAGCAGATAAAGATGGAAATTTATACACTGGGTTTAACACAGAAGATACACCTGCGATTGTGGAAGCAACCAAATTTAAACAAGGAATTGTTATCGCACAAGTCAATGAAGTAGTAGATAAACTACCACGTATCGATATTCCTGCCGATTGGGTTGATTTTGTAATTGAAGCACCAAAACCATTTTACATTGAACCGCTATTTACAAGGGATCCGGCTTTAATTACTGATGCGCAAGTATTAAGAGCGATGATGGCCATTAAAGGTATTTATGCTGAATATGGAGTACAGCGTGTCAATCATGGGGTAGGGTTTGATACAGCGGCAATTGAGTTGTTATTGCCAACCTATGGAGAAGAATTGGGATTAAAAGGGGAAATTTGTTCCTATTTTGTGTTAAATCCACATCCTGCATTAATTCCGGCAATTGAGTCAGGTTGGGTGAAATCGATCCATTCCTTTGGCGGAGAACTCGGTATGGAAAAATACGTTAGTGAAAGATCCGACGTTTTCTTTAACGGACCTGATGGATCAATGCGCTCTAACCGTGCTTTTGCTCAAGCTGCAGGACATTATGCATTAGATATGTTCATTGGTGGTACGTTGCAGATTGATAAGTATGGTAATAGTAGTACAGCTACAGCAAGCAGGGTTACTGGATTTGGCGGTGCTCCAAATATGGGCTGCGACGCAAAAGGAAGACGTCATGCAACGGATTCTTGGCTAAAGGCTGGGGAAGAGTATTCAACCAATGAACAGCTAATCGGTGATTTACCAAGAGGGAAAAAGCTAGTTGTTCAATTGCAAGAGACATTTAGAGAAAAATTAGCTCCTGGATTTGTAGAAAAACTTGATGCATGGAAACTGGCAGAAAATGCAGACTTGGCTATCCCTCCTGTCATGATTTATTCCGATGACGTGACCCATATTGTAACTGAAGAAGGGATCGCATACTTACACAAATGTTCGGATATGAACGAAAGAATGGCTGCAATTCGTGCCGTTGCAGGATATACGACTCTAGGTTTAGAGGAAGATAGTAATGAAACGTTAACATTACGACAAAAAGGAATCGTGAAAACGCCGGAAGATTTAGGCATTGATGTTAGCAGAGCGAACCGATCTCTTTTAGCAGCGAAAAATATGAAAGAATTGGTTGAATGGTCAAAAGGTCTCTATGAGCCACCTGCAAAATATAGAAACTGGTAATTGATAAGGAGGGAAATACAGTGGCATTACAAGAATTAACTTTTCATTTTAATGTAGAAAATCCAACCACGATACAAAAAGAATGGGTTCATTCCGGTGTAGTAGGATCAGGTGATTTGGAAATTTTAATGGAGAGACAAAACTCTAATGGGGCTGTTGATGTAAAAGTAGTCACACCAGTTAATGGTTTTAATCATGTTTGGCAAAAAGTATTAGAAAAATTTATAACTGAGAAACATTTGGGAGATGTAAAGATTGAGATAAATGATAATAACGCCACCCCAAGTGTTGTTTCGTTAAGACTAGCTCAAGCTTTCATTGAAGCAAATAAGCTTGAAAAGGAGGTAGGGTGAGGTGCAAAAATGGGGAGAATTGCAAAATAATAGTTTCCTAGAATCAACTGCACGGGAAAGAGCAATTGGCTTGGTTGACGAAGGTACATTTGTTGAATTGCTAAATCCAAAAGATAAAATGTCCAGTCCACATCTACCAGTACTTGGGGAGGCTATTTCCTTTGATGATGGAGTGGTTGTAGGGATTGGAAAAATTGGGAAACGGCCTATTTTCGTCATTTCTCAAGAGGGACGTTTCATTGGTGGTTCTGTAGGTGAAGTGTGTGGGGCTAAAATGGTTTACACCATCAAATTAGCAATTCGTACTTATGAGCAAATCAAAGAAAAATATCCGGATTCATGGGAAGAACGAAGACCGGCAGTAGTCATATCATTTGAAACTGGCGGTGTTAGATTGCATGAATCCAACGCTGGTCTTCTTGCACATGCAGAAGTAATGGATCAAATCCAAGATGCCCGTAAGAAAGTTCCGATTATAAGTGTAATTGGAAGTAAGGTTGGTTGCTTCGGAGGGATGGGATTTGTTGGAGCGGCAACAGACGTGATCATCATGAGTGAAGATGGAAGACTAGGTCTGACTGGACCTGAAGTTATCGAGCAAGAAATGGGCAAAGATGAGTTTGATTCATCCAACCGGGCTTTAGTATTCCGTACAACTGGCGGAAGACACAAATATATTATGGGTGACTGTAATTACTTAGTTCGTGAGACAATACAAGCCTTTAGAGAAAAGGTAAGTGAAGTCGTAGAATTACCAATGGAAGAAATTGAACAATTACGACGGATTGGTTCAAGTGAATTAGTTGAAAACCAGGTAAGGTTGGTTAATGAAGCTCTTTCCGTCGATCCTGCAGATTCAATGGATATGTGGAAATACTTTGGAAATGAACAACCAGAAGTACTTCTTGGGCTAACATATGATGAGTTTATGAAAACAGCTAAGCGCCGTAATGCGGTTAGTTAAGTGAGGGGGAAAATTAAGTGCTAGATATGGAAATGGAACTTTCTATGATGGGAAGAGGCAGAGACGCTATTGATATGATTATCGATGCTGATTCGATGCAAGAAAACTTAATCGAAGATTATATCTTTGCCTCAGATATGGGACCTGGTGCAGTAGTAGGAACAGCCAAAATAAGTGGTGAAAAGGTTACGATCATTGCAAGTGATGCAATGGAGATGAACATGAAGTTTAGAGTTGTTTATTCAGGGGTCATTGGTCTTGAAGAAGGATATAAAATGGCCATGGCGGTTTACCGTACGATTGCAAGTGATAAGAACAAGCCAGTCGAAGAAAAGAGACCGATTGTCCTTATCGTCGACACCCCAGGGAATGCGCCAGGAAAACTGGAAGAGATCGTTGGAATGAACAAAGCAACGGGAGCGTACCAACTTGCATTAGCTGAGGCTAGGAAAGAGGGACATCCAATTGTTGCAATGGTCATTGGAAGAGCAATTAGCGGTGCCTTTTTATGTCACGGATTGCAAGCAGATCGAATTTTATCTTTGTCTAAAAACTTTGGAACAATGATACATGTTATGCCGCTTACCAGCGTTTCACGGATTACTAAAATTGATATTGAAAGATTGGAAGAATTATCAAAAGAAAATCCAGTTTTCGCTGCTGGTCCAGAATTTTTCTATCAGCTTGGCGGAGTTGAAGAAATGGTTTATAAAGTGGAGGATATGCGCCAAACCATTAGTAAGCATATTTCAGAAATCCACAAATTAAAAGAAAATGGTCAATTTGATCAATTGGGACCATGGGGCCGAGGGGAACTTGGTTTTGAAAGAAATGGAAGAAAAGCAAGAAAACTAGCTATACAAAAAATGGAAGAAGAGTATCTGCAAGTAATCGATCGTTATATTTAAAAGGTGAAGGTGATAAGAGTGAAAGAATTCCTAGATAACTTGCATTCTATGGTAGAAGAATTCGGTACAGCTCCTAAATATGATGAAATGCCACGAAGAAGTTTAGCGGATAAAGGAATTGACGGTCCTACTGCCGCGCACTTGATTGATGAAATCCATTGTCCGTTCAATTTATCGTATTTAACCTTTACTACAGGTTCTTCTGCCTTTCAAAATATCGTAGGAGTTACTCATTCTGAAATTGCCACTCGGATTAAGGCGGCGCACCGGGCTTTTGAACTTGCAGGAGTAAAAAAAGGCAGTAAACTCTTGTTTACGTATCCTCCGCTCGTGAATGTGTTTTGCAAAAACTCCCTAGAGGAGTACGAATTAAAATGGTCTTTTCTGATCAGGTCCAACAGGGATGCATTTCTAGATGCATTATATCGTGAGCAACCAGACGTTATTATTGGTGAATCTTCATTTATTCGAGCTGCTTTGGAAGATGCTAAATTAATGGGGATTACAAAGTATTTACCAAAAAAGAGAATCTTTTTGGTTGCTGGGTCACCAATGGACTTAGATTTATTACCGGTTGTTGAAGAAATTGACGGAAGCGTTCATGATCTTTATGGCTGTCAAGAATTTGGTTGGCTTACCCTTGATGGGATCCCTTTAAGAGATGATATTTCTTTAATAAAGTCCACGCCAGTTGAAAGTTCAGTGATGGAACTGGTTGTCGGCGGTCTACCAATGGGTGATAGTTTTGTAATCTCGGAATCTGGGCATGTTCTTAACCCGGAAGGGAAAATCATTACATATCGCAGGGAACGTACGTATCCAGAATATGAAGTGTGGATTAAAGCCACTACTCTGGCATCCACAGATTCCATAAATCGAGTTGCGCGTACTATTTTAAGAATTAAATCAAGAGTAGTTAAAGTGGCACCTGAAGTAGTTACATCTGCGAAGCATACTGTATTGGAATTGAGACCAAGTATTGGTGAACTAAATGGCTCGCCAATTCTGATTGAGGGCGATGAAAAGACCATTTTATTTGATGAATTGGTTCAAGCCCAGCTCAATTATCAACAGTTAAGCAAAGTAGACCCAACTTGGATAAAGAGAAGGTAATATGATGGATATTAAACGTCATGTTTTGTTGGAGGTTTCCAACCTTGGCAGGGAACTTGCTTTTGAGTGGATGATGGATCAAACCTGCTGTAAAGGACGATTAGCGGAAATTAAGGAGTTAGTGGTAGCAGGTTTAAATGGGACAAAAATACCTGCTATTGTAAGGCGGAAGGCAGAAACCGTCCGAAAGGATGTCATAGCAGTTGGGTTTTCTTCCCCTCTCCTTAATGAAGGTAATAGATTAAGAATTCCTGGGTTTGTGCCAATAAAGGAGATTCAAAATACGGTTCATCCTTATGAAATCTTGGCAAAAGAATTCTCAGAACGGACAAATGCGTTAAAAGCATTAGCTAAAATCTATCAAAACGCTCAAGAGTATGATATAACTCTTGGAGTTTTTGGATCGGCCGCCCTTGAAGTCTATACTTCATTACCCTATACCCATAATGATTCTGATTTGGACTTAATTATTAGAGGGGCAGAAATAGAAAAGATAGAAAAATTCTATCGTTCTATATTAGAAATAGGCAAACAGTATGATTGTAAAGTTGATTTGGAATTAGAATGCCAAGATTATGAAATCAAGGTTGCAGAGTTGTTCACTGATACTGAGCACATTCTTGGAAAAGGCATGGACGGAGTAGAGCTTATTACAAGGGAAAAAGTAAATCAGTGGCTTCATTCTTAATTTTCTAAAGCAATAATTTAAGGAGGTGATATAATATCAGAGGTATTATTCGAAGATAACAATATATAAGCAAGTAAAATTTTTCCACAATTATATTTATAAAAGGAGACGTACACAATGGAAATCAAATCACGTATGCCAGGAGTATTACTAGAACTAAAGGTTGCAGTTGGTGATGCAATCAAAACTAAAGACATCGTTGCAGTAATGGAGGCAATGAAAATGAAGCAACCACTTCCATCACCGGTAGATGGAGTGGTAAAAGAGATCAAATTCCAAGGTGGAGACCGTGTTGATGCGGGCAGCATCATTATGGTAATTGAATAATTAGTAACAGTTAACCGCTCCAACCAAAAGGGTTAGAGCGGTCTCTTAAAGATAGTAAAATCGAAGTTTGAAATGGGCATTCAATAAGATTCTACTATGTTTAACTTATTATTAGGATAAAACAATATATGGGTATTTGTCAATTCATTACCCATATTAAATGCTGTACCGAATGAATACTAAATTCGAGGTGCTTTATATGGTGATTTATGGGATTACTGTATTATCATGTTGCTTTTTTGTAGGCATATTCTTAGGCGATGTTTTAGGAATGGCTCTTGGCATTGATTCTAACGTCGGTGGCGTTGGGATCGCGATGCTGTTACTTATATTGGTTGTAAACAATTTAATTAAAAAAGGTAAATTAAGTAAGCCATCTCAAGAAGGAATAGCGTTTTGGAGCTCAATGTACATTCCAATAGTAGTCGCAATGACTGCACAACAAAATGTGGTTTCGGCTTTGAGTGGCGGTACGATTGCAATTCTTGCGGGAGTACTTTCTGTAGTTGCTTGTTTTGCTCTAATTCCAGTACTAAGCAAAATTGGACAAAATAAAAAGACACAAGATTCCGGTATGAAGGGAGCAAAAAAGCATGCTTGATATTGCAAGTGCCATATTTGTAAAGAATGGTCTAGTAATGAGTTTTGCTATTGTCGGGATTACCATGTACTTTTCTTATTTTTTATCAAAAAATTTGACTAAGGGCAGAATACACGGTTCGGCTATTGCCATTATTTTTGGGCTAATCCTTGCCTATATTGGTGGAATTGTAACCGGTGGCGATAAGGGAATTTCCGATATTGCTATGTTTTCAGGGATGGGTCTTTTAGGTGGTTCGATGCTGCGTGATTTTGCGATTACGGCAACAGCATTTGGAGCTGATTTTGATGAAATTAAAAAGGCTGGTCTTCCAGGAATTTTATCTTTGTTTATTGGTGTAATTTTATCTTTTATAATCGGAGCAATTGTAGCATTAGCATTTGGTTATTCCGACGCTGCTAGTGTTGCTACAATTGGAGCAGGTGCAGTAACTTTCATTGTAGGACCTGTCACCGGGGCTGCGGTTGGAGCAAGTTCGGAAGTCATTGCATTAAGTATTGCTGCAGGGGTAGTTAAGTCTATTTTAGTAATGGTAGGAACACCGTTTGTGGCAAAATTTGTTGGATTAAATAACCCTAGATCTGCAATGGTTTTTGGCGGATTAATGGGAACAACAAGTGGCGTATCTGCAGGTCTTGCTGCAACAGATCCTAAACTAGTACCTTATGGGGCAATGACCGCAACGTTCTTTACAGGATTGGGATGTTTATTAGCACCTTCTGTCCTTTTCTTAGTTACAAAAGCTATTTTAGGATAATATATTTTTAAAGTCTATTAATCATTAAACATATGAAAGCCCTCATTTGAACATTTACTTCTTTTATCATTATCAAGTATGTATCAATGAGGGTTTTTTCTATCTAGGGAGACATCAACAATGGTATATCAGAAAATGGACATTAGTTCTGAAGCATGGAAGATTGGCGAGGCTTTTTTAAAAGCTATCCTTCTTGAAGTTAGTTCATACCCAAAACCCGGCTTAGTTACATCAAGATCAAATGGTGCCCATAACGACATGAACATTTTAACTTTTATGGTTGGCAGTGCTTCAGTCGCGCCTGCATTTTTCATGTGCGCTCAAGCTGGGATTGATCATAATGGGGAATTATCTGAACTTTTGAAGGCTATCCGTAATATTGGTGTTCAAGGTGAGGAGCAGTTACTTTTCGGAACAAAAGGGGTAAATACTCAAAGAGGAGTATTGTTTTCATCAGGTCTTTTTTGCGGTGCTGCAGGGTATTTATCAAGGACTACCCAAAAGTTAGAAGCGGAAAAAATATTTGATGTAGTCTCAGCTATGACAAGCGGAATTGTCCAGCGAGAACTTGAAAATATGGATGCGAAGAGCAGGAAATTAACCGCTGGTGAGCAATTATTTCTTAAATACAAAGCCAGAGGGATAAGGGGCGAGGTAGAAGATGGATTTCCTTCAGTCAGAAATGCCGGTTTACCCGCTTTTCGTGAAGCAATTGAGATGGGGATTGATTTAAATTTCTCCATTATCCATACGTTAATTTCCTTAATGACCTGCGTGGAAGATACAACAATTTTATGGAGAACAAACCAAGAAATGCTTAGAGAAGTTCAAAGTAAGTCAAAAGAAATACTGAATCTTGGAAGTGTATTTACAAAAGAGGGATTAGCTGCAATTAGTAGATTAGATAAAGAATTTATTCAATCTCGTATCAGTCCTGGAGGCTCTGCCGACTTAGTTTCCATTACGATAGGATCTTATTTAATCGAAGAAAATCAATTTCCTGTTTCTATACTATAGGAGTTTAAGAGTTATAAAATATACAATACAGAACAAAGAGGATTGGAGCCAGTATCCCATCCTTTTTTTACGTCTATCAGATCTTTTATATAGGTCAATTCTATTAAATGATTATAGTTAAAATGAATTAATTTTCGTGAACTTTGAAATATTTAGATGAACTTAATATTCTCTTTACCTTCCTTTGCAACAATATAACTTATAAATTTGAAAAGGTAGGTGGAGGTTTAATGAAAGAGCAATTGAAAAAACGGGGAAGAAAAATTACTCCAATTGTAATCACAAGTATGATCGCCCTCGGTATGGGCTCTGTCCCACAAATAGTGAGCACAACGGTTCATGCTAGTACGCAAGAAAGGGTTCTAATTGAAGAAAACTTTGATCAATTGAATGGACAAGCATTACCAAATGGATGGAAACTGATTGAAGGACAAGCTATGGCGAAGGAAGGGAAACTACTGTTGACCTCCCCTGCAACTTCAAAACCTAGCCGTGTCATTATTCCCTTAGAAGAAGGGGCTGGCGACTATGTTTTTGAGGCAGATATGACCTTTCTTTCTGCTGTCGAAGATACTCGTTGGGCTTCTATGATGTATCGTGTGCAATCCGAAAATTACCCCTATTATCAATTTGCAGTTAGAAGGGGGACAAATGCTTTAAATGGATTAGAATTTGCGATTCGTAATGAACGAAATCAATGGGAAGTGCCTGAAAAGACTTTTTATTTTGAGCCATTTCAGTTCAATAAAAGTTATCATTTGAAAATTATCACAAAAGAAAACCGTGTCCAGCAATTTGTTAATGGCCAACTGGTGGTAGATACGGATTTAGCTTCAAAATGGATAAAAGGAGATGTGGGATTTCAGGCTTCAGGTGCAACTGTACAATTTGATAATGTAAAAGTCACTACTAATTCGGAATTGTTGCCTCCTTTGGAGAATTCTAAAGCATTCCTTGCCAACCAACCTGAAACCAATATGGTTAATGCTCCGACTGTTATTTCTAATTTTGAAAATGTGGAAGAGATTAAGAGT
The DNA here is from genome assembly GCF_051233475.1 of Neobacillus terrisolis. Lineage (NCBI taxonomy): Bacteria > Bacillati > Bacillota > Bacilli > Caryophanales > Bacillaceae > Neobacillus > Neobacillus terrisolis. The sequence goes on along the minus strand of NZ_JBKFGH010000002.1, from coordinate 287,239 downwards.
AATAAAGGTATCTCTTCGATTATTTTACCAATTGAAGGAAATGTACAAGGCGAACTGTTTGTAAAGGGAACCACTCTTTCTGAAGTAATCGAAGCGGTTAGAGGAAAAATGATTCCGATTTTTCAAGTTGAAGATGAAAAACTCATCCCTGCTCTGGAATCATTAATAAAAAAACAGACTCTTCAAGATGTCCATATCCTTTCTTCAAATGCTGAGATGATCAAAATAATAAAAGAAAGTATACCAAGCGCTCGGGGGTCTGTTTTATACAAAAAGGAGTCTTTAAATAAACATGATCTAGAAGAATTGGCACTCTCCATTCATGGGAATAACGGTAAAGTTGCCGTCATCCCCCAAAAGCTTATTACACCGGAAATAGTTCATTATCTGCATAGTCGTACCATTTCTGTTTGGGGGATTGGTGGAGAAAATGAAAGTGATGCCCACGCTTTAATTCATTTAGGTGTTGATGGAATTATTGCCGGGGATGAGAATTCAACAATTAGTGCGTTTAAACAGTACCCGGAGAATACAATTGTTCAGCGTCCAATTGTTGCCGCACATCGAGGTATTCCATCATTAGCACCCGAAAATACGATGGCTGGATTCCAAAAGGCATATGATCTTGGTGCAGATTTACTTGAAACAGATGTCCAAAGAACAAAAGACGGCCATCTTGTGATTATGCATGATTACACAGTGGATCGTACCACAAACGGAACGGGTAAAGTATCAAGCCTAACCTTGGAACAAATCCGTCAGTTAGATGCTGGAATAAAATATGGTGCTGATTTTGCCGGAGAAAAGGTTCCGACATTCCGCGAGTATTTACAAGCTTTTAAAGGGAAAGATGTGGTATTGCTTGTTGAAATCAAAGAGGCCGGGATTGCCGAACAGGTTGTAAAAGAAATTGAAGAGGAAGGTATGACAAATCAAGTTCTCACTCAAAGCTTCCAAATAGGTGATGTTGTTAAATCACATGAAACAAATCCTCAAATTGGTGTTGGGTACCTGTATTCTTCAGGTGTTCCATCAACAACAGATGGAAAGCTAAAAGAAGCACAGAAATTACTTAACTACGCAACAATCGTTAATGCAACACTAAATGCAAGCTATGGGAGTTTATCGGAAGAGTTTATAACCTATATGCGTCAGCGTGGTATGATCAATCTCCATTGGACATTTAGAAATGAAGAACACTTAGGGGAGCAGCTTCAACAGGGCTTAATTGGACCCATTACAGATTATACACAATGGTTAACAGATGCACCAATCCGTCTTGAAACGCCAATTAAAAAACGGAACTTAAAAGTTGGGGAGTCAGCAACAATTCAGGCAAAGGCATTTTTACACTATCGAGAAGATAAGCAAGATAATATTGAAACGAAACTATTTGTATCAGGTGACCAAAATAGTGTTGCTGTGGAGGGAAATACTATCAAAGCACTTGAACCAGGAAAAGTAAATGTATTTGTAGCCCATACTTTCCAAATGCATGGCAAAGAGTGGAATCTAGTTTCGGAACCGGTTGAAGTAGAGATTCGATAATAGGAACATATAGTAGGAAAAATTGTTATTGGGACTATCTGATGCACCAAATGATCAGATAGTTTTTTGTTTGGATGATAGGATTAAATGATGAACTACTTTTATTTTTTCATGATTATTTATAATATAAACTTAGGTTATTTCTTTGAGTAAAACTAGTAAGGATTAGTTATAGATAGAAAGGATAGGAACCATGTACCTAACAATAAAAGAAACCGCGGAATATTTACATATGCCAGAAGCTCAGGTAAAAACCCTGATTCAGCAGAAAAAGATCCGCACGATTCACGACGGGGAGCAATTTTTAATTTATAAAGAGCAATTTAACACCCATCTTAAGCAAGTTGAAAAATATAAAAAACTGGTTGAAGAAATACTGAATGAACCGATTCCTGAGGATTTGGATATTAAGGATGAGGATTAGTAAATTCTTGTCTCGACATTTGGAATATTAGACAAAGAGCCGAATATATTCATACTGTAAGTCATAACCTTTCAGGAAGGGTGATTGCTGTATGGATTGGCTTTGGCTAATTGGTCGTGCAGTGTTTGGTCTTTATTTCACTTTTGCCGGACTAAATCATTTTCTTCAATTCAAAGGTATGAAGCAGTATGCATCTTATAAGGGGCTTCCTGCTGCTGGGCTGTCAGTTATTGTTACGGGTTTGATGCTTTTGGCTGGGGGATTAAGTATTCTTACCGCATACTGGGTTGAGTGGGGACTTTATTTATTAGTTGTATTCCTTGTTGTTTCTGCATTTACCATGCATAATTTCTGGAGCGTCGAAGATCAGACGGCAAAGGCAGGAGAGAAAAATCAATTCTTGAAAAACATTGCGTTAGCAGCCGCAGCGCTCATGTTATTATCCATCACCAATTGGACTTGGTAGAAATAAAGAGGTCCTGACATTGTTAAAATGTCAGGACCTTTTCTGCGTTAAAGCAGCGGGGGAAAGTCCCCCAGTGCGTTACTTCGTTAATGCGGTGGTGATTAGGTCGATGGTGCGTTCATTGGCGATTAGACCGTTAATGTTCCAATTGCTTGGGTCTTTCATTTCATAAACATTTCCAGCTTTTACAGCTGTAAGTCCTTGGTAGATCGTGCTTTGTTTTAATTTTTCAAGCCCTGGTTCAGTTGCCTTGCTGGCAAGGAAAAGATGGTTTGCATCAAGATCCGCTAATGATTCTAACGAAATAGGCTGCCAAGCGGCACCTTCAGCTTTTGGTAAGGCTTGAATCATTTTTGGCTGTGCTACTCCTAAATCATCATAAAGTACTTTTGCAGCAAAGCGGCCATTTTCTAAAAGGTAATATTGCTCACCGATCACCCAAATAATTGCCGCTGATTCATCTCCAATTGCTGCATTAATGTCAGATGAGGCTTGTTTTACTTTTTTATCGTATTCTGCTAATTTTGTCTTCGCGATATCTTCTTTTCCAACTAATTGTCCCATTACTTGAAGTTGTTTTCTCCAATCAGCCCCAACTTCATCTTTATAAACGTAAACAGGAGCAATCTTTTTGTATTCTTCATATTGTCCATTTTGGATTGCTGCCGCAGAGCCAAATACAATTAAGTCTGGGTTTGCTTCAATTGTTTGTTCTAATGGTAAATCCCAGCCAATCGTTGGAACATCTTTTAAATCTTCTTGTAAATAATCAAGGACAGTTGTTCCAATCGACCATTGTGCAGCAGGTTTAATACCGAGAGCGACAAGTGCATCTTCTGAATAAGGAGCAACAATGCGTTTAACGTCAGCAGGGATGGTTACTTTCCCCATAGCATCCGTTACCGTTACCTCTTTTGCTGCAGTTTTTTCTTCCTCTTTATTTGCATTATCGTTTCCACATGCCGTTAAAAATAAAGCAAACAGAATTCCAACAATAACAGTTAAATATTTATTTCGAAAAGTCATGATGAGGGTGCCTCCTAAAGGTTATAATTAATTCATCTAACGAAAATGATAATCATTATCACTATTGTAGTCAACTATTTCTATGAAAAAATATTGTCAAATTATCGACACTATATATAGTGAAAACACCTTGAAACATTCGGTTGTTACTTTTATACTCAAAATACAATGAAAATCATTCTCATTATATTGGTAAGGTTTTTTTAGAAAGGTTGATTATCGGTGGGTAAAAATCCTATCCAGCAAGAGGTTACACCATCAGGGCGTGGTGCCCGAACCGGGTTGATTTTAATAATCGGAGTCATCTTATTAATAGGTGCACTGGCTGCATCACTTATATATGGATCGACTGTTTTGAAAATAACGACTGTTTGGCAGGCCTTGTTTGAATTTAACGCAGAAGCTACCCAACATCAAATTGTTAATGAGATTCGTTTGCCGCGCGCGTTGACGGCAGCAATGGTGGGTGCCTTTCTCTCCCTTTCAGGAGCCATTATGCAGGCGGTTACTCGGAATCCGCTCGCTGAACCTTCTCTGCTTGGGGTATCCTATGGAGCAGCACTTGCGTTAGTGGTAACTTTAGTGTTTTTTCCAGGACTGACTTCGACTGGCTCGGTCATCGTTTCGATGATGGGGGCTGGATTAGCGGTTCTTTTAGTATTCTCTTTAGCGGCTATTTCTAAGGGTGGAAATGCACCAGTTAAATTAGCCTTAGCCGGTGTAGCAATTGGAATGTTTTTAAGTTCGCTGACCTCTGTTATTGCAATGCATTTTGATGTAGCCAAGGAGTTAAGCTTTTGGTATGCAGGCGGGTTAGGCGGTGCTGATTGGGCAGGAGTTAAAATGCTTGCCATTGTAGCTCTTGTTTCGATTCCGCTCGTTTTCATATTGGCTCGTCCGTTAACCTTATTAAATCTTGGTGTAGAGGTGACGAAAGGGTTAGGAATAAACATCCGCTTAATAAATGCGTTAAGTGTAATGACGGTGCTGTTATTAACAGGGAGTTCCGTTGCAATCTCCGGAACGGTTTCTTTTATTGGACTGGTTGTGCCTCACATTACAAGAATGATGGTTGGCCCGGATTATCGGTACTTGCTGCCTGTTTCCGCAGTACTGGGCAGTTTATTGCTTGTTTTGGCGGATGTTGGAGCGAGAATGATTAATCCTCCATATGAAACCCCGATTGGTGTCATTACTGCCGCTATTGGAGTTCCGTTTTTTCTATATTTGGTAAGAAGTGAAAGGAGTAGATTGGTATAGACAGCCAGCGTAGTAAATTCAAGTGGACAACCATTGTCCTGCTGTCGCTCCTTTTGCTTGCCTGTTTGGTTAGCTTGAATCTAGGGGTTGTTTCGATTTCACCGAACGAAGTGTTTCAAACCTTTATTGGGAGCGGCTCGGCAAAACTAGAATTAATTTTATTTCAAATTCGTCTCCCTGCGATCGTGTTGGCTATTTTAATAGGTGCAGGAATGGCCATTTCCGGAACGATTTTGCAGAGTATTACCCGAAATGAGTTGGCTGATCCCGGTATTCTTGGCATTAACGCCGGTTCGGGACTGGCTGTTGTCATTTATATTACTGTATTTCAGACTGCAACCGGTGGGCTAACGGCTCTTCATGCCTATATGTTGCCGTTGTTTGCGTTTTTGGGTGCTATCTTAACTGGTGGATTAATTATGGTGCTGTCCTGGAAACGGGGGATCCATTCCATTAGGTTGATTTTAGTAGGAATTGGAGTAAATGCAGGTTTGGGCGGCTTATTAATTGCATTGCAGTTAAGGCTTGATCCAATTGATTTTGTTAAGGCACTTGTCTGGTTATCGGGCGATCTTTGGGCAACCCAATGGCAATATATTTGGGCGCTTTTGCCATGGTTCCTTATCTTAATTCCGTATATTCTTTATAAAGCTCATATATTAAATGTGATGAATTTAGGAAGTCCTGTTGCAACGGCTCTCGGCATTAGTGCGAATCGTGAGCGGATTATTCTCCTGTTATTAGCCGTGGCCTTAGCGGGTCTTGGGGTGGCAGGCGGTGGAGGAATCGCCTTTCTAGGATTGATCTCCCCTCATATAGCCCGTCGTCTAGTTGGACCTAGACATCAACTGCTGGTACCAACAGCGGCCCTGGTCGGTTCCCTCATCTTGGTATTGGCCGATACGATCGGCAAGAATTTATTATCTCCAACTGAGATACCGGCAGGACTTGTCGTAGCTATTGTAAGTGTACCGTATTTTCTATATTTATTGATGAGAACGAAGTGAGGAGGGTGATGTGGAATGACAACTTTGATAGCGGAAAAATTAACGATTGGCTATGAAGAACGGACGATCGTCAAAGAGTTAAATCTAGAATTTGCAGCTGGGAAGATTACCTCCATCCTTGGTCCAAACGGTTGTGGGAAATCAACGATTTTGAAGACGGTCGCTCGGCTCCATCCAGCAACATCTGGTGTGGTTTACTTAGACGGGAAAATGATTCATGAAACGCCAACAAAGGAAATTGCCAAGAAACTGGCGATTTTACCTCAATCACCAGAAGCCCCTGGTGGGTTATCGGTATATGAATTAATTTCTTACGGACGAACTCCCTATCAATCCGGGTTTTCGCGCTTAAACAAGCATGATCGGGAAATGATTGATTGGGCGCTGGAGGTTACAGGTTTAGCAGAATTGAAGTATCAAGCAGTGGATACGCTATCTGGGGGGCAGAGACAGCGTGCTTGGATTGCGATGGCCATTGCTCAAGAAACGGATTTGCTGTTGTTGGACGAGCCAACAACTTACCTTGATTTGGCCCATCAATTAGAGGTTTTGCAGCTGCTCGAAGACTTAAATAAGCAGGACGGCAGAACCATTATTATGGTTATTCACGATTTAAACCATGCTTCAAGGTTTTCGCATCAGTTGGTGGCCCTTAAGCAAGGAAAGATTGTTAAGCAAGGTGAAGCCGATCAAGTGATGACTGCTGAAGTCATTAAACAAGTATTTAATATTGATACCACCATCGTCACTGACCCGCGGACCGGTAAACCGGCGATGATTTCGTATGACTTAATAAAGTGAGCATTAATTAAATAGTATAGGTGGCGGTTGGCTCGTGCTCGTGTTCGTGCTCGTGCGTCACCACATTAAAGCAGCGGGGGACAGTCCCCCGCTGCTTTAGTGCGTTGCAATGCGGGAGCTGTTACAAGGGGTTTGAAGTTGTTTAATCGCGTGTTCAGTGATGATCGATGCTGAGTGATCGGGGCTGATTTTAGCAGTGCCATCTCTTAGTGACGCGGATAATTCTTTACTTCGAGTTAGGTTATGGACAAGCTCAAATGTTTCTTTTGGAGAGTTTGAAACAAGTCCGGCTTCAATTTCTGTAAAATACTTGGCATTATCGACTTCATTTTCTAAAGCCGGATTAAATAGAATCAATGGTGTTTTTAAAGCAGCAGCCTCGGTTAAATGTACTCCGTTTGGTTTTGTAATGATACAGCTCGAAACAGCGAACAGTTCGTGAACGTCATCAACATGGTCAAACACTCGGAAATTATCAGGAAACCGTATAGCCAGTGGAAGGAGTCTTTCATACAGAGTTTCATTCTTTCCACAAATAGCGACAATCTGATGGGAAGGATTTTGCAATAAAAGACTGCATACATCCTTTGCTTGCTTGAGCAGACGACTTCCTCCGGCAAGCAGCGTAATAATTTTTTTATGGGGGGATATCAGGTATTTTTGAAAAATAAATGTTTTATCCACCGCTTTTTTAAATTGAGAACGAATCGGAACGCCGCTCACTGTAATGGTTGCCTTGTTAATTTTATGCTCCATTAATATTTTTTTTACGCGAAAAGAACTTACAAAATAATGGTCAAAGGTTCGATTGAGCCACTGCGAGTTAACACAATACTCGGTAATCACTGCATAGGTTGGTATTGAAAAGCTGCTGCCCCTTAGGTTCAATCCTTCTGGAATATGAGGGGTTGTTGAAATAATAAAAATGGGCCTATAAATAGCAATCAAATTCATCAGCCTTTTCCGCAGCAAATAACCGGAAAAATGATCCAGACCTTTCAAATTCAGTTTATTCGTTCCATAATAAAGCCACTTGTAAAAGGTGGGTCCTGTTAAAGGACTATTTTTCAATGAAACGTAAGATGATGTAGAAGGTGTTGAACAAATGTCCTCTACTATATTAAAAATTATTGGATTAAACCCTTTGCGCTGAAGATCATCGGCAATAACTTTAGCTGCAGGGTAGATACCATGCCCATGTTCTTCGGAAATTATTAATACGGAAGGACGTTCCAAGTGAAAGCCCCCTAAACGTTTTTTTTCAGAATAACATGAGTATTTTAATACGGTGTTAAAGGGATAATAGGATTTCGTAAAGTTAGCATAAAAAAGAAGCCTGTTTTGTTCTAACGGGTTCCGTTTCCTATCGCAAAACGTCAATTTGCACAGGAAAATGCAAACCAAATTGTCATCCTTTTTGCACTATAAAATGTCGTTTTTGTGTAGGTATGAGAATTCATAAGCGGAAAATTTCCGCCTAATGTATATAAAGTAGGCTAAAGAAGCGTATTTAAGCGGAGAATTTCCGGTTAACTGCTTTAAATAGGACAAAATTCAATGATTTGGACCATATAAGCGGAAAAACTCCGCTTATTATTCGGGAAATAGGGGTATTTCCCAATTTAAACGGAATTTTTCCGCTTATTTTTCGTTTCCAGTCAAGTCGATACTTAGTTACAACAGAGCCTGAACTTAATCTTTCTGTATACCAATTTGCAAGTAAATTGTAATGTATTTTGCTATGGTACACTGGCTATTGTACCCCCACATTTTAATATACAAATTGCCTAAAGATTCTCCCGAAATAATTTTCGAGATCCTATTATATCAACAAAATAGACCTCCAAATTATCATACAATTTGAAGGTCATTTTGTATTTCATATTTTATGTTTGCGATAGTTAATGGAACCCGTTAGTTTTGTTCAGGCTCCTTTTCTAGAGGACAAATAAATATATGGAAAGAAAGTGGGCAAGGGTACCCAGCATGATGAAAATATGGAATATTTCGTGGAATCCCATGAATTTAGATTGAAGGAATTTTGGTTTCGTTGCATAAATGACTCCGCCAATCGTATAGAATACTCCTCCAAGGATTAATAGTAGCAACCCGGCGGTAGCGATGCTTCCTGCAAGAGGAGAAATGACAAAGACAATCATCCAACCCATAATCAGATAAAGTGCAGTGGATAACCATCTTGGGCAATGGAACCATATCATTTTAAACACTACCCCGAGAACCGCCGCACTTGCAATTATTGCGAACAAAATCCAACCTGTTACCCCATTTAAGGTGATTAAGCAAAACGGAGTGTAGGTTCCAGCGATTAAGATAAAAATCATCGAGTGATCAAGACGTCTTAGGAAGGCGATAACCTTATCCTTGGCAATAACCATATGATATGTAGCTGATGCTGAATAAAGAAGGATCATACTAATACCAAAAATCGTGACTGCGGTAATTGCAAGTGGTGAACCTGTTTTCAGTGAGGCTTTAATAATTAAAGCCAACAATGCTACAAATGAAAAAATTGCCCCAGCTAAATGAGTAAGACCATTAATCGGCTCCCGAATATAAGTATTCATGAATTAAATCCTCCTTTTATCTCAACACGTAGTTTTTAATACTACATAAAATAATATACCTATTATAGGATGTAGTCAACGGTTAGTTTATGCTAAAATGAAACTATTAATGATTTTTAAAAAATAAGAAATAGAGGTACTTATATGGAGAACCTTAATGAGCTGGTTGAAAATTTGGGCCTTGAAAGAAAAATTGAATTGGAGGATATTCCTAATATTGATCTATATATGGATCAAGTCATCCAGTTCTTTGAAAATACATACAGCAGTACAAAGCGCAATAAAGATGACAAAATCTTAACGAAAACAATGATTAATAATTATGCAAAAGGAAAACTACTTTTTCCAATCAAAAATAAAAAGTATTCTAAAGAACATATCATCTTAATCGGTTTAATTTACCAATTAAAAGGTGCTTTATCTATAAATGATATTAAGCTGACGCTTGATGGAATTAACGAAAAAATTCTCAAAGAGGAAATAGAGCTAGGGGAATTTTATCAAAGCTATTTGAATCTTTTCGATCATAATGTAGGGAATATTAGAGATTCATTGCTGGTGCGGGCTGAGGAGGTAAAAGAAGAGATGAATCGTCTTGAAGATAAAGGTGACGATTATCTTGAAAAAGTTTTACTGATTTTATCATTAGTGAACATCAGCAATATGTACCGACGTGTAGCGGAAAAACTGGTAGATGAACTCGGGGAATAACCTAAGTTGATCCAAACAAGAGCCAAAAGCCAAAAGCCTTTCATTCCCCATAACAATAACGCATTACAGTGCTGGGGGACAGTCCCCCAGCACTGTAATGCGTTATTGTGGTTGAGGGCAGTGTTTTTATTGATTACCCCATTTTAGTGATACGGTCAGGGAGCAGCAGCTGTTAAAGTTATTAGGCTCTGGGGGCGTTTGCAGAGTGAACTTAATAGCAGATGGGGTATACTGTGTCGTTACGGGTACTCTTAAACCGATTGATTTAATTAACTTTTCGACTTCAGCCTGCTTACCTTGTTGGGCTGCAGTCATCATTTTTGTTTCAAACGAAGCCTCTCCTAGCTTGGCTAACAATATACTGCCTTGTTCCATCAGAATGCGAAATTTTTGAACGGAACTTGAGAACGTTTTTGTATCCACGGGTGGATAGGTTCTGGGGTAGGGATAATGATAATATCCGTGAAAGTAGCCAGGTACTGTAGGGTGGTTGTATGGGTAATTGTACATCATCATAGATCTCCTTTCAGAATAAACGAAAGCATTATAGAATATGGGGTTTGGGATAATTTGGTTCATGGAAAGGGATGAAAAGGTGCCAGTCCTTCGCTGCTTATGTTATTCAAGCAACGGGGGACTGGCACCTGTTTTATTCAAGACTAATATTTCCTATTCAAAAAATAGATAATTACTAATCTATCATATAGATAATATGAATTTATTTAAGAAAGTTATTTTACTATAATGAAAATAGAGATGTTTTTAAACATAATTTAGGGGGAAACACGTTGAGGATTATTAAAAGTAGTCTGCTGTTTTTTTTACTAAGCTGTATTTTAGTTTTGTCTGCTTGCACAAGCAATGAGAAGGCGAGTAAAAATGATGAGACGAATCAACAAAGCGAAACAAAAGTTGAAAAGATAAGTACTGATGAGCTTCAAAAGAATATCGATAAAGAGGACTGGATCCTTGTTGATACAAGAGCAAATGACGCTTTTAACGGATGGCCAATGGATGGAGTTGAAAGAGGAGGCCATATAGAAGGCGCTGTAGATTTTTCTGCAGCTTGGCTTAAAGCAGATCAAGAAAAATTGGATGAAAAACTACTGCAAATTTTGAAAAATAAAGAAATAACGAAGGACAAACACGTTGTCCTTTATGATGCCAACGGAAAAGATACTGTAGAAGTAGCAGGATTTTTAAAGGAAAACGGCTTTAAAAATATTTATCAATATGATGTGAAAGAATGGGCAGCAAATAGCGATTTAGCAATGGAAAGCTATCCAAATTATGAAATGCTTGTTCCGGTATCTTGGGTGAAAGATGTAATCGAAAAGGACAATGAAGGAAAACCATTTAAAATTTTTGAAGCAAGCTGGGGAGAAGAAGCAAAGGATTATAAAAAGGGCCATATTCCTGGAGCTGTCCATATTAATACGGACGAAGTTGAAGAAGGGCCAGTTTGGAATCGCTTAAAGGATAAAGATTTAGAACAGTTTGCTTTGAAAAATGGGATTACAACGGATACAACGGTCATTTTATATGGCAGCGACTCAATGCCTGCATTCCGGGTAGCTGTAATCTTGAAATATATGGGTGTAAAAGACGTTAGAGTCGTAAATGGCGGATATACTGCATGGTCTGGTGCAAAATATGACGTTGAAACGAAAGTGAATTCAAAACAAGCTGTTGATTCTTTTGGCGCTGTGGTACCAGTTAACCCAGATTATATTATCGATTTACCAGAAGCAAAGGAAATTCTTGCTGATAAAAATAAGACTAGTACTCTTGTAGATATTAGAAGCTGGGATGAATTTATCGGTAAAACTTCAGGCTATGATTATATTGATGCAAAAGGTCGCCCTGCTGGTGCTATTTGGGGACATGCAGGCTCTGATAATAGTAATCTTGAAGATTTTAGAAATGTAGATAACACCATGCGCAATGGGTTAGAAATTACCGAAATGTGGAAACAAGACGGGATAGATGTTGATAATAAGCTTGCTTTCTATTGTGGAACAGGCTGGAGGGCAGCTGAAGTGTTGTTCTATGCAGATGTAATTGGTTTGAAAAATGTAACCTTATATGATGGCGGATGGAATGAGTGGAGTATGGACTCTTCCAATCCTACAGAAACTGGCAAGCCTAATTAACGAAAGATCAATATAATAGAAAGAGAAAGGCAATATGAGTTTTTTGTATTGCCTTTTTCTATTTGTATGAGGGGAATGGTTAATGTGGTAAAAAATACAAAAGTATTTTTTGTTCATTTTGTACTGGCTATTGCTCAATTTTTCAGTATACTATTTGTAATCGTGTTGGAGTATCTTTCAACAGAAAAAATGGGCGTAGCAAGGTATTTGGTGTATAAAAAGCAAGTGTTTGATACGACGATCTTTGCTCCAATGTATGTAAATCTCTATTATTTCTTTTTTGTGGCTGGAGGTTTAATTTGTTTATTTTTACTATTGAACAAAGATAAAAGAGTGGGGAAAATAATATCCATTGTAGTTGCTATAATAGCTAATATAATAGGGGTTATTTTTTTACAATCTATGAATGAGCTAAATGCATACCACTTTTTCTTAATTGGGATTATGATTGTAATAGTAATTGAATATAGCAGGTTGTTATTCATTTACTTTATAAAAAGAAAATTGTCATCTAGGTTAACTAATATTTACCATGAAAAGAGGAAAGACAAATGGAAAAGGTAACAAAAAAATATTGTAAAGAATCTCTTGTTATTAAAACAAGTCGTGTATTCCCGATTGATACGAATAATCATAACACTCTATATGGCGGCAAGCTCATGTTCTATATTGACGACGTAGCTTCTATTTCTGCGGCAAGACATTCGCGTGCTGATACGGTCACTGCCTCTACAGACTCTGTTGATTTCTTAACACCAATTCGCACGCAGGATTCGGTTTGTTTAGAATCATACGTAACTTCCGTTGGCAAATCGTCTATGGAGGTATTTGTGAAAGTTGTAGCAGAGGATTTAAAAACAGGGGAACGCCGCTTGGCCGCTACTTCCTTCCTTACTTTTGTCGCACTTGATGGGAACGGAAAGCCCGTGCGTGTTCCTGAAGTTGTACCGGAGACAGAAGAAGAAAAGATGTTGTTTAATACAGCTAAGCAAAGAATCGCATTGCGGAAAGAACGTCGCAAGCATAGCGAAGAGTTTGCCAAAGATTTAAGTGTAAGACCTTTATATCAAATAAGAGATTAACGATTCGGGAGTTCGGGGGTAAAGTGAAATCCATCCCCAATGCAGAGCTTTACCACATTACAGTGCCGGGGGACAGTCCCCCGGCACTGTAATGCGTTAAAAGGGTGTTTCTTTTTTTAGGCTTTACAACGTAACAGTGTTATGTTACGCTTTGTTTCATAGAAAGGGGCCGTTCTTATGGATAATGAGCTTATTTCAAAAAAAGATTTATTAGATTTAACTGGGATTTCTTATGGGCAGTTGTATAGGTGGAAGCGGAAGGACCTTATTCCAGAGGAATGGTTCATTCGTAAATCGACCTTTACCGGCCAGGAAACATTCTTTCCAAAGGAAAAGATTTTAGAACGAATTGAAAAAATCCAAACGATGAAAGATCATCTCTCATTAGATGAACTAGCGGATATGTTGTCACCTTCTGCTATAGAATTTCATTTGACAAAAGAAGTGCTATTAAAACGTAACATTGTTTCGGATGGTGTGGTTAGTTTTTACCAGGAGCAGATGGGCGAAGTACAGGAATTTTCTTTTGAAAATATTCTTCATTTATTTATTTTAGAAAATCTTCTTCAATCCGGTGAAATAAACTTAGAAGAAGGTAAGATGTTGCTTCAACTGTTAGTAGATTACAGTGGTGAAAGGACTAAACAAAAAGAAAATGAATTGATTCTCTTTCGTAAATTTGGTATATCGTCATGTTTATTAGTAACGAGTGTTGAAGCAATTCAGTTTGAAAAGGGAACAAAAGTGGTAGTGCGATTATCACTTAATACTTGTATTGAGGAATTAAAAACGAAGCTAATGTAAGGGGGCTAAAACATGAGTTCTTTGAGTCTGGGTAACTTAATCATTAATGGTGTGGGAACTTCTAATGGCGGGATTTTTGATTCGGCCCTAATTAGTGGAAGAGGGACTGTGAACGGGGCATTGGATTGTAAATACTTAAAATGCAATGGAACTGGTACAGTTAATGGTGATGTAAAAAGTGATAAAACGAAAATTAGTGGAAGTGCAAAGATATTTGGGAACGTCGCTTGTGAGGATCTGTTTATAGAGGGGAAAGCAGTAATTAGCGGAGACACTAAGGTTAATAAGCTAATTGTAAGGGGAAAGGGCTATTTTGAAGGCCATGTAAAAGGTGAGAACTTAAAAGTAAGAGGCAGTTTCTTCGTTGGCGGGGACTGTGAAGCCGAATCCTTTCATTCAGAAGGGAATTTTAATGTTGGCGGCCTATTATCTGCAGAGAAAGTGGAAATCCATATCGGTGGTGAGTGCAGAGCAGTTGAAATTGGTGGCGAGAGAATTCGGGTCAAACAGAAACCTAATTTTTTACGTGATCTTTTTAAAATAGTTTTTCCAATAAGATTAGAAACGGACGTAATTGAAGGAGATCACATAGAACTAGAAAACACAAAGGCAAAAGTGGTCCGTGGGAATCATATAATCATAGGTGAGAACTGTGAAATTGACTTAGTGGAATTTAAGGAATCGTTTCGAGTAGAGAAGAATGGAAAGGTAAAGGAACACCATCAAATATAAATTAAGAAAGGGGGCAGTGAAGATGGGAGAAAACCACAATCTTATTATTAATGGCTCTGGGAGTTATGGCGGAGGTACTTATGAAAAAATCAAAATCAGAGGAGACGGGACGATTACATCTGATTTTGATTGTAATGTTTTTAAAGCCTATGGCTCAAGTAATATTTTAAAAAACGGAAATGCCAAACGATTTGATGTTCTAGGGGAAACAGAAATTTGCGGAGATTTAAATGCAGCTGAATTGAAAATTTTAGGGACTGCTTCTGTTGGTGGGACCGCAACGATCAAAAGGATGAAAGTATGGGGAACCCTTGATATTGGTACTAGAATATCAGGAGAGGATGCCAATATTAAAGGGAGTTTGTCGGTGAACGGAGACGCAGAGTTTGAAAATTTCTACTCAACTGGGGCGTTTGAAATTAAGGGGTTGTTAAACGCTGAAACGATCAAGATTTTTCCTCGATACGGCTCAAGCAGCGCGGAAGAAATTGGTGGAGAGAAGATTATTGTAAAAAGAAAGTCAACTTTGTTTTCTTTATTTTCTGGTGAGGGCATTTTGGAGGCTGGTGTTATTGAGGGGGATGAGGTTTACCTGGAAAATACAACGGCTAATATAGTAAGAGGAAAAAGAATTTCGATTGGTCCAGGATGTGAAATTGGGGTCGTGGAATATAATGAGGAATTATCGGTGGATCCTAACGCTTTAGTTAAGGAAAACCGTAAAATGTGTTAATTAGGGGATGGTGGAGAAATTGACAATGGAAAAACAGAAGTTAGGTTGGGTTGTTGCTGCGTTAATGCTTGGGATTCTAATGGCATCAATGGACAATACGATTGTTGTTACCGCGATGGGGACGATTGTGGGGGAGTTAGGCGGTCTGGAAAGCTTTGTTTGGGTAGTGTCCGCTTATATGGTTGCTGAAATGGCGGGTATGCCGATTTTTGGAAAGCTGTCAGATATGTATGGCAGAAAACGATTTTTTATATTTGGTTTAATTCTTTTTATGGCGGGATCTGCTCTTTGTGGCACCGCTGAAACTATTACACAGCTCAGCATATACCGAGCGATTCAAGGAATTGGCGGAGGGGCTCTTGTTCCGATTGCTTTTACGATTGTTTTTGATATTTTCCCGCTTGAGAAAAGAGGGAAAATGGGCGGACTTTTCGGAGCGGTGTTTGGATTATCAAGTATATTTGGTCCATTGCTTGGAGCTTACATAACGGATCATTTAAGCTGGCAATGGGTGTTTTATATTAATATGCCGCTTGGTGTGCTTGCCCTGTTATTCATTGTTCTATTTTATAAAGAGTCTCCAGTCCATCAAAAGCAGCGGATTGATTGGTGGGGAGCTGGTCTGTTGGTCGGAGCAGTGGTCTGCCTGATGTTTGCCCTTGAGCTAGGCGGGCAAAAGTATGATTGGGATTCGATTGTTATTTTAGGGTTATTTTCGGGGTTTGCAGTATTTTTAGTTCTTTTTCTATATGCGGAAACAAAGGCTCCAGACCCAATCATTTCGTTTAAAATGTTTTCCAATCGCTTATTTGCGGGTAGTGCACTTGTTGCTCTGTTTTATGGTGCAGCGTTTATGTCCGCTACTGTATATATTCCAATTTTTGTGCAAGGAGTTTATGGCGGAACAGCAACAAACTCTGGGTTGGTCCTACTGCCGATGATGGTGGGTTCTGTCGTGACTGCACAGTTAGGCGGGTTTTTGACTACGAAAATGAGTTACCGAAACATTATGTTTCTATCAGGTGTTATTTTAATTCTAGGATTTATTTTATTAAGTACTGTGAATCCGGACACTAGCAGAGGAATACTAACGGTTTATATGATGATAGTCGGATTTGGTGTCGGCTTTTCATTTTCTGTTTTGGGGATGTCGGCGATTCATCATTTTGACATAACCCAAAGAGGGTCGGCATCTTCCACTAGCAACTTCATTCGCTCGTTAGGGATGACCATTGGGATCACGGTGTTTGGGATGATCCAACGGAATGATTTTTCAAACCAACTTGAATCAGCTTTTGCTGGTATGGGAGCGGGGAAAATGCCCGTCGCAGGAAGCGGGAATGGAGATGCGAACGCGATATTATCCGAAGGGGTAAGAGGGCAAATTCCTCCTGAAATTTTATCTAAAATCATAAACGCACTTTCGGATTCCATTGTTCATACGTTTATGTGGGCTTTAGTTCCATCCGTTATGGCATTTCTATTTGTGTTTTTGATGGGGAACGAGCGGTTAATGATAACCAAGAGACCAAAACCAAAGACTCGTAATGTGGAAGTGAATCAGCATTAATTAACAGGGATGTAGTAAGTACGTGCGATCTTGTACTGTAAAGCTTTACCGCACTGGGGGACTGTCCCCCGGTACGGTAAAGGGGTAAAGGAAGGGTGACTTCTTGCTACTGCTTTTTGCAGTGGCTACAAGTCACCCTTTTTGTTTTTATTTTTCAGTTAGTTTCTGTTTCATACCGAACAGCCACCAGTTCCAATCGCCGAACAGCTTCATTAAGGATGGAACCAGAACCATCCTGATAATAGTAGCATCGATGAAAATCGCAAGTGCAATCCCAACACCCATTTGTTTAACCGGGGTTACTCCGGTAAACGCAAAGGCACCCGTTACAACAATCATAATGGCCGCTGCAGATGTAATGATTTTACTAGTCGATATCAATCCTACTAACGTAGCTCGATGGTTATCTTTCGTTTCTAAGTAAATCTCATGAATCCGAGAAATCAAAAATACTTCATAGTCCATGGAAAGGCCAAATACTAAGCTAAACACAAACACAGGCAGCATTAAGGTAATACTAACCGGATCGATTCCAAGATGCCCTTCTTGAAAGATCCAGACAACAATGCCAAATGTGGCGCTTAAGCTTAAGATATTCATAATGATTGCTTTGATCGGGATAAGTAAGGATCGGAACGCAATCATTAAAATAAGAAAAGTAGACACAAGAATCAAAGCCAAGCCTTTTGGGGTTTGCTTGAAGATCTCATCAAAAATCTCCTGTTCAAATTTGATGCTTCCGCCATAATAGGCTTTAACTCCAAGGTCTTTGTCCATCCATTTTCTTACCCATTCCCGTTTTTCTCCGGTGGAGAGACTATCCTTTAAGTAGACATTAACGAGCATTTTATTTCCTGAAATGAATTGAGTTGCCAGTGGCGCTAGAGGGCTATTTGGTTGAGATAAGCCCATTACAAACTGGTTCACATCTGAAATTCCGGATAAAGAGAAAACAGACTCAACTAATTCAACATCCTTGTTGTCCTTTATTTTTTCAAGAGCAACTTGGGCTTTTTTCAGGTTATTGGGTTCATCGAGCATGTTGTCATCTGTTTCAATAATTAAAGCTACTTTATTTTCGTTGCTCTTCTCTTTTTTAATAAATACATCCTCGTAGGTATCGTAAGCCAATCTAGCCTCATAAGTAGGTGGCAAAGCGTCAATTCCTGGGACGGTAACGTTCATATTTTTCACCGGAATTAGGGCGGTGATTAAAATGAAAAGCGCCAATCCTGCCATAATCACAGGTCGTTTCATCACAAGATGGGCAAATTTACTCCATATTCCCTGGTTATCACTTTTAAGCTTTAATACTTTAAGGGAATGGATTCGCCGGCCCAATAATGCAAGTAATGCTGGTAAAAACGTAATGGCTGAGAGTGCCGCGACAAATACGACTGTCATTCCTCCAAGTGCGACGTTTCGGAAGATATCAATCTCGATAAACATTAAGCCGAGCAACCCGATAAATACACAGGAAGCGGAGAAAATAATTGAACGCCCAGCAGTGGCTACCGTTGTTATGACAGCTTCTTCAACAGAGGAACGGTCAATCTCTTCTTTAAAACGGTTGATAAATAGCAAAGCGAAATCGATGCTTAAGGCAAGCCCAATCATTGGAACAATATTTAAAATAAAAATCGTCAGGTCAAACGAATAACTAAAGAAGTAGACAATTCCCATCGTGATGGTTATCGATAAGATTCCAACAATAATGGGAATACTCGCTGCAACTAAACTTCCAAACGCTAACACAAGTACGATAAGAGCGATGGGTAAGCCAATCATTTCGGCTTTAGCTAAATCTTCTTGGCTTGCTTGGTTTAGATCCTTTACAATCACCGGTTCACCTGTAATTAATACCTTCATTCCATCCTTATCTTTAAGGACCGAACGAAGCTTGTTGATGGTTTCGCCTAAGCTTCCAGATTCCTTTTCAAAGGTTAAAACTCCGTAGGCGTGGTTTTCTTTGCTCATACCTTGTTGTTCAAAAGGAGACACTACGCTTTCAACAGCTGGAATATCACCGGCCTTTTTCAATGAATCAGTGATAAATTTCTCCCAGTCTGCCTTGTTTACGTTCTTCTCTTTTTCAAATAAAACAATGATGGATGATTTTGGTTGCGCAAAATCATCGTCGAGAATTTGCCGGGTTTGTTTGTACTCGCCATTAAACTCAAATCCGTTCCCGCTTAGGACAGATGGAAGCTTAGTGGCATAAATTCCAAAAACAGCAATAATCGCAATCCAAATAATAATAACTGTCTTTTTAAAACGATACATTAATTTTCCGAACTTATTCATAGAGAAACCAACCTCCCTAAAACACTTCCACCTACCATTATGATGTTTCAAACTTCATTTGTTAAGTCATAACATAACAAACTGCAACGCATTAAAGCAATGGGGGACTGTCCCCCATTGCTTTAATGTGAGTTAGTGGTTGAGTGCTAATTATGGAAAGTTATGTCGAAAATGTGTAAAATTATACTAGATTATTAAACTATTTTTGAAAGGTGTTGCAGATGGAGAAATTAACGGCAGTTGCACTTTTAGATGTTATTGGTGAGTTATTTTCAGATGAAACCTCTATTGCCGTTTCAAACACCACAGACTATATCTACTATCGACCGAGTAAACGGATTGATTTAAAAATATGCCCCGGTGATCCCGTAAGAGAGGGAACCATCACCTACAAAGCATTAACTTCTCAACAAAAAGTTTCAGAATTTATTAATCGTGAAATATTTGGAGTTCCTTATTATGGAATGGCAGTTCCATTCTTTCATGAAGGAAAACTCGAGGGTTGTGTGACAGCCGTTTTTCCAGCCCTAAACGATGGAAAATCATTTGTGACGGTTAGAATCCATGAAGGCTGGATCCCGATTCCGTTTTCACAAGTCGTTTATTTAGAGGCTAAAGATCGCAAAACCCATGTGTTCACAGAACAACTTTCTGGTACTCATAAGTACTCATTACAAGAGTTTGAATATTTTTTACCGAAGGAATCGTTTATTCGTTGTCACCGCTCCTTCATTGTTAACGTTAATCACATTAAAGAAATATTTCCTGATACTCATTCGACCTTTGTTTTAAAAATGAGTAATGGAGATCGCATCCCAGTGAGTCAGTCTTATTCGAGCTATTTTAGAAAACTCCTAGTATTCTGATTTAGAAAATTACTAGTATTCTGAAAAATACTTCTGTTTTGTGTCGAAATTTAAGCGTTTTGTCACAAAATTGTCTAATTTCGTCCAAAAATCCCTATCTGTTGTAATACATCCAGTAAAATATCTTTAAAGATGTATAATAGGGGGATGGTATCGTGGAAAACAATTTAAGCCGTATTAAAGATGTTCGTTTACATGATAAGATCGTTACTGCTGAAGAAGCAGCTTCTTGGATTAAAGACGGTATGTCATTAGGATTAAGTGGATTTACAAAATCAGGAGATGCTACTGCAGTTCCTTTAGCATTAGTAAAGCGTGCGGAAGCAGGCGAAGAATTTAAAGTAAATGTTTATACCGGTGCTTCTTTAGCCGAGACAGATCAAATCATGGCTGAAGCTGGAATCATCAACAAACGTTTACCATTCCAAGCGGATGCTGTAATGAGAAAATCTATTAATAAAGCTGAAATGTTATACACTGATAATCATTTATCACATGTAGCTGAATTGGTAAGACAAGGTTGCATCGATGAAATCGATTACGCTATTTTGGATGCGGTTGCAATTCTTGAAGACGGGACAATTATTCCATCAACTTCTGTTGGAAACAATGTTGTTTTTGCCGAGTTTGCTAAAAAAGTGATTGTAGAATTAAACCTAGCTCACCCAGAGTCTTTAATCGGTGTTCATGATTGCTATTTACCTGCAAAGCAAGGGGAGCGCGGACCGATTCCTCTTACTAAAGTAGACGATCGCATTGGTGAAATTGGTATTAAAGTTGAGCCGGAAAAAATCGCTGGAATCGTTATTAAAAACCAAACTGAAACTCCATCAGCAATTGTTCCTCCAGATGAAGAAACAGTTGTTATGGCTAATCATCTGTTAGATTTCCTTCGTGAAGAAATCAAAGCTGGCCGCCTAACTAATAAATTAGCTCCACTTCAATCAGGTGTTGGTTCAATTGCAAACGCTGTCTTCCACGGTTTTGGAGATTCAGAATTTACTGATTTGGAAGTGTACTCTGAAGTACTTCAGGATTCAGTATTCGACTTAATGGATAAAGATAAAATTAAGTTTGCTTCTGGCTGTTCATTTACACTATCCGAAGGACGAATCTCATCACTTTACACTGATTTTGATAAATATCGCGATAAAATTATTTTACGCCCACAAGAAATTTCGAACCATCCGGAGCTTATCCGTCGTATGGGTCTAATTTCTATTAATACTGCTCTTGAAATTGATATTTACGGAAACGTAAACTCAACACATGTAATGGGTACAAACATGATGAACGGAATCGGCGGATCTGGAGATTTTGCTCGTAACGCTCGTCTTGGTATCTTCGTTACAAAATCAATCGCAAAAGGCGGAAAAATTTCTAGCATCGTACCTTTCGTGTCTCACGTTGACCACACTGAACATGATGTTGACGTTATTGTTACGGAACAAGGTTATGCTGATTTACGCGGTAAAGCTCCAAGAGAGCGCGTAGAGCTAATCATTGAAAATTGTGTACATCCAACGTACCGTGACCAATTAAGAGCATACTATAATGAAGCGCTTGAAAGAGGCGGACAAACTCCGCATGTGTTAGAGAAAGCTTTTTCATGGCATACAAACTTTAAAGAAACAGGAACAATGCTTCAACCAGTACATGAACTAGTTTAATAAACCTAAACGGTGCCTGATCCCAATGCGATAAACCCGCTTGGATTCAGACACCGTTTTTTCAATGCTTAAAAAAAGTTCCAGCCACCACTAAAGGAGGCTGGAATTATTAAATAGGGAGGTTTTTTTACCTGTTCCTATCATAACGAAGAAAAATGAATAAATAATGAACAAAACTGTAACGTTCTTTTAAAAATGTTAAAAAATCTGGGTTAGGCCCTGAGCCCATCATATTTTCCCAAGACATGACAAATACTACTCCAAAGTAGTCAAACTTGGGAGGAAACAGCATGGAAAAAGGGATGTCGGTTTTTCATCTAACAATGATGGGGCTTGGAACGGTAGTTGGGGGTTCATTTTTTTTAGGATTGACAGTCGCGCTTCACGCAGCGGGCCCATCTGTTATCCTATCCTATTTAATAGGTGGAGCCATCATATTTGTCATTCTTTTTTCGTTATCTGAAATGACGGTAGCAGACCCAACTCCCGGATCGTTCCGTACCTTTGCAGCTAGAGCCTATGGTTCGGGGTTAGGCTTTATTGTTGGCTGGGTATACTGGACTGGGCTTATTTTGGCAATGTCAAGTGAAGCGATAGCCGCCTCCATTTTAATACAAGGTTGGTATCCGGGAGTTTCGGTAGGTTTACTAGGAGCAGTAATTATTATTGGTGTAACATTACTAAATTTATTAGGGGCCGAACGACTTAGTAAGTTGGAAAGTGGACTTGCTGCAGTAAAATTACTTGCAATAGTCGGTTTTATTTTAATCGGCTTTGCTCTCATTGTTGGTTTATTTCCTGGTAATCCACAGGTTGGAGCGGGAGAACTGGCGAGAGAGCCCATCTTTACAGGGGGGATAGGCGGAATAGCAGGGAGTATGCTGATGGTCATGTTCACTTATGCGGGGTTTGAGATTATTGGCCTTGCAGCTTCAGAAACGAAAAATCCTCAAAAAATCGTTCCGCGGGCGATTATCTTAACGGTGATTGGACTGATTACCCTTTATGTTGGTGCTGTTTCTGTATTGCTACCGTTAATTCCAATTGACCAGCTCCCAGATGAGGTGAGCCCATTTGTTGCGGCATTAACCCGACAAGGCTTAGGGTGGGCCGCAAATATCATTAATTTTGTCCTAGTCTCGGCCATTCTATCGACCATGTTAGCTGCCACTTTTGGTCTGGGAAGAATGATCTCGTCCTTAGCAGATGAAGGTCATGCACCTTCATTAATTAAGGGAAAAGGTGGAATACCATATCCGGGAATCATTTTTTCTGGTGTAGCGATGCTCACGGGATTGGGACTTGGGTTGCTGCTTCCAGCGAATGTTTACACGTTTTTAGTAAGCTCAGGAGGTTTTTCACTTCTCTTTACTTATGTCGTCATTGTTTTATCCCATATTAAATTTAGAAAACAAAACGGCTGTCCCAATAATGGGAGGTGCCAATTGCCGGGCTATCCCTATTCATCTTGGTTTGCACTGATTAGTTTAATCGCAGTTATCGTCAGTATGCCGTTAGTGCGTGGACAGGGAGCAGGTTTAGCAGCGGGCTTATTATTATTAGGGGTCTATTCCGTATCGTATTTCTTTGTAAAATCAAGAAACAAACTTCATGAGCTTAAAGAAGCGAAACCAATTAGGGCTCAATGGAAAATAGACAAACTTAGGCCAATTCATGGAATGGAAGCAGCTGAAGAGTTTGAATCAACTGATCGAAAAAAAGAAGATTAACTTGAAGGAAAATCCACCTTTAAGCTGGTGGATTTTTTTGTATTGAAGTTAAAGGCGTATTAATTCTAAAAATAATGATTCTTTTTCTAGCTCATTGGGAATAATATGTTTTTATAAAATATTGTTAATGGATATTAACACATATGAACAAGTGCAATGGACTTGGCATTTTGGTTTGGTTGGTCTATAATTTTTATGAAAGTTACTTCGGAGGGGTAAAAAATGGAAGTTGACCTGGAACTGCAGGCGAAAGATTTATTTAAGGAAGTTATTTGGGACGGTAGTGTGGAGCAAATTGCCATATGGTTGGATGGGGACTGGTCAGTGACATCCTCAACACATTTTGATGAAAGAAAAAAGGCAGCAGAACCTGTCTATGTCTTGAATTTACGGGAGGTCTTCGCAAAGGTTGATTTTTCATTCGATACCATTGAAGAATTAATTAACAAAATTGAAGATATCATTAATGGTCGAGATTCGATCGATGTGTAAACTGTAATAATTCTTTATTGCAGTTTTTCTTATGTACGGTATAAGATAGATGTTGGGTTATAAATACATTAAATACAATTAGAACAGAAATGAAAGGAGTTGATATTTTTGAGTAGTCAAGGTTCTCCTGAACCCGAACCGAACAGTTCAAGGGAGGAAGTCGGATTTATCTTTTTCATAAACAGGAGTGATATTCAACGATATCAACCCTTTAAAAGGTATGTTTGCTTCCTCTAGTTAATGAGGAGGTTTTATTATGATCGAGTTTTTCGTGGCAAACGGAGAAAAAAAGATCGAAAAAATGGACGAAATTACTAAAGGCTGCTGGATTAATATGACTTCTCCAAGTGAGGATGAAATTAATTTAGTGGCTAATAAGCTCAATATCCCTGTTGATTTCTTTAAAGATGCGTTGGATGATGAGGAACGATCAAGAATTGAGCGGGAAGACAATAATGTTTTAATCATCGTTGACTTTCCATATATAACACATGATGATGCCGGTTTACCAATCTATGAAACGATTCCGATTGGGATGGTTATTAGCGAGGATTGCTTTATCACAGTTTCCCTTAAAGAGACGCCTATTTTGGGAGATTTCTATAATAATAAAATCAAGGGTTTTTTTACCAATAAAAAAACACGATTTGCCTTACAAATACTATTCTCCATATCTACGTATTATTTAAGATACTTAAAGCAAATTAATAAAAAGACCGATGAAATTGAAAGAGGGCTCCACCTCTCAATGAAAAACAAGGAGCTCTATGCATTATTAGCGTTGGAAAAAAGTTTAGTCTATTTCACTACTTCACTAAAGTCCAACAAAATTGTTTTGGAAAAATTACTGCGTTTAAATCATTTGAAAATGTATGAGGAAGATAAAGAATTATTGGAAGATGTGATTATCGAGACGCAACAGGCGATTGAAATGGCGGAAATTTATAGTACAATTTTAAGCGGCATGATGGATGCTTTTGCTTCCGTTATATCCAATAACTTAAATATGGTAATGAAATTTTTAACCTCGATCACGATTATCCTTGCATTGCCAACAATGGTTTCTAGTTTTTTTGGGATGAATGTCGATTTACCATTTCAGCATAAACCGTACGCATTCTCGTTAATCCTTTTATTAGTAGTATTTCTTTCAGGTCTTACAACCTTCATATTCTGGAAAAAGAAATTCTTTTAAATATAGGTGCCTGTCCCCCGTTACGTTACAGTGTTAACGCATCGGGGGACAGGCACCTTTTTTTCGACATTTTTTTGGTAATTTCTTAGCTGGGTGTTAGTTGGGAAATGTTGGTATTATAGGCTTTTGCAGGGGAAGTAGAGTAGGTGATGGTTGAAAATGAGGAACTTTGTCGAGAAAGAAGGGTTTACAAAGCCAAATTTAGTGACAATAATTTAAATTGTGTTAATATTCGAAAAAATAATCACCATTAAATAGAAACTTTTAAAACTTGCTCAAATGAAAGATCACTAAAATCAAAAAGATGGAGGAGAAAAAGGTGACGAATACAAATAGTAATCAAAATAAAAAATCATTAGACGATAACGAACAGCTTTCGACTTTAGAACTAATTTGGGAACATGCCAATCAAGAGATTGACTCGTGGGCTCAGCGTTCTGAATACTATGATCAGGAATTTTTGAAAGCTGCAAAAAAATATGTTGATAGTGTGAATCAAAACCGCGAAAAAATGAAACTCATAACCGACCAGTTTAACCAAGAGCTTCAGGAGTGGGAAGCGACCGCCCGTGAAGAGCTTCTTATGACGACAACGACCCTCCAACAACTTTTTCCAAAAAAATCCTATCATGAAATAAATCAAGTCATGGACAATATTCAAAATAAAATGACTACGCTTCTTATGACACCAATTAATGTATTAGCAAGCGCTAAAACGTTTGATAAATATTTAGAAGCTGTTGAGCAATATGTCTCACTTCGCAAGCAAAGCAGACAGCAGTATATCGAAAGTGTAAAGCAAACAGCGAGTGTTTTTTATAAAAATCAAAAAATGTTTATGAATCTCTTCGAAAATCAACTGAAAACAGCTGTTTTTCCATTTCAAAAATATATGAAAGAACATGTGAATTAACAAAAGTTTTTATTTTTAGTCTTTGTTAAATAACAATGTTGATTTTGAGCATGCTGTTGATTGGAGCGGAAGGCGCTTGACTCCTGCGGGAGCAGCGGGACAGGTGAGACCCCACAGGAGCTTTAGCTCCGAGGAGGCTCACCGCCCGCCCCGCGGAAAGCAAGCGCCTGGAGCGGAAATCAACAGTCAAGTTTAAACAGCCATTTTAAAAGGAGAGGAAGAGGATGACGAGCCCAAGTCTATATGATCCGTATGAACTATTAAATAAGCTTAACGAGCTCTGGGAAAAACAGATGAATATCTACTTTGCACTGTTTACTCATCAAGGGGAAGCGGACAAGCACCCTTCAGCAGTGATAGAAACCTATACCCGCAACTTGGATTTTTTTAGAAAAAATCAAGAAGTTATTGCCAATATCCTTAACATCCCAACGAAAAGGGATTTAACAGTATTGGCTAATCGCGATCAGCAAACAGAGGAAAAATTAGATTCTTTGGAAGAACAGCTATTTGGCCTTCAGGAAGGGATCAATGCTACAAATAAAGATATTGAGAGTCTAATCGGGGTATCGAAGGAAATCATAAAACTGACAAAGCAATTGAAAACAGAGTTAGTCAAAACAAAGAAAGAGCTTGCTGAAACGAAAAACTTTCAATCCGAGTTAATCGAAATGAAAAAAGAGTTAACCCAATTAAATACCTTTAAGGAAGAATTTGAAATGCTTAAAACGCTAATTGATAAAGGTGAACAAAAGGAACCAGCTGTTGCCGTTTCTACCGCTCCTTCGAAATAATGAGCATATTTATCGTGGACAAGCATTAAAATAAACAGGGAAGGAGCACATTATTCCTTCCCTTTTGTATGAATTTCTTTGTATGTTTCGACCTTGAGAAGTACGCAATGACTAGGACCGACCTTATCTACTTAGAGCTTGAAAAGTCCTTCTTAGCATGCCGGTTTTTGTTTTTGTTTGCCCAAAAACCCTCGAAGCGCATTGTTAAAAGCTTCTTTTGCCTCTATTTTTGAGGCGTGGCCGGCGTTTCTCATAATCACAAATTCTGATGTGTCAATCTGTTTATGCATCATAAATTGAATCCAAACAGGTGTAACAGCATCATATTGTCCGCCAATAATGAGTGTTGGAATTTTTATTTTTGGCAAAAGCGATAAATTATTAACCTTCATACAGGATTCAACCGATTTTATATAAGCTTCTTGGTCAGGTCTGTAAAAATCAAGAAAATGCTTATAATTTTCCTCACTCCATGAATACAAACAAACTCGGGCGGCAATTTCCTTTTGGGTTTCAATTGAGACAGACTTTGCTCGCGTTTTTCGCATTCGATAAAGCAAACGCCCAAGCTGTTTCGGAATAAAGTGAAACGTGCTAACGAGCATCAATGTGCGGCAAAATTTCGGGTTTTGGCGATATATTTCTTGGGCGACAAGCCCTCCCATTGATAGACCGCAAATGTGAGCGTTTTCAATATTAAGTTCTTTAAGTAAATGAATGATGTCACGTGCGAAATTGTGGATGGAGATCCCTTCTGTATTTTTGTGATCCCCATGTCCACGGAGATCCGGGATAATGAGATCATATTGGTCAGCTAGCTCGAACTGATTGTTCCAGCCTTCTTTCATTTCTCCTAAACCGTGAATAAGGATCAGAGGCTCACCGGCACCAAGGCGTAAAAAAGGAATTCCGGAACGACTAATCAGGAAATTTCCCACTTGTTTATCCCTCCAACTTGTTTTTAGTACACCTTATTCCCATCGCAGGTGAATCGTAATCAATTAGAAAAAATATTATTAATTTATATATATGCTTAATTGACACAAAATTACCCATAGGTGTAAAATACATATATAGACAAGTGGAGGTGGAAAGCACTTGACAAAGAATAATGAAACCCAATCCATTCAGCCTTCGAAAAACTTTGTAATGCCTTTTATTTTATTACTTCTCAGCAGGATGTCGCTTCACGGATACGAGATAAGCCAGAAGCTGCAAGCATTCGGCTTTCATACGATTGACCAAGGGAATTTATATCGACTATTGCGCCAACTTGAGAAAGAAAATTTAGTTCAATCAGAGTGGGATACAACAGGTGCGGGTCCTGCTAAAAGACGTTATACGATTACAGACGTGGGAGTTTCCTATTTAAAGGGGTATGCAAATCAATTGGAAAGCTACCAAACGATGCTAAATCAATTTTTTAACATGTATTCAAGTTTTCTCGAGCTCTATATCCCTTCTTTTATAAACGAAGGATCCAATAGAGAAAAAAAAGCGGACAAGGGGAGAAAGAATAATGAATCCGAAAAAGAGTGAACAAGTTGTATTAAAAGCAGCCCAAAAAAAGGTTGAGCCGAACGAAGATACAAATGTAGTTGATTTATTTGTTGATACAGTTTGGGATCAGTATGAACAAAGCCTAGAGCGTTCTAAACAATTTCGTGAAGAGCGTGAAGATGCCTTCTTAAATTCGCTAAAAGAGGTTATTAAATTAAATCAGGAATTCAGAAAATCACTTAACAGCTTATATCGCGAGTCTAAAAAGACGAATGATGAGATTGTAAAAGAAATTTCAAATAATTTCCCAGTTTCAAACGAAGCGGGTGGTGTCGAGTTTACCAATCAATTCAATGACGTATCTACTCGATTAGAAGAAATTGCGCTTACCCCAATTAAATCAACTTTTGATTTGTTTGACCGCTTTGAAAAGAGCATTGAAGAAAATAGTGAATCTTATGTTCATTATTCACGTGAAAGACTTAACGGATGGCAAAAGGTTACGAACGAATACTTTAAACTAGCCCGTGCAAGTCAAAAACAATTTGTGAACCGCTTTGAAGAAAGTGTTAAGGTGCTTATTAGCGCAAAATAAAAACAAGGTGTCTGACCCTCAGCACGTTAGCTTGGTAACGTGACCAGGGGCAGGCACCTATTTGTTTTAAAGGGTATTTGGTCTCCGAATCAACGGCACCTAGCTAATTATCTTTAAGCACTTAAATGCTTTTCTTTTCTAAGTTTGGATTTCTTCATCATTTCCTTCCAGATGTCTGAGCCGATGATGACGCCCGCGATGATGAGAATGAAGCCGATAATCTGTGTCGGAACGATTTCTTCTCCTAAAAAGATTACCGCACCAATCAATGCAAAAAAGGGATTTAAGTTGATAAAAATGGAAGTCTCCGCTGCCCCGATTTCTCCAACCGCAAAATTATATACCATGTGACCTACGGCTGTTGCAATAAATGCTGATGCAAAAAACACAACCCAGATGTTGAATGACCCTTGAGCCAAGCTTGTTAATCCGTCCGGTTCCACTATCAAGCTAATAATAAATAATATGACTGAGCCAAATAACAGCATGTATCCCGTCATTAATCTTGGGTCCAATGAACGGGCTATTTTACTTATAAAAATAAAGCTGATCGCCTGCGAAAGAATTGAAATAAATACATACAAATCTCCAAGTGAAACCGCACTAATATTTCCATTTTTCAACACTACAAATGCGACTCCTGAAAAACCAAGGACAATGCCCACCACTTGAGCCATCGTGACGGAACTGCCTAGAAATAGAATGGCTAGAATGGTAATTAATAAGGGTCCCATTCCAAGAATAAGGCCACCATTGGAAGCAGATGTATTTCTAAGTCCAATAGATAAAAAATAATGATGTCCTACCACATTAAAGAAGCCGCCGAGCAGAATAAACAGTAATTCTCGTTTTGTCGGGATTCGAATTTTTCTTGTAAAGAATAGGATGACGAATACACAAACTCCTGCAGTAAATATTCGAAAAGCAGTGATGGTTACTGGCATAAAGGTAGTGACAATTAGCTTCGTTGCAATAACATTCAATCCCCATGCCAACATGACGAGAGTTAAGGTGAGATAGATTAATTTTTTTTGACGAGCTGCCAATGCTTCCACTTCTTTCAATTTTATAAAAAGTAATACGTTTTATTGTAATACAAATAAAATTAATATGGTAATAAAATATCTGGAAATGATGTTCCAAATAAAATGAGAACGCTTTTTCTTGTAGTTAGATGGTAAATATTATTAGAAATACCAATGAAAGCGTTACAAAAACATTTGAAAAAAGTTCACAAGGTTAGTGTGAAAAGATGCGTTAAAATAGGTAAGGAAAAGATTTAGTTGTGACGAACTTCACATTTTACTATTTTTCTATTATTTTTGTTCGTCGAAAGGGAATGATCACCATGGCTTTTTTTAAGCCTGAACAAATTGCTAATATTACTGTTGAAACAGGAACAAAAAAAACAAAGTACTCATTACTTAAATCAATCATATTAGGTTTTCAAGCAGGGGCGTTTATTTCATTGGGCTATTTGCTGTTTATTCGTGTAACTGCACCGCTTACCGGAGACATTGCGGGAATCAGCACTATTTTAGGGGCATCACTGTTTCCAATTGGACTCGTGTTAACATTAATTGCTGGTGGCGAGCTATTAACGGGAAATATGATGGCCGTTCCACTTGCCTGGTTAGCTCGGAAAATAAGTTTTAAGCAGCTGATTGCCAATTGGTCGATTATTACGATTAGTAATTTTATTGGGGCAGTATTTGTAGCTTATGTATTCGGACATGTTGTAGGTTTAACAGAAACAGGACCTTTTCTTGAAAAAACGATTTTTATTGCTGAACATAAATTAGAAGCTACTTTCATACAAGCCTTCTTATCCGGAATTGGCTGCAACTGGTTGGTAGCACTTGCTGTGTGGTTATCTTATGGTTCAGAAGATATGACAGGGAAGATATTGGGCATTTGGTTTCCAACAATGACCTTTGTGGCAATCGGATTCCAACACGTTGTTGCGAATATGTTTGTTATTCCAGCAGCCATTTTTGCCGGCCACTTTACATGGCTTGAATACCTTCATAATTTTGTACCTGTATTCTTAGGAAATGCAGTGGGTGGCTCTGTTTTTGTCGCTCTTGCTTATTACCATGCTTATAAAAAAAATCTTGTGTTAACAGAAACTCCAGCTCATAAATCAAATGTTGCTATGATGAAAAGAGGCGGAATGTAGTGACGGAGATCTCAATTGGTGCCTTGTTAATAAGATTCCTTTTAGGTGGATCAGCTGTAGTTGCCGCCACTATTGTGGCAAGAAAGCTGGGCGAAAGAGCAGGGGGAATCTTTGCGGCATTTCCGGCAGTATACTTGGCAGCTTTACTAACATCACGGTTGGATTTTAATGGTGAAGAGTTAATAAGTCATTGGGTTATATTGTCAAAAGGCGCCATGATTGGGATGGGAGTTAATATTCTTGTGGCCATCATTGCAGGGTATTTATTACCGAAGCATGGCTGGAAATTAGGTCTAGTGCAAACGGTTATTTGTTGGTTTGCGGTATCAATCATCGTTGTTTTCGTTACATCCTATATATTTTAAAAGGTGGATAATATGAATAAGCAGGAATTATTGATTCGTTTTTTACTAGGCGGAACAGCGGTCATGTTAAGCTACTTAGTCACGGTATTATCACCTTGGGAATTACTTGCGGGGATCTTTGCTGCGTTTCCGGCTGTCATGCTAACAGCGGTGTTTATGGTCGGACTCGCATCGGGTTCAAAGAAAGCAGGTAAAATTGCAAACGGTTCGGTTTTTGGTATGATTGGTGGAGTTATTTGTGTGGCAACTGTTTTACTCGTTCTGCAAACAAGTCATGATTGGGTCATGAGCATTATTTTAGGCCTTCTGTTATGGCTTATAAGCTCGATTGCGGTTGCCTCTTTAAGGGAAAAAATAAAAACCCGGGAAATCAGAAGAGCTGTACAATAACTTCAACACAGCAAAGCGGCGGGGGACTGTCCCCCGCCGCTTTGCTGTGTTGAAGTGACATTTGTTATATTTTAATGTTGAAATATGAAGAAAATTAAGATAATATGTTTATTAGTTCTATGTGGAATGTGTAAATGTAAATAATAATTTAATATAGTAGTCAATTAAGGTGCCATGTGGCTTAATAGGGAATCAGGTGAAAAACCGGAACTGCCCCCGCAACTGTATGTGTGGACGAACCAGGAGAACCACTGTTTAACACTATCAAGAAATAGTGTTTACGGGAAGGTCCTGTAGTAGGAAGATACACGAGTCAGGAGACCAATCTTAATTGAAACTAGTTTCAGCTTCTTCGGGGATGGAGAACGTGAAACGGAAGCACCTAAAGAGTCTCTTTGATTGTTTTCGTTTATATTAATCCGTCCAGGCGTTGCTGGACGGATTTTTTTACGTTTTAACATGGTTCAACTGCGCTTTCACTTCTAATAGAACCGAAAATGACTAACAAAAACTACATATCGTTTAGGAAAAGGTGCGCAAAATTCATAGATTGCGTGAAAAGGGAAGAACGGTTAAATTCCGTCACGGTACCCGCCACTGTATTGGGGAGTTCCATTGCATTTGTCACTAAGAACAATTGGGAAGACGCATTGGAACAATGAACCATAGTCAGGAGACCTGCCTTAACCTAGACACTTCTAAAACCTACGGGCTTATGGGTGGGAAGTGCTGATAAAATGCTTTTTTGGCAACTTTGCCATGTATTTATTACGCACCCCTGCTGATCAGGGGTGTTTTTATTTGGATTTTTATTCACTTGTTGATTGGAGCGGAAATCAACTGGCAAGTCCAACACAGCGATTTGAAAACGACGTAAGCGAAAAGGGGAGGATTTTCATCGAATTATATACTTATTCACTATTAGCGATTTTGATTGGGATGCGCCATGGGATGGATGGGGATCATGTTGCAGCAATTGCTGATATGGTCGGCAGTGAAAAGAAGAAAAGAAAGCAGCTATCACTTGGGATGATGTATGCATTAGGGCATGGCACGATTGTCCTTACGATTGGATTTATTTCCATTTACCTTGGATTAGAGATGTCTGAACAAACCAGGCAAAAAATGGAACTATTGGTAGGGGTCACGCTTGTGATTCTAGGTGGATATATGATGTATTCACTCTTCCAACAAAAAGAAGGGTACGAGTATAAAAGCCGCTTGCAAATCATTTTTCTTTTTCTAGCAAAATGTGCTGAAAAAACAAACCTAAAAGGGATTGAAAAACGGTTAACCCCTTTGCACCTCGGAATCATTAGTGCTTTTATTATCGGTGTTATTCATGGAATAGGGGTTGAAAGTCCGACGCAAATTACGATCCTCACCAATGTTACCGGAGATCATACTTTTGCGGCAGCCACCGTTCAATTGATTTTGTTTGTGGTCGGGTTGTTAATTTCAACTGTTCTAATCGCCTTCCTGCTTACTTGGGGTTTTATGAAGGCTCGATTAAGAAAATCCTTATTTCTTTTACTTGGTTTAGTTACTGGAATTTACAGCTTAGTGCTTGGAATCACCATGCTCGTTGAAATATTGAAAGGTGGAATTTAGATGAAGGGGAAACTGCTCGTTATTGGATTTGGGCCGGGAAGTTTTGCGCATGTTACAGAAAGAGCTAGAGAGGCCATTCAAGAAAGTAATATGGTAATCGGTTATAAAACGTATGTTGACTTAATTGAAGGATTATTAACAGATCAAGAGATTATTAGTACCGGTATGACTGAAGAAGTGAGCCGGGCTCAAGAAGCTGTTAAGCAAGCGGAGCGAGGCAATAAGGTGGCGGTTATCTCGAGTGGTGATGCCGGTGTTTATGGGATGGCCGGTCTTATTTACGAGGTACTGATTGAGAAGGGCTGGAAAAAAGAAACCGGTGTTGAGGTAGAAATCATCCCTGGTATTTCCGCGATTAATTCTTGTGCGTCATTACTAGGGGCTCCAGTCATGCACGATGCTTGTACGATCAGCTTAAGTGACCATTTAACACCGTGGAATTTGATTGAAAGCCGAATTGACGCAGCAGCAAAAACAGATTTTGTCATTGCCCTTTATAATCCGAAAAGTGGCCGTAGAACACGGCAAATTGCTGAGGCTCAACAGATTCTGTTGAAGTATCGTTCACCTGACACCCCGGTTGGCTTAGTTAAAAGTGCCTACCGCGACCGTGAGCAGGTTGTCGTCACAAATTTAAAGGAAATGCTCAATCATGAGATCGGGATGTTAACGACCGTTATTATCGGGAACTCCTCTACGTTTCTATATGACGATTTAATGATTACCCCGCGAGGCTATCAACGGAAATATACGTTGAATCAAACTGAGCAACCGCTCAAGCTCCACCAGCGTTTGCAAAAGGAAGCCGAGCCGTGGGCACTTGAGCAAGTAAATCCAGCACCAGTATTGCAAGCGACCAATAACGAGGAGCTTTCCTTCCGGGAAATGGCCGAACTTGCTTTGAAAATGGTGAATGGCGAAAATGTGGAGCCGTTTCAACAGAACGTGTCGCCGCAAGACATGGAAACCATTTTTGAATTGGCCGTAAGCCCTGGTGTTGCCAATAAGAAATTTACTGCTAGACAAATGATAGTTTTGGCAGAGGTAGTTGGTGAGAACGGAATCATGGAGTACACGCAGGATCATCATTTAAAATTGCAAATTCCGACTTATAATCCGAACGAGGTAATTGAAAGATTGGCTGAAGCAGGATTTAGCTTAGCACCTGTCGGGGATGTCTTGACGATAAAGGCTTGTGATTTCTGTGATGGTGACAAGAAGGATAGTATTCCTTACGCGGAGGAACTTGAGAGCAGGCTTGGCGGGATGGAGCTTCCGAAGGAGCTTAAGCTTGGTTTTAACGGGTGTGGAATGGCATGTTATGGAGCGGTAAAAGAGGATATTGGCATTGTTTATCGCAAAGGTGCATTTGATTTATTTTTAGGCGGGAAAACAGTAGGCCGCAATGGTCATCCCGGGCAAATAGTAGCAGAAGGGATTGCACCGGAACAAATCGTCAGCATTGTCGAGAATATTATTCAAGATTATAAGGACTTGGGATATCCAAATGAGCGCTTCTACAAATTCTTTAAGCGTGTAAAACAAGTGCAGGGTTTCGTGTACCAGGATATTACACCAAAGCTGGAAGTCGAAGCAGCTGCATGTGGTGATTAAACGTTTACGAACAATCAGATATACATAAGGGGAGGAACTACAATGCAGTCAATTTTATTTGTTGGGCATGGAAGCAGGGATCAGGAAGGAAACGATCAGGTTCGACAGTTTATCGCGAAGATGAAGGAGCAGATGGACTCTTCATTACTAGTCGAAACATGTTTTTTAGAGTTTGAACTCCCGAATGTGAATCAGGGAATTGATAATTGTGTTGGAAAAGGGGCCAGCCACATTGTTGTGATTCCGATCATGCTTTTACCGGCAGGGCATTCAAAAATACACATCCCAGCAGCAATCGATGAGGCTCGTCAAAAATATCCTCATGTCGGATTCACGTACGGCAGACCGATTGGAATCCATGAAGAGAACATTTCCATTCTTACCACAAGGTTGGCGGAAATTGGGGAAGATGTGGACAGTCCCGGAGAGGATACGGCCATTTTATTATTGGGCCGAGGCGGGAGTGATCCGGATGCCAATAGCGATTTGTACAAAATGGCAAGGCTTTTATGGGAAAAAACAAAATATAACTTCGTAGAATCGGCTTTTATGGGTGTAACGAACCCGCTTGTCGATGAAGGGATTGATCGCTGCATCCGCCTGGGGGCAAAAAAAGTAGTGATCTTACCATATTTTTTGTTCACCGGTATCTTAATCAAGCGTCTTGAGAATATGATCTCTGACTTTGAAGGTAAATATCCTGGAATTGAATTCAAGCTGGCTGGTTATTTCGGCTTTCATCCAAAATTAGAAACGATTTTAATGGATCGAGTCGATGAGGCGCTTAAGGATGAAGTGAAAATGAACTGCGATACATGTCAATATCGTCTTGGCGTGATGGAGCACATACATCATCATCACCACGATCATGACCACGATCATGACCATGGGCATCATCATGGGCACGGGCACGAGCACGATCATGATCACGAACATCATCATGGCCAGGGGCACGATCATGGGCATCATCATGACCACGATCATCTCGATGGTCATGTCCATGCTCACCACGATCACAATCATACAGATGATCATCACGAGCATTCCCAAAAGGAAAAGGCAGGTCAGCCATCATGATTCTCGTTCTGGCTGGAACAAGTGATGCTCGGAATCTTGCATTAAAAATAAAAGAAGCGGGCTACCCGCTCATCGCCACGGTTGTAACAGAAAATGCAGCGAAGGAACTGCAACAGGTGGGAATCGATGTGCGAGTTGGTCGATTAACGGCAGTGGAAATGACTAGTTTCATAGAGGAAAAGGCAGTGCAGGCTGTCGTCGATGCCAGTCACCCGTTTGCGGAAGAAGCATCTCGAAATGCAATGAGCGCTGCGGAAAACGCTGGCGTTCCTTACATTCGTTATGAGCGTGAGTCCCAGGTCTATCAATATGAAAAACTAACAGTTGTAGAAAGCTACGAGGAAGCAGCAGAGGCTGCCGCTCGCAAAAAGGGTGTGATCATGCTGACAACCGGCAGTAAAACACTCCAAATTTTTACCGAAAAATTGTTAGGAATCCCGGATGTGAGGCTCATCGCACGGATGTTACCTAGAATTGATAATCTTGAAAAATGTGAAAGTCTGGGGCTTCCTCAAAAGAATATCATTGCCATCCAGGGGCCTTTTACGAAAGAGTTCGATAAGGCCCTATATAAGCAATATGGCGTTACTTTGATGGTTACAAAAGAGAGCGGACAAATTGGTTCGGTAGACGAGAAGATCGCAGCGGCACAGGAATTGGGGATTGAAACCATTCTGATTAGTCGGCCGGTGATAAATTATGGTCAGGTTTACCGTGATTTTTCAGGTGTGTTGATAGCTTTAAAAACTGCTTTATTATCCTGCACTTAATAGAAAAATTTTTGAACAGGGAGATGGGTATTAGTATGGATTTCCGTACAGAGTTTAAACCAGTAACAATTCAACCGCAACAAATCGAAACAGTAAGTTTTCAAATGATTGATGAAGAGGTGGGGGAACATCCGTTTACTCCTGAACAATACAAGGTTGCGCAACGGGTTATTCATGCTTCGGCCGATTTTGAATTAGGAAAAAGTTTATTATTTCATCGGGATGCAATTGAAGCAGGAATTAACGCGATTCGCAGTGGTAAACAAGTCGTTGCAGATGTGCAAATGATTCAAAGCGGCGTAAACAAAGCAAGAATCGAAAAATACGGCGGCGAAGTGAAGGTATATATATCAGACCCGGATGTTGTTGAGGAAGCGAAGCGTTTGAATACTACTCGCGCGATTATCTCGATGAGAAAAGCAATTCGTGAAGCAGACGGCGGAATTTTTGCAATCGGGAACGCGCCTACTGCTTTATTAGAATTAATTCGTCTTGTAAAAGAAGGTGAAGCAAAGCCAGGATTGGTCATTGGTCTTCCGGTTGGATTTGTTTCTGCGGCGGAATCAAAGGAAGAACTGGCCAAGCTTAATATTCCGTTCATCACCAATGTTGGACGAAAGGGTGGCAGCACGGTAACGGTTGCTGCGCTAAATGCGATAACACTGCTTGCTGAACAGGTGTAGTGGATTATTGGAGAAAGTTGGTTCTTATGCTTATGAGGGGTTGAACTGTTTGATTGTGCCCGTGGAGGCGGAAAAATGGGGAAGACGGGAACGATCAGCGCGTGAATGTGCCCGAGGAAGCGAAAAAATGAGGAAGACGGGAACGATCAGAGCGTGAATGTGCCCGTGGAGGCAGAAAAAGTGAGTAGTCGGGAACGATCAGCGCGTGAATGTGCCCGTGGAGGCGGAAAAAGTGAGTTAACGGGAACAATCAGCGCGTGAATGTGCCCGTGGAGGAAGAAAAAGTGAGTTGACCGGAACGATCAACGCGTGAATGTGCCCGAGGAAGCGAAAAAATGAGGAAGCCGGGAACGATCAGAGCGTGAATGTGCCCGTGAAGGCGAAAAAATGGGGAAGAAGGGAACAATCAGCGCGTGAATGTGCCCGTGGAGGCGGAAAAGTTGAGCTGACGGGAACGATCAGCGCGTGATCGTGCCCGAAAAGGCGCAAAAAGCAGGAAGACGGGAATGATCATCGCGTGGTCGTGCCCGAGAAGGCACAAAAATCAGGAAACTGGGAACGATCAGCACATGATCCTACCCCAGAATGCCTAAAGAAAAGTGGTAATGCTCACAGGTTTTTACATTGCACAGGCATTTAAATAAGAGTTGAAAAAAACGACATAGAACCAAGCGAGGAATCAAGGTAATCATGTCCGAAGAAGTCCATGACACTAATCAACAAAAAAAATTAAGACAAGGCTATACAACAGGAGCGTGCGCAACGGCTGCGGCAAAGGCCGCGCTCACTGCTTTGCTCACCGGAGAAAGACAAACGGAAGCAACGATTTTCCTTCCAGTGGGCCGGTTTGCTACTTTTCAAATTGAAAACTGTGAAGTATACGAAACAAAAGCACAAGCAACGGTAATCAAGGACGGTGGAGATGATCCGGACGCCACGCATGGAGCGGAAATAATCGCAACGGTGACATGGTCAGACCAACCCGGCACTACACTAGATGGCGGCGTTGGTGTCGGACGTGTCACGAAAGAAGGATTACCGGTCCCTGTGGGTGAAGCAGCAATTAATCCTGTCCCCCGAAAAATGATTACGGAGACTGCCGAGGAATTGCTAAAGGAATTCGGCACCAACAACGGTATCAGTATCGTGATTTCAGTTCCGGACGGAGAGGAAATCGCCAAAAAAACGTTAAATGGCCGCTTGGGAATTATCGGTGGTATTTCGATTTTAGGGACGCGCGGAATCGTGGTCCCATTTTCGACGTCTGCCTATAAAGCAAGTATCGTTCAAGCCTTAAACGTGGCTCGTGCCAGCGGCTGTGACCATGTCGTTATCACCACAGGCGGGCGCAGTGAAAAATATGGAATGAGACAATATCCTCAACTCCCAGAAGAGGCTTTTATTGAAATGGGGGATTTTGTTGGTTTTACCCTGAAGCAGTGCAAACGGCTTGGGGTGAAAAAAGTGTCCATGGTCGGGATGATGGGCAAGTTTTCAAAGGTGGCACAAGGGGTGATGATGGTCCACTCGAAAAGCGCGCCGGTCGATTTTTCTTTTTTGGCTAAAATTGCTGAAGAGGCTGGGGCTGCCAAGGAAGTCACCAAACAAATCCTCGAAGCGAATACGGCTTCACAGGTTGGCGATATGATGTTGGCAGCAGGATTGCAACCGTTTTTTGCAAACCTTTGTGATTATTGCTGTCTGGCTGCGCTCCGCGAGGTTGGCGGCGGCATCGAAGTAAGCACTTCTCTTTATACACTAAAGGGAGAGTTTTTAGGGGAGGCTGTCCGAAATGACGAAAGCAATTAAATTAATTGGGATGGGGGACGATGGCAGGTTAAGCCTGATCCCGCTGTATGAAAAGTGGATTGAGGAAAGTGAAGTTCTCATTGGAGGAAAGCGCCATCTCAGCTTTTTCCCGGAGTACACCGGTGAAAAAAGGATTATCGAAGGCGGGCTGACCACAATCGTTGAAAGTTTGAAAAATGAAACCAGAAATGTGGTCATCCTCGCATCTGGGGATCCGTTATTTTATGGTATCGGAAGTTACTTATCAGGAAAATTGCCGATCGAGATTTATCCGAATGTCAGCTCGATTCAGCTGGCGTTTGCGAGAATGGGCGAACGTTGGCAGGACGCCTATCTGACCAGTGTTCACGGCAGAAGCATGAAGGGGTTAGCTCAACGGATTGACGGCAAGGAAAAGGTTGCGATTTTAACCGATGCCGAAAATTCACCTAACAAACTGGCAAACTACTTACTATCGTTTGGCATGACAGAATACCAGGCATTCGTGGCTGAAAATCTTGGCGGGGAAACAGAACGATGCCGCTGGTATCAACTGGAAGAAATGATCGATGAACAGTTTTCGCCACTAAATGTTGTTGTTCTTAAAAAAGCAAAACAAGGCCCAACTTGGCCATTAGGGATAGACGATCAAGAATTTATTCAGCGCAAGCCGCTTAAGGGCTTAATTACGAAAAAAGAAATCAGAACATTAAGCTTAAGTGCACTTCGCTTAAAAGAAAACAGTGTCGTTTGGGATATTGGAACGTGTACGGGTTCAGTGGCGATTGAGGCTGGAAGAATTGCATGTGAGGGAAGCGTTTATGCGGTCGAAAAAAACGAAGCAGATCTCGAAAATTGCCGTGAAAATCTAGCTAAGTTCCGTGTCGATGCAACCGTCGTTCATGGTAAAGCGCCTGAAGGATTAGCGGAATTTCCGGATCCGGATGCTGTCTTTATTGGTGGTACTGGCGGAGGAATGGCAGCGATACTAGATGTGTGCTGCAGCCGCTTGAAGCCAAACGGACGGATTGTCTTGAACGCGGTGACAATTGAAAATTTGGCTGAAGCGATGTCGGCCTTTAAAGAACGGGGCTTTAAGACGGACATAACGTTAGTTCAAATTTCGAGAAGTCAGCCGATTTTAAATTTAACCCGATTTGACGCATTAAATCCAATCTACATTATTGCAGCAGAGCGAGAGGAAGGGGAAAAATAACATGTTAGGAACATTATATGGCTTAGGGGTTGGCCCAGGTGATCCGGAATTGATCACGGTTAAGGCATTCCGCAAATTAAAGGAGTCTCCGGTCATTGCCTATCCGAAAAAACAGCGAGGCAGTAAGAGTTATGCACAAAAAATCATCGATGCTTATTTCCGCCCGCAAGAAAAAGAACTAATCGGGCTCGTTTTTCCGATGACAAAGGACCAGGAAGTATTAGATAAAAAATGGAATGAAACGGTTGATAGTGTATGGGAAAAGCTTCAGCAGGGCAAGGATGTCGCGTTCGTAACGGAAGGTGATCCGTTA
Organism: Neobacillus terrisolis; assembly: GCF_051233475.1. NCBI lineage: Bacteria > Bacillati > Bacillota > Bacilli > Caryophanales > Bacillaceae > Neobacillus > Neobacillus terrisolis. The sequence continues at coordinate 246,272 of NZ_JBKFGH010000002.1, read as the reverse complement.
TTATACAGTACGTTTATTCATATGATGCGGCTCATGCAGGAACGGTATCCGGAAGTGAACATTGAGGTGGTACCGGGCATTTCTTCGATCAATGGGGCGGCATCACGGCTTGGCTTGCCTTTGGCTGATGGAGATGAAAAGGTTGCGATTGTGCCGGCACGTGATGATTATGAAGCAATGAAAAAAGTATTGCAAGACCATGACTGCGTTATTTTTATCAAAGTAGCAAAAGTAATTGATTCGATGCTTGAAGTGCTGCGGGATTTAGATTTACTTCATAAAGCATCGGTTGTAACGAAGGTTACCTCTGATGAAGAAGTTATTTGGAGCGCAGCTGAGCTTGAAGGTGTGGAGCTTGAATATTTAACGTTAATGGTGGTGAGAAAATAACATGAAGCTTTACATAATAGGAGCGGGTCCCGGTGACCCGGATTTAATTACCGTTAAAGGCTTAAAGCTGCTCCAGGAAGCGGATGTTGTTCTGTATGCCGATTCCCTTGTCAGTGAAGAGCTTGTTCAAAAAGCAAAGCCGTCAGCAGAAGTATTAAAGACGGCGGGCATGCATTTAGAAGAGATGGTTGATGTGATGATCGACCGAATTCAGCAGGGCAAAATGGTGGTCCGCGTGCATACAGGAGATCCGGCGATGTATGGGGCGATTATGGAACAAATGGTTCTCATCAAGAAAGCCGGCATTGAAGTTGAGATTATTCCTGGTGTTAGTTCTGTGTTTGCAGCGGCGGCAGCGGCCGGGGCAGAGTTAACGATCCCTGATTTAACGCAAACCGTTATTCTTACTCGTGCAGAGGGCCGAACTCCTGTACCGGAACTGGAAAAGCTCCGCGATTTAGCGGAACATCAATGCACGATTGCCTTATTCTTAAGTGCAACACTAACTAAAAAGGTGATTAAAGAATTGCTTGATGCCGGGTGGAGCAAGGAGACTCCAGTTGTTGTTGTATATAAAGCGTCGTGGCCTGATCAAAAGATTATCAGAACAACGGTGGAAAATTTAGATGAGGCGATGCGAAGCAATGGGATTCGCAGCCAAGCGATGATTTTGGCCGGCTGGGCGTTAGATGAAAATATTCATAATAAGGATTATCGCTCCAAGCTTTATGATAAGCACTTTACCCATGGCTATCGCCGAAAGGTTGACGCATAATGATTACCCTGCAGGAGGAAGTCATTCCGAAAATCAGGCAGCAGGGAGATTATGCAGTTGTTGCGATTACGAAGCATGGGACAGATATTGCGAGAAGACTGGGAAAAGCGTTTCAAAATGCCGATGTCTATTATATGAGCAAGCATGCTAAAGGGGATGAACAAAGGCTCGGGATTCAAACCTTTACAGGAAGCGTCCGTCTTCTTTTCCCAGCTTTGTTTCAATCATATCAGGGGCTGATCATTATTATTTCGCTAGGTGCGGTGGTGCGGATGATTGCGCCTTTGTTAAAAGATAAAAAAACAGACCCTGCTGTCGTCGTGATTGACGATAAAGGGGAAAATGTCATCAGTGTTTTATCAGGACATCTCGGCGGGGCGAATGAGCTGACTCGAGAGGTAGCGGCAGTGCTCGCTGCAAGGCCGATCATCACCACTGCCTCTGACGTCCAGCAAACGATCCCAGTTGATTTGTTTGGGAAGCGGTTTGGCTGGGTTTGGGAATCAGCGGAAAAGTTAACACCGGTCAGCGCCGCGGTGGTGAATGAGGAAAGTATTGCGATTGTTCAAGAATCGGGAGAAAGGGAATGGTGGACATATGACCGGCCGCTCCCTGAACAATTTAGCCTGTATTCATCCGTTGAAGAAGCGTTGCAGAAACCGCATGGAGCTGCACTAGTAATATCCCATCGTATTTTATCAGAAACAGAAAACGAAATCTTAGCCAATGGAGTTTTATATCGTCCCAAAGTGCTGGCGCTAGGGATTGGCTGCAATCGCGGCACATCGGCAGCTGAAATTGACGCGGTCATCACCGAAACTTTAGCGGAACTGAAATTCGCAAAGAAAAGTGTGAAAGCGATTTGTACGATTGATTTGAAAAAGGATGAAATAGGCTTGCTTGAAGTGGTCGAGGCCAATGGCTGGGAGTTTGTCTATTATTCTCCTAATCAACTAAATACGATTCAGTGTCAGGAGCCGTCCGAGACGGTGTATAAATACACTGGTGCTTATGGAGTGAGTGAGCCGGCGGCCCTGTTATACAGCGGTGCCCAAAAGCTTGAACTCGTTAAGAAAAAGTCCGGAAATGTAACGATATCAGTTGCGGTTATTCCATTTGAATGACTGAAGGGAGGCGTAAAAAGCTATGTCGAATAGAAGATTGGTGATTGCCGGTACCGGCAGCGGGGTCGGGAAAACAACGATGACGATCGGTATCATGGCCGCATTAAGGAAGAAGGGCTATACGGTTCAAGGCTTTAAGTGTGGTCCCGATTATATTGATCCCACCTATCATACAGCAGTTACGGGCAGACCTTCAAGGAATGTAGACAGCTGGATGCTTTCGTCAGAGCTAGTGAAAGAGATTGTCGAGCGAGGCAGCAAAGGCGCGGATATTTCGATTATTGAGGGTGTCATGGGCCTCTATGATGGGAAGGATCCAACCAATAATGCCGGGACGACAGCTGAGATTAGTATGATTACGAAAAGTCCGGTTGTGCTAATCGTGAATTGTGCCAGCATGGCCCGAAGCGCCGCAGCGATTGTCAAAGGATTTCAACTGTTAGAGCCCGACACAAATATTGTTGCTGTGATTGCCAATCGGGTTGGCAGCGTTGGTCATTTTAACATCGTTAAAACGGCAATTGAACAGGAGTGCGGGATTCCAGTGGTCGGCTATTTAAAACGTGATGAAGAACTATCCATTCCAGAACGGCACCTCGGATTGGTTCCATCTGTCGAACGGGGTGAGCTTGATCCCTTTTTCGAAAAATTAGCCGCTGTGGTGGCAGAAACAGTGGATATTGACCGGCTTTATGAGCTGGCGGAGGCACCTCAATTGGAAATAAAAGAAAGTCAGTTTACAAGACAGAGCGAACCATCGGTAAGAATTGCTGTGGCAAGAGATGCGGCGTTTAATTTTTATTACGAAGAAAATTTGGAAATTCTCGAGGCTTATGGAGCTGAGCTCGTTCCGTTTTCCCCGTTAGCTGGAGAAACGGTTCCGCAAGATATTCATGGTCTATATATTGGCGGCGGGTTTCCGGAAGAGTTTGCCGAGGAGCTTGCGGATCAAAAGCTCGTTAAACAATCAATTAAAGCAGCAATCGAAGCAGGATTGCCAACCTTGGCTGAGTGTGGCGGCTTTATGTTTTTAACAGAAGCAATTGAAACATCGGACAACCAAACATATGAAATGGTCGGTCTGATCCCTGGTACGGTAAAAATGCAGACGAAGCTGGCTGCACTAGGCTATCGAGAAATTACCGGCTCGACAGGAAACTTTTTATTAGCGGGTAATCTTCAGGCGAAAGGGCATGAGTTCCACTATTCTACCTTCCATCCAAAAGATGAAATATCCCCTGCTTATCAAACAAAAGGAATGCGCGGGATAAAGGAAGAGGGGTACTTGAACGGTCAGTTAATTGCCGGATACACTCATTTTCATTTTGGATCCTGCCCGGCCATGGTAGAAAATTGGATTAACCAATGTAAGGAGATAAAAGCAAATGGCTAATGCTGTTCCGATTATGTTTCAAGGCACACATTCCGATGCCGGAAAGAGTGTAATTGTCACCGCCTTCTGCCGTATTTTTGCCCAAGACGGATGGAAAACGGTGCCGTTTAAATCGCAAAATATGGCGCTAAACTCCTATATAACGATTGATGGGAAAGAAATTGGTCGGGCTCAGGGTGTCCAAGCGGAAGCGGCAGGTGTGGTGGCAACTACTGATATGAATCCAATTCTGCTCAAGCCAAACCGCGGCAATCAAGCGCAAGTTGTCGTTCATGGGAAACCATTTCGAAACATGGAGGCAGGTGCTTACCGCCAGGATTTTTTTCAAACAGGTCTAAAGTTGATTGAAGAAGCGTTAGGTCGTCTTTCCGAGGCGAATGATCGAATTGTAATTGAGGGCGCCGGAAGTCCGGCGGAAGTTAATTTAAATGATCGCGAACTCGTCAACATGCGCGTAGCGCGGATGGCGAATGCACCGGTTATTTTAATAGGTGATATTGAAAAAGGAGGGGTGTTTGCGAGTTTAGTAGGCACCCTTCAGCTCATGGAACCGGAGGACCGCGACCGCGTTGTCGGAGTGATTATTAATAAATTTCGTGGTGACATTCGGTTATTAGAGTCAGGCTTGGAATGGTTTGAAAAATATACGGGAAAACCTGTGCTGGGGGTTATTCCATATTTACCAAACTTAAACATCGATGCCGAGGATTCGGTCATATTAAATCAATATACTTCCATGCAAAATAGCGACAAGGACATTGACATAGCCGTCATTCAATATCCGAAAATATCCAATTTCACCGATGTGGATCCTTTTTTTGTTGAATCGGATTGTCATGTTCGTTTTATAACGAATGGGGACCAGCTTAAGGAACCTGATTTAATTATTTTACCAGGAAGTAAAAATACGATTGAAGACTATCAGTTTTTACAAGAAAGCGGTCTGGCAAGAAAAATAATCGATTTACATACTAAGAAAAAAACGAAGATTTTTGGGATTTGCGGCGGTTATCAAATGATGGGGCGGTCGATTGCGGACCCGTTTGGGGTGGAGTCACCACTTCAATTAACCGATGGACTTGGACTGCTTCCAGTTGAAACAACAATTACAAAGGAAAAAAAGACTGTTCAATCAGAGGGCGAAATATCCTTTTGTGGTAAAATATTCAATGTTAAAGGGTACGAGATTCATATGGGTACTTCACTAGTCAGTCAAGATAGTGAAATACTTATTTCAACTAGATTAGGGCTGGATGGCTGTAAAAATAAAGACGAAACGGCTGCTGGCACGTATTTTCATGGTATTTTCCACAATGACGATTTTCGGGAGGCGCTTATTAATGGGATTCGGGTAAAAAAAGGACTAGGACCGATTAACGACCGCGTTTCCTTTAATCTATTACGAGAAGAAGCATTTGATCGATTAGCCGACCATGTAAGATCGCATGTAAAAATGGATATGATTGAGCAGAAAATGAATGAATTTAAAAAAAGGGGAATAGTAAAATGAACATTTCCGAAACCATTCAACCAGTAAATAAAGAAAATGGACAAAAGGTAGCCGAGTATATTGATACATTAACAAAACCGCTAGGGAGTCTCGGTAGATTAGAGGAAATTGCCATCCAGTTAGCTGAAATAACAGGGGAGGCATTCCCAACCGTAACGCCTCCGGGTGTAATCGTGTTTGCTGGAGACCATGGGGTTGTGCAAGAGGGCGTTTCTGCCTACCCTCAAGAAGTCACTTCGCAAATGGTGATGAACTTTGTTTATGGCGGGGCAGGAATTAATGTTTTTAGCCGTCAAATCGGAGCGAAATTTGAAATTGTCGATGTTGGTGTTGCTTCAGATTTGAACCAAGAAAGTGTAGTGAATAAAAAAGTGCGCTACGGTACGAGAAACTTCTGTGTAGAAGACGCGATGACTCGCGCTGAAGCAGAACAGGCGATAGCTGTTGGCTATGAGCGTGCAGAAGCAATGATCAAACAGCAAGGAATTAAATGCTTGATCGTTGGAGAGATGGGAATTGGCAACACAACGCCTAGCAGTGCTATTTTAGCCGTGTTAAGTGGAAAGGATATTACGGAGCTTGTTGGCGGTGGAACGGGATTAGCGAACGAACAAATCTCACACAAACAAGCTGTTATCAAGCGAGGAATCGAGGCGCGCAAGCCTGACCGGAATGATCCAATTGATGTGTTAGCGAAACTCGGTGGTCTTGAAATTGCGGCGATGACCGGGGCGATGCTTGCTGCTGCAGCATATCGAATTCCGATTCTGGTAGATGGATTTATTTGTACTGTGTCAGCTATCCTTGCTAAGGAGATTTCTAGTGATGCTGGCGATTATATGATTATGGGTCACCGTTCATTTGAAGTGGGCCATGAAACGGCTATTAATCTGTTAGGTAAAAAGCCGTTGCTTGATTTAGGATTCCGCCTTGGCGAAGGTACAGGGGCAGCAGTAGCCTTTCCAATTTTACAATCAGCGGTTTTAATGTTAAAAGAAATGGCGACATTTTCTTCCGCAGGAATTTCAGGAAAAGAATAAGAGAGGAGTGTCGCAAAAGATGACAGTTGGAAAGGTTTATTTAGTTGGAGCTGGACCGGGCGATCCAAAGCTCATTACGGTTTATGGAATGGAATGTATCCAAGAAGCGGATGTCATTCTTTATGACCGTTTAGTAAATGAAAAGCTATTATCCTATGCTAAGCCTGACGCAGAACTAATTTTTGTTGGAAAGCTTCCGGGCAAGCATGGCGTAATTCAAGATAGAATCCACGAATTATTAGTGGATCATGCTCAAAAGGGTAAGATTGTAACGCGATTGAAGGGTGGAGACCCATGCGTTTTTGGCCGGGTTGGTGAAGAGGCTGAAGTGTTGGCGGAGCACGGAATTCAATTTGAAATTATTCCAGGGATTACTTCTGGTATCGCTGCACCGGCCTATGCAGGTATTCCGATTACTCATCGTGATTTTGCATCATCTTTTGCGATGGTAACCGGTCATGGCCGTGCTGAAAAGAACGCCGATCATATTAATTGGTCTGCGCTTGCAACCGGAATTGATACGATTGCCTTTTATATGGGGATTGGCAATTTGAGTTATATTTGTCAGCAATTGATTGCCCATGGAAAAAGTGCTGAGACACCAGTGGCCGTCATTCAATGGGGAACAACAGACAGGCAAAAAACAGTAACGGGTTGTTTAGCGGATATTGAGGAAGTCGTACTGAAGGCAGAGATTACTCATCCGGCGATTGTTCTGGTTGGTGAGGTTGTTTCGTTAAGGGAGAAAATTAAGTGGTTTGAGGAGATTGAAGGGTAATTAATCTGTCTGCAAATAGAGTAAAGGGGAAGGTGGTGCTAACAATGAGCGAGAAAAAAGGATTGGTATTGGTCTACACCGGTGATGGGAAGGGTAAAACGACCGCGGCATTAGGGCTCGCGATTCGGGCAACCGGTCGAGGTCAGCGTGTGTTAATGATTCAATTTATTAAATCACCAAGCAGGACTTATGGTGAGAAAATCAGCTTTGAAAAACTTGGGATTGAAATGCATCAAGTTGGCATCGGATTTACGTGGACAAAAACACCGGAGGAGCATCGCGAAGCCTTAAGTAAGGCATGGGCATTTACGAAAGAAAAGGTGAATTCAGGGGAATATGATCTTGTCATCTTGGATGAATTAAACAATGCTTTAGCAATCCAAACCTTCCCAATCGATGACGTTCTACCCCTGCAAGAGGTCGTGCAGTTAATTGATAACCGCCCTTCTGACATGCATCTTGTTATTACTGGCCGTTCTGCCAAGGACGAGATTATCGCGGCTGCCGATTTAGTGACCGAAATGAAAGAAGTAAAGCATTATTACCAGGACGGGGTTCAAGCGGTGAAAGGAATTGAGTTTTAATGGCATGGATTGAAAAATATGGCCATGGTGGTGATCTCCTTACCGCACAAAAGCAGTTTGGATTGGTTTCACAGCCACTGTTGGATTTTAGTGCGAACATAAATCCACTGGGACCGCCGCCACGGGTGATGCAGGTGCTTCGTGATCAGCTTGAAACCATTGTTCATTATCCAGACCCGGCTCAACGCAAGTTAAAGGAGAAGCTCTCCAAAAGGTTAGGCATTGGCGAAGAACACTTAGTCATTGGCAACGGGGCTGCAGAGTGTATGGCTTTAATTATATTAGCGTTACAGCCTAAAACAGTTGGAGTTGTTTATCCTTGCTTTTCTGAGTATGAAAAATTGTCAATGGCTTTCGGGGCAGAAATAAAGGCTTGTTTTGGTAAAGTGGAGAAGCATTTTAAACCTGAGCTCGCTGATTTATTTGCTCTTTTCGATGATGTAGACCTTGCTTTTATTGGTCATCCCAATAATCCGACCGGCGTCACCTATAGCGAAGAAGAGTTGAGAGCGATTGCTGAACAGGCAGAAGCTTCAAATACATTTCTCGTTGTTGATGAAGCATTTATCGATTTTCTTCCGAAAAATAAACAAGTAACATTAATGCCTGACTTAGCAAACTATAAACATATCATTTTTGTTCGCTCGATGACTAAATTTTATGCTATTCCAGGATTACGTCTTGGCTATGCAGTGTCCGATCCGAAAATAATTGAAAGATTACAAGAAAAACAAGTAACTTGGAGTGTAAATCAGTTAGCGCTTGCCGCAGGAGAGATCTGTTTAGAGGAGCTCGATTATGAAGAAAAAACGATTACGCTAATCGAGGAACAACGAGAATATTTGAAGAATTTAATAGAAGACCGGTTAGGATGGTTTGTTTTCCCTGGACAAGCCAATTTTCTGTTGGTTCGCCTTCCTGGGTCGATTTTAGCAGAGGACTTACAATGGGAAATGGGCAAAAAGGGGGTTATGGTTCGCTCCTGTGCCATGTACCCCGGCTTAAGTTTACATGATTTTCGGATAGCTGTTCGAACAAAGCAGGAAAATGATGAACTCCTAGCCACACTACAAGAAGTTGTCGAAGAGAGGAAATGGAGAAAATGACGATAACCTATATAACAGGAGGAGTACGATCAGGAAAGAGTGAGTTTGCTGAAAAGCTTGCTGCCTCCTTTGATCAGTCTGTTCTATATGTTGCATTTGGTGTAAACACCGATGCTGAGATGCAAAGGCGGATTGAGCAGCATCAACAACGCCGCCCTAGTGATTGGGGGACTGTTGAAAAACCAAATGAGCTTGTTAGTTCATGCAACCGTTATTTAGATTATGAGGTGATCCTAGTTGATTGTTTTTCGACTTGGTTAACAAATCGAGTGATTCATATACCTGAAGAAGAGCTGTATCAGGAGAGACACAAGCAAGAAATTCGCAAAGAGGTATTGGAGTGGATTTCATGTATTAGCAAACTGCCCCAGAAAATTATTATCGTTTCCAGTGAGGTTGGTTTGGGGGGAGTAGCGATGTCTCGTTTAGGCCGTTTTTTCCATGATACCCTCGGAGAATGCAATCAATTTATTGCAAATGCAGCAGATGAAGCCTATGCAGTCTTTTCGGGTTTACCAGTGAGGTTAAAACCATGAGGGGATTCTTTGCGGCATTAATGTTTTTGACACGTATTCCACTTCCGAAATTAAATATTTCCCCAAACGACTGGCACAAAAGCGCGATGTATTTTCCGCTTGTTGGTCTGTTAATAGGCGGGGTGCTTTATCTTGCTTCTTTAGGATTAAACGACCTTTTTCCTGCAACCGTTTCTGCATTTCTGATTGTACTTATCTGGATCTGGATCACGGGTGGATTACATATTGACGGTTGGATGGATTTGGCTGATGGTTTTGGCAGCAATCGCAGCCGGGAACAAATGTTAGAAATTATGAAGGACAGTCGAGTTGGTGCAATGGGGGTCATCGCAGCCATTTGTTTAATCGGTGGGAAATGGGTCGCGGTGTATGAACTGCTGCGGCTGAAATTCGCAATTATTCTCCTTATTAGCCCCTTTGTGGCTCGTTTTTTATTAATCAGTGCGATTCGTTTTTTCCCTTACCGAAAGCAGGGCGGGATAGGTGAAGGGCTTCGTACCTATTTGACATTAATGGTTATTTTTTTGAATTTTACAACAACGGTTGTTTTGAGTTATTATTTATTAGGTGTAAATGGTCTCCTGCTTTTAAGTGGTACAACCTTAATGAGCGGGCTATTAGTCTTTAATATTTATAAAAAATTAGCAATGCTGACCGGAGATTGCTATGGAGCGCTGGTCGAGTGGAGTGAAGTGGTGTTCTTGTTTGTTTCGTTAGCCTTATGGAGGGTTATGTGATGAGGATTGTTTTCGTAAGACATGGGGAAACAAATGAAAATGCAGCCCATTGTTATCTGGGGCATTCGGATCCACCGTTAAACGACCATGGCGGGAAGCAGATCATCGACTCGTCTTTGCAATTATTACAGGACGATACCAATGAAAAGTTCACTTCTATATATTGCAGTGATCTAAGAAGAGCGCAAGAAACGGCGCAAATCATAGGTGATTTCTTAAATCTTATACCTGTACCGACCTTTTCACTTCGAGAATTAAATTTTGGAGATTGGGAAGGTTTGACTTACGAAGAGATTTTAGGACAGAATCCAGTCGAATTAAACGCTTGGATTACCGATCCATATACGGTTGCACCTCCAAAGGGTGAAACATTAGCCATTCTGGGGGCTCGATTTGATAAATGGTTTAATCAGGTTTTGGATCAAATAGACACTAATGAAAGAATCATCATTGTAAGTCATGGGGGGCCGATTCGTTGGTTTTGCAGTAAGTGGCTCCTTGGAGACGAGAAACAATTTTGGATCGTTGAAGGGGTTAAACACGGAGCAGGATTAGAGGTTCAATACGACAAGCACACTGGAGAGTTTACCAGAATTACGCCGAATAAATAGTAGTAAATGTGAGGGAATCGATCATGCAGCCTTTAAAAGATCAAAAATACTATCAATCTATGGTTTGGCCAGAGCTACAGATTGAAAAAAAGGAAGACCATTTGTTGTTCCGCCATCCAACAAAATTGGAAACGATCAGCAGTGCGGTCTATGGAGGCGGATGGAATCAAGTCAGCAAGTTTGTGAATTGGAAGGTTCCAATCGATTACTCCTCAACTGATCCGACTAAATTAATGGCGCAGAAATTAGCAGAATGGGGTTATCCTGTTGCTGATTCTCTAGGACTGCAAACGGCTGCCTTCCTTCATATTGCTTCGATTCAAGAAATGGTCGGCGATGAATTTCGGATCCTATGTTGTGTGACAGCAGGTGTGGGAAATGCTGCCAGGGCCGGAAAAAAACGAAAAACTTACTCTGCCTATCAGATTGGGACGATTAATACGTTTATCTTTATCGATAGTAGTCTCTCCCATTCTGCAATGGTAAATGGAATTATTACGGCAACCGAGGCAAAAGCGGCTGCTCTGCAGGACCTAAATATTTCCGATGAGGACGGAGATATTGCAACCGGAACGACCACGGATTCAGTCGTTTTAGCGGTCAGTCAAAATAACGTGAGGTATCCAACTCATCAATATGCAGGTGTGGCTACAACGATTGGAAATGCAATCGCAAGCCTCGTCTATGATGCGACTCATGAAGTTATCAGGAATTTATAGGATTAGGTGATTCGATGCTGGTTCATGCCATTTATATTTTTATAGCTTATATTATTGATAGAATCGTCGGCGATCCGCGAATTGTTATTCACCCAGTCGTGATCATGGGGAAAGCGATTACTATTTTAGAAAGAATGATTAGAAAGCTTGTAAAAAGCGAAAAATTTCTCAAAGCAGCTGGTTTGCTGTTCCCAATCGTCATTGTTGGCGGCACATATTTAATGGTTGCTTTTTTATTATACATAGCCGGCTTACTGCATGAATGGCTGGCGATTGGTTTGGAAATATGGTTCATTTCCACGACCATTGCCACTAAAGGTTTAGGTGATGCAGGAATGGAAGTGTACCATTATTTAAAAGAAAACAATCTTTCGCAAGCCCGTAAAAGCTTAGGGATGATTGTCGGAAGAGACACAGAGCATTTAGATGAAAGTGAAATTTCCCGAGGTGCGGTGGAAACCGTTGCGGAGAATATTGTGGATGCGATTACGTCCCCTTTGTTTTTTGCATTAATTGGAGGGGCGCCACTGGCAATGGCTTACCGAGCGGCGAATACTTTAGATTCGATGGTAGGGTACAAAAATGAAAAATATAAAAATCTAGGCTGGGCATCTGCCCGTTTGGATGATGTGTTAAATTATATACCGGCTCGACTAACGGCCTTGTTTCTTTTGGTTGCTTGTTGGGTGAAAAGGTTGGACGTACTAAATGCTTTGCGAATGATCAAGCGTGACGCTCGAAAACATCCAAGCCCAAATAGCGGAATAACGGAGGCAGGCGTAGCAGGTGCATTAGGAATCCAGCTTGGGGGAACCAATTTTTATCAAGGAATAGCTTCTCACCGTGCAAAAATGGGGGAACCAAACAGAAAAATTGAAGCAGATGATATCATTAAAACCGTACAGATTATGAGGCTGACACCACTTATTTTTTGTATTGTTTTAGTTGTTTTATCGACAGTGTTTTACTACATATAAAAAATGTAAAAAAGAGCAGGGGTATTAGTATGAAAATTGGACGAGGGACTTGCAACGGTACATTTGGAGAATTATTACAAGGCGTTCTGGATGAGCGTCCTTTTTTAGTTACGTTCCCAATAGAAGCCCTAAAAACCGAGGCAACTTTTATTCCTTCCCCTGCCAGTTTACATGTAGAAGGGCCTTCTTCAAAAGTAAAGGCAATTGAGGCTTGTAATAAATTGTTGAATTTATTTGATATAAAGTGTGGTGGAACACTTATGATTAATTCCAATATTTCACCTGGAAAAGGAATGGCGAGCAGTTCTGCAGACATCGTAGCAGCGATTAGTGCGGTAGCTGATAGTTTTGATTTAAAAATTACTGAAGAAATCATCTCGACCATAGCAAGTAGTATTGAACCAACCGATGCCGTTATGTATAAAGGCTCAGTTGCATATGACTACATAAACGGAGAACTCATTGAGAACCTAGGAAAAATCCCGTCTTTTTATTTGATCGGTATTGACCTTGGTGGGGTTGTTGATACTGTTGCATTTAATAAAATAACAAAACAGTATGATGAGACGGATCGAAACATGTTCCTCGATGCCTATGAATTAGTGAAAATGGGTATAAAAAACAAGGACTTATCCCCAATAATAAAAGCTAGTACGATAAGTGCAGCTATAAATCAAAAATTTTTACCAAAACCCTTTTTTTCGGAGCTTGAAAGGATTGCTAGTTCCTATGGCGGTGGGACTATTGTTGCGCATAGTGGGACAGTAATGGGAATTATGTTGGATCCAAAGTGCAAATATAATAGTGATTCCGAGATCTCAAGAGAAATTTCCCGAATAGTAGAAAATGATCATAATAAACTCTTTTATTATTTACACGAAGAAATTAACATATAGGCTATTAATTGGAAAGATAGCTTATTGAAATTGAACGGACACAGAGGCTCTTATTTTGTTAAAATAACCACTTTTCTTGGCTTAAGAGGACACAGGATCCCTTATTTCCATAAAAACCACTGAATAATGCCGATTTATGATCAAATAACGGATCTGTTGTCCGCTTAGCCTTTCAAAACACCCCTTTTTGTTAAAATAGCGGTTCCTATGTCCGCGACCAAATATTTTGAAAGATTGATATATCAATTAAAAAAGACTAACAAATTACCACGCAATTTGTTAGTCTTTTTTAATGTTTGCTATAGGCAACTGAATCCGTTACTCGAAGAACCTAATCCTTTTTTTTTTAACGTGCAGGGTTTAAATATTCTTAAACACATTAACCAAAAACAAAATCCCGCCTAAGACAATAGCCAAGGAAGAAACAATCACAACAACCATAAGTGATTCACTGTCCGTTAGGACCATATAAGCGAGCCCTCCCTGCATGAAAGGAACTCCGATATTATGGAGCCAAAAATGTGTTTTTGCGAGCTTTGTTTCTCCAGCTTGAGGATAAAAATGATAAATAGCGCCAAAGAGTGCCATAGACACCCAGCCAAGCAGATTTAAATGAGCGTGGACGGGGGTTAAATCAAAATTACCAATAATACCCATAACAATACCGAGAATGATAGCAATTACAAAATAAACCACCGAAATCTTGAAGTACTTAGCTCCCATACGTTTTCCTCCTTTTGGTGTGTTGAATGTACTACCAATACCATTTTATTATTGCGAACGTTGATGTATTACATATTCACTGTTTAAATGTTAAAAACAAACAGAGGGAAACATCTTGTTACGCATGTTTTCCTCATTAATTCTCATACTAAACAAAAACAGCGAAAGGAATGAATGTATGGAAAAGGAAAAGTTAAATGAAGAAGCTGCACCAAATAATAATTTATCCCCAAAAACAATCAAATCTTCAAAGCAATTTGAAGCAATCGATCATGAGTTCTCCGAGGAACTATCTGATGGAGGGGAACGAAACCAAATCATTAAGAACCAACGTCTTAACAAATAAAGCCGGAGCCCACCTATTTTTAAATTAGGTGGGCCATTTTATTAAGATTAAGGAAAGGAGCCTATGCATAAAATCATAAAAACATTTAAAATAATAATAGTTAAAGTTCCAGTGGGAGGAGAACTAGGATGGAAGTCATCGATTTACATTGTGATGCACTGCTAAAGCTTTGGGAGGGAAAGGGAACGAGACGGTTTGCGGATGCTCCCGAGCTTGATACAAATAAAGAGCGGCTAAAACAAGGACAGGTGAAGGTACAATGCTTCGCTATTTTTATTGAGCCTGAAATTAAGCAGGAACAAAAGTTCCAAGTTGTCTTGGAGCAAGTCGACTACTTTTATCAAGAAGTACTAGGAAAGAATCCTGATATGAAGCACATTAGAAAATGGACGGATTTTTATAAACTAAAACCAGGAGAAATTGGCGCGATGCTGACACTTGAGGGTGTCGATGCAATTGGTAATGATCTATCCAAACTTAGAATTCTATATCAGCTGGGAATTAAATCAGTTGGGCTGACCTGGAATACAGCAAATTTAGCTGCTGATGGGGCCGGGGAACCCCGTGGTGGGGGACTGACCTTGTTTGGAAAAGAAATCGTTCATCTGAACAATCAGCATCAAGTGTTTACAGATGTTTCTCATCTTAGCGAAAAAGGCTTTTGGGACGTAATGGAGCTAGCCCGCTATCCGATAGCCAGCCATTCTAATTCCAAGGTGCTGTGTAACCATCCTCGAAACTTGACGGATGAGCAAGCGATTGCGATGTTTAAAAATGGGGGGACAATCCACGTTGTGTATCATCCGCCTTTTATTAAAGAAGATGGTGAGGCAACGATCGCCGATCTCGTCAATCATATTGATCATTTTTGTTCCCTTGGTGGTGCAAAGCAGATTGGTTTAGGATCAGATTTTGATGGGATAAACCATTTCGTTAGGAATTTAGAAAATGCCTCCCAAACACAAAACTTAATCAATGAATTATTAAAGCACTACAAAGAGGAAGAAGTAAGAGGTTTTGCCTACCAAAATTTCCTTAACCACTTGCCTGTATGTAAATAAAAAACCAAATCTCGCCATTATTTGTACCTTAATAAATAATGGCGGGATTTTTTTAGTTTTTAACAATAAAAAACTGTAAAACACGGGCTAATCCTTTTCCCTCCTTTAATAAATTAGCTATAATTATCTTCAAGGTTATAAATTCCAAAAATTCGGTAAATTAAACAAACAGGTCCTACCCTCAAAGTAGCCTAAATTTTGGCGAATTTATTATTATCATCAAAATGTGCAGACAAAGGGTAGCAGGAAAATGAATGATGCTAATTAACCTGTGTTAGAAATATGAGGTCATTGTATTAGAAACTGTCGCATAAAAATGACTGAAATACGTAAATCGGAGGTAAAGCGATGCCCGAGGAACAGTTTTTGAAAAAGATATATTACGAAACATATATGGATTCATCAGAAAACCGCCATCCTGTTGAGGTTCTGGGGGAAATCTACATTAAAGAACAACAAAATGATTTGGCTGATTTATCGTACATTCGTTTTGCTCAGGGAGAAATATACTATCACTCCAAAGATTTTGAAACGGCCATTTTCAAATGGGAAAATATCAAAAATGAGCTTGAGCCTTGGGCGAAAAAGAATATGGCCGATGCCTATTATGAATTAGAGCTTTTTTCTAATGCCGAAAACATTTATAAATCGATTGATTCGGACTCAACGACATTAAAAACTGAGGTATTGATTCAATTGTTTTCACTTTACATACAGGAAGGAAAGCTTGGCGATGCCGTTCAAATGATTAAACAGGCTGTTGCACTTAACCCTGATTATCCAACTGTCACCCAATTAGCAAAGTTGTTTTTTGAAGAGCAGCAGGATTGGGAAAATAGTCTTGAACTGGCTGTAAATGAAGCGGTTCGTACGGAAGAATTGCAATGGTTTGATACAGTAATCGGATATGTCGATCGTGGGTATACAAAATCAGTAGAGCCTAGCTATTTTCTACAAGTAATAACAGCATTAGGGAAAATTGACGGTCGAAGATTTGAAAAGCTTATCACTGCTCTTTGGAAGGGATATAAGCAAGGAGATTATTATTTTAATTGGTTAACAGAATTTAATCGTTTGTTTGAAAGTATCGAAATAACAAAAGGTCAATCATGGTTTGACTTATCTGGGCAATTTCGTGAAACCTATCTCCATTTGTTAGATGGGAACTATTTAATCAAAGAGATTTCAGAGGTTATTCCTAGTTTAATTTCTAATTGGTTGAAAATCGCAGAAAAAGAAGACCTATTGTTTTCTGCTTCGGCAATTTTGGCTTGGAATGAGTTATTCCCTGCCAGTATACCGAACGAAATAGTTTCCGATGCGGAACAAATAATGTCCAAGTCAGGTGAAAGCAAGATTAAGATTGATGACAGCATAAAATTGTTTGAATCTATTTGTAGATGGGCAGAAGGTCAAGATATCCTTGTTAGTCCAAAGCTAAGATGGATCGTTGAAAAATTGGCAGACCTTTCTACACGATATTTGCTGGTTACTGGTGATGCTGGAAACGGAAAGAAGGCATTTTTCCATAGTTTGATCGGAGAGCCAACTATAGAATCGAGAGTTTCAAACGTATTATATACAAACGATGATTCTGCAGAAACCTTTGAAATGACGGACACAGAAATGGTGAAAGTGCCTTTTCTAAATAAAGAATTGAATTTTAGCCAAGATGTTGATCGATCTAAATGGAGCGAGGTTAGACTTCCAAGTGTTTTCTTAAGGGAAACCAAAATATCAGTAATTCATTCAACTAATGTTAATGAAGAATGTTTAAATATGGCGGATGGCTTAGTCTTTTTAGTTAATGAAAAAA
Source organism: Neobacillus terrisolis (assembly GCF_051233475.1). Classification (NCBI taxonomy): domain Bacteria; kingdom Bacillati; phylum Bacillota; class Bacilli; order Caryophanales; family Bacillaceae; genus Neobacillus; species Neobacillus terrisolis. The sequence continues at coordinate 229,150 of NZ_JBKFGH010000002.1, read as the reverse complement.
TGGTGTTTTCCGAAAATGAGCGAATTTTGTTTATGGAAATTCAAAAATCTAAGCCGGACCTGCCAGTCCACTTTCTTTTACTAACACATGGAGAGGTGCCTCAAGCTTCTAAAGAGTCTCTTCAATCCATGATAAGCAGCTATTTTCCGACTGCAAAAGTATTCACCTATTCGCTTCGTGAATCGAGTTGGGGCGAGTTGCAAGAACTGGGCGATTTCTTTACAGGGACGATAAAAGAACAAGGCATTGAGGAAGAGCGATCTTCCAGAGTGTTGTCCTTTATTAAATATTTAATTGGTCAGTTATTGGAAAAGCGGGTAGAATTAGAAAACAATTTGCTAGATTCTGTAAACTGGAATAAACAAATGGTCGGAAAGCTGACAGGTGCAATTAATCAACTTAATGATGTACAGTCGGACACCATTCGCTTAATCAAAAAATCATATCAAAAGGAAAAAGAAGACATTCGTTATGAAGTAATCGAGGCCATTCCTAAATTATTGAGAGAGTGTTCTTCATTAGTTAAAGAAGATAGTGATTTTCGAAAAATTCATCTTGAATTGAACGAGGAAATGAATGTAAGAATTGAAAAATATATTATGGAGACGGCACTTCCGAAGTTTCAGGCTTCTCTTCAGATGTGGGTCGATGCTTCTAGTGAGGAATTCAAGAGAATTCAAGCAAGTTTAACGGAATTAGCTACTGGATTTAATGCCATGTTTGATGAAGAGCGACTTGATCTTGAATGTGATTTTAAGGTGTTGGACGATTGGAGCAGGGATGTTTTTCGAATGACAAGCAGTGTGAATTTGGAAAAAGTAAACATTCTCCTTCGAATGACACCAGCACAGGTTTTGTTAAAAAGTGCAGGGAAGCTTTTAGGTGCCATCACGCAAAACAAGAAAATGCTTTGCAGCAAATATAAACAATTTATTGAAAGTGAGGACTACGTTGAAATAGCGCAGTCTATCGCCTCAAAGCTTCTTCAGCAGTTTGAGCTATTTGAAAAGGGGCTTGAACGTGATATTTCGATGTTTTTCACGACTCCGGATATGGTGCTTCAGCAACTAGTTACCGATACAAATGCAACCATTTTTGCTAACCAAACACAACTCAATGAAATGGGTGTAAGTCCTGAACGGTTTAACGACCCACTTACCTTATTTCAAATAAGACTAAGACAATATGAATGGATTATGCTTGTAGGTAATGAGCTGCAGTACCGTGAAATAGGATAAAATAACACGCCCTGGAATGTCCAGGGCGTGTTTATTGGTGTTCATATTTCTATTGGTTTTATTTTCCTTCTTTATTTCCTTTGTTTTCCTTTTGCTTAGCTTGAGCGCTGTTTCCTTTTTCTTGCGCTTTCACTTCAGCCTTGGCTTGTTGTTTTCCATGTTCTTTTTCTACTGCTTTTGCATTGCCTTTTCCAGTTTCTTCAGTACTTACTGTATTCGGTACAGTTACTGTTTCAGCTGAGTCAACTACAGTTTCAGAAGGTTCAGTTGTTACTGTTTCAGTATTTTCTTCAGTAGTTTCTGGGGCATTTACGGTATCTAAATCGGTAGTTTCATCAGTTGCTTGGTCATCTTCTTCTGTAGTTCCATATTTCTTTTCAAGCTTTGCGAGCTTTTTCTCAATTTTTGCATAGGTTTTATCAATATTGTTTTGTAATGATTCTCTTGCTTTATCGCTTCCTACATGCTCCATTGCCGCTTTTAAGGCGATAATATTATTTCTTAAAGTGTTTTCTACTTCTGTATAAGAGTCTTGTTCTTCAGAGCTTTCTTCATTAGAAGTAGGTTCTGTTGTATCTGCATCATCTTCTTCTGTTACTGCTTCTTCTTTAACACTATCATCATTTGTATCTTGGTCATCAGAGGCTACTTCCTCTGCATCAGTTTCTTCATCAACAATATTTTGTGAGTTTTCCATATACTCAATAGCCGCTTGGATAACTTCAAGTGCTTCCGCTTCTTTTCCTTCACCGTATAAAGCGCCTGCTTCTGCTAATCTTTCAGATGCGTATGTTGCCATCAATTCAGCTTCTTTGGCATTGTCAAACGTTACCGCTAACTTAATTTTCTCTAAAGCAATTTTAGCAAAATAAAAGAAGTCTCCAGGAATTAAAGATGGTGCTTCAGTTTGAGTGCTTTCTAGTTGTGATTGTACCTCTTGTAAGTTCACAGTCTCATAAGTTGCTTCCTCTGTAGTATCTTCATTTGCAAAAGCAATTGATGAAAATGTGAAAGTGCTTGCTAAAACAAGTGCTAATGAGCCTTTAGTAATTTTCTTTATTTGATTATTTGAAAAAATCTTCATATTTGTCCACCTCAAAATGTTTTTTTGTGCGATCGCATCGTTCACTAAAGGATTACGTTGACTAGAATTGCTTTTATGGGGGCAAAAGAATTTATTTTTTTACTAAAGATGGGAATGGTGTCGAAAGGCAGAGATATCAGTCGTTTGAGTAATATAGTAAATTTAACCTATTTTTCATCTAGATTACTTCGTTATTCCCTAGGAAATGACAAAATACCCTAAATTTCAGAATCTTTAGCTCTTTGTAAAAAAAAGCGATAAAACTCTTTATTATTAAGGTTTATTTCCTGTTTATACTAGAAGGTTTCGATGTGAAAAATGTCTAATTGTGGATTATTTCGAAAATTGAAATTAATTAACTTGTCAACTATAATGGAATCCTAGTTATTTTAGAATAATTAAACAAGAGGGGGAAATCGTTTGAAGAAAGGCTCGAAATTAAAAGTATTTTCTAGTGTTACAACTGCAGCTCTCTTAGCAAGTTCCTTGGCCTTTACAGCAGGAACAGTTTCTTCTACACCTACAGAGTCCCAAGGAAGGAATGAAACCTCTTCATACAGCCATGCCCCATTTGATTTAGGAATTGCCAATGATGAAAGATTAATAGAAATGTTGAAGAAACAGGGCGTTATTCCAAAAAACGCTACCCAGTCACAGGCCGAAAAGGGTCTCCAAAAATATTTGAATGCTAAAGCAGCAAATGCAACCAGTGCAGGAGGAGACCTCCATAAGCAGGAAAAGAAATTAAAGGATACAGTGCAAGACCAACTAGCTGCTAATGGGTTAACCAGCGGAAAGGGGAATAAGGTAGGGAAGACAAAGAGTACAACGGTTGCCCCAATCGAGAAGGAAGGCTGGAATGGTAGCGTCCGAAAAGATAATATTTTAGTCGTTTTAATAGAATATCCAGATTTTAAGGCAAGTGAAAAGATCCAATCTGGAGATACGGATATGTTCTATGAAGAGTATACAAGGGAACATTATCAGGACATGCTCTTCGGTGGAGAGGATGGGTATTATAAGGGACCAAATGGTGAAAAACTGATCTCTGTTAAAAAATATTATGAAGAGCAGTCAGGAGGAAGCTATACGATTGGTGGAAATGTCGTTGGTTGGTATGAGGCGAAGCATCCAGCAGCCTATTACGGAAAGAATGTTCCGACTCCTGATGGCAATGACGATAATCCAAGAGAGTTGGTCAAGGAAGCAGTTCGGGCTGCAGCAGCTGCTGGCGTAAACCTAAATGAGTATGATAAAGAAGATCGTTATGACTTAGATGGAGATGGAAATACTCGTGAGCCTGATGGGATTATTGATCACCTGATGGTTGTTCATTCATCTGTTGGCGAGGAAGCTGGAGGAGGAGCGTTAGCTGGTGATGCGATTTGGTCCCATCGATCCAATTTAGGTGGACTGGCTACCATTCCAGGAACGACCCCAGATATAGATTATTTTGGTGCAGGGACAATGTATGCTTATGATTACACAATTGAGCCAGCCGATGGTGCAGCGGGAGTTTTTGCCCATGAATACGGACATGACTTAGAGCTTCCGGATGAGTATGATACTTATTATAGCGGAGCAGGTGAACCAGTTGGTTACTGGTCGATTATGTCGAGTGGAAGCTGGGCAGGTAAAATTCCTGGAACCGAACCAACAGGGTTTAGTGCTTATGCAAAGGAATTTTTACAAAACTATGTTGGCGGAAACTGGTTGACTGGCAAATCGTTCAACCTTAGCGATATAAATGCAAAAGGAACAGAAGTTTTACTAGATGAAGGTGCTTCAAAAGGATCTAATCCTGATGCGATAAAAATCGGTCTTCCGGAGAAGGAAATTACCGTTAACACTCCATATAGTGGACAATATGAATATTTCAGCGGAAGTGGAGATAACCTGGATCATTCTATGGTTGCATCAGTTGATTTAACAAGTGCTACTAGTGCCCAATTGAATTTTAAAACATGGTATGACATTGAACAGGATTGGGATTATGGATCGATTCAAGTGAAAGAAGAGGGATCGGAGGATTGGGTAGCTATCCAAGGGAATATTACGACTACCGATAATCCAAATGATCAAAATCCTGGTCATGGTATAACCGGAAAATCAGCTGGATGGGTTGATGGCCAGTTTGATTTGGCAGCTTATGCTGGTAAAAAAATAGAGTTAAGATTTAATTATTGGTCGGATGTTGCTGTAGCTATGCCAGGTTTCTATGTTGATAATATTTCAATCGTTGTAAATGGCGCAGAGGTATTTTTCGATGATGCAGAAGGAGACAGTAAGTTTACTTTAGCCGGTTTTAATAAGGATCTAGGGAAGTTTAAGGCAGACCATTATTACTTGCTAGAGTGGAGATCTCATAATGGAGTGGATCAAGGTTTAGCCAATATTCGCCGTGGTGCCAGCCTAATGTCATATGATAGTGGTTTAGTAGTTTGGTATGTAGATGGTGCATACAGCGATAACTGGACTGGGATTCATCCAGGAGAAGGATTCTTGGGTGTGGTCGATGCAGATCAAATTATCAATCGTTGGAGTGATGGGGAGCTTGGCGGAAGCCGCTACCAAATGCACGATGCGGCATTTAATGTGGAAGAAGGGGCGAATATGTTCCTAGATTATGGTTCGTTTACCATGAAAGATAATGCAACTACCATCAATCCAATTTTTGATGATAGTAAGAAATATGTAACACCAGTATTACCGGATGTTGGTCGTAACGTTCCGACCTATGGTTTGAAACTTAGAGTTCTTGGGCACAGTGCTGATGGTTCTGTCGGAAAGATTTTGATCTCAAAATAATTAGGAAGCTATAAAATAAAAGGCGCCGGAGCAATTTGCTGGCGTCTTTTTTGATTCATAAGTCCTGTACATAGGATAAATTTACTATTATTACTTAAATATTCAAAATTGCTTTAATTCAAAAACCAAAATATAGGATAAAATTATTCTACGACTGCGCAAGAATATATCAAGAGAATTAAATTGTCATTTCAGGTAAATAATAACGTCTTTTTAAAAGGAGTGAGAGTGAATTACAGTTTAGGTGAATCAATCGCAGGATTAATAATCGTTTTTAGCAAGGAATTTTAAAAAATTTTTTTCTGTAAAAAAAGTTAAGAATAAGGAGGGATAATAGGTGAAAATTCCATCAAAACTGTTTGCTTTAACCACAGCAGTAGCGTTGTCTACTTCGTTGTTATATGGTGCAAGTACATCGAATTTACCAATTAAAGAAGTTCAAACAGAAGTAGCAACAAAAGAAATTATTCTCCAAGTAAAACCAGGTGTTAGTGCAAATACTATTATTAGATCTATTGGAGGCACCATTAATCAGGAAGTAGAACTTATTAATAGTTACATAGCCACGGTACCAGCAGATCGAATCGATCAAGTAAAGGGAATGAATGGTGTTGTAAAAGTAAGTGTGAGTCAACCAGTTGAATCTACTACACAAAGAATTGGTGAAGATAATAAGCTTGGAAAAGCACTTGGCCAAAGGAACACCCATAAGGAATTAATTAATGCAACGAATGTACCATTTACGGGGAAAGGTGTGACGGTTGCTGTTTTGGATAGCGGTGTAGGAAATATTTCTGACCTAAATGTTTCCCATGCTGTGGCAATCAATCCTTTAGCAACGACTGTTAATGATTTGTATGGGCATGGTACGCATGTTGCAGGGATTATTACTGGAAATAGCATCCAAACCGGAGTTGCCCCTGATACAAATATTATTAGTGTAAAGCTAGGTAATGATGCTGGAGAAGTGGATGAAGTTGATTTATTATTAGGACTTCAATGGGTGTTTGATTATAAAGATGAGTACAATATAAAAGTTGTTAACCTATCTGTTTCATCTACAATCTCTCAATCTTATCTTGAAAGTCCAATAAGTGCTGCTGTAGAACAATTATGGTTAAATGGTGTGACGGTTGTAACGGCAGCGGGAAATGATCAATACAATCAAGGGGATATAAATTATTCGCCGGCAAGCGATCCATTTGTTATTACCGTAGGTGCACTTAATGGTGAGGGTCAATCTACACCAAGTTTAATTAATTTAGCTCCATGGTCAAAACGTGGGATCACTTCAGAAGGAGTTGCTAAGCCAGAATTAAATGCACCAGGTGAAAAGCTAGTATCGTACCTGCCATCGCCTACAGTTATTTTGGCAACTGAACATCCTGAGTCGGTATATAATAGCAATTATATTGAAATGAGCGGAACCTCGATGTCATCGCCGGTTGTTACTGGTGCTATTGCATTGTTATTAGAAGCTAATCCAGATTTAACCCCTGACCAAATTAAATTTATTCTTACACAAACAGACCAAGCAACTGCAACAGAAGCGGCTAACATCATTGATGTAAAAAAAGCAATCGAGTTGGCAAACAATAAAGAATATTTAAATCAACTAGACTTAACTTCTTATAATAATTGGACAAGGTCTGATTACATTAACTCCTCGGATAACACTGTCGATTATTCAAAACTAACATGGAAAAACCTGGAGTGGCTCAAACTTACTTGGAAAAGTGCAGATTGGGCAAAGTTGACATGGAAATCCCAATGGGAAGCTATAGGTAAAGAAATTAGTAATCAATAGTGATTGCAAAGCTGTCAGGATAATAATTCTGACAGCTTTTTTAATGAAATGATAATTATTTTTATTATGTTGATTTTCTATGTGAAATTAATATAAGAAGTAGTTTATTATATTAATAGAAACATCGTTATATAGGATTTGGGTTATTGTAGATGAAATATTATTTCTGAATTCTATTTATGATAATTCAATTCCGTGAAGGGACTGGGATAATGGGGATAAAAACAAAGATATATATATATGCACATATAACATTAACAATACTTATATTTTTATTTGTATTATTTCAAAATTATTCTTTTTCTTTTGTAGACTTAATTCCCTTCTTAGTATTTGGTTGTTTCTTTGAAGTGAAAAGCTTGAACGCATTTTCAATCAATGGAGAAGCTGTAAGTATTTCGGCAGGTTCAGCTGTTTTATTAGCATCAATAATATTGTTTAATCCACTAGAAATAATTACTTTTGCATTTTTTTATGGGTTAGTAGTAGCCTTAGTTCCATTTGTAAAGGATATATATAAATTTTCTTTTAACGTATGTCAAACTGTAAATATTACATATATTAGTTATTTAGTATGGGATACCTTCCAAGTTGAGAATTCAAATCTTTTAGGCACTGGAAATATCGATCTTTTAAGCCCTGTGAATATTGGTCCTCTTTTGCTTACAATGTTTACTTTTGTCATGTTGGATATAGTTACTATTGCTGTAGTAATTTCTTTAGCATCAGGTGAGAAATTGCAAAATGTCATTAAGAGTTCTTTAGACTGGGTTATTGTTAGTTATGGGTTAATCGCATTCATCGGTCTTTTACTAGCCGTTGTTTATGACTTATTCTACATATATGGCTTAGTGGGTTTTGTGCTCCCGCTATTTTTAATGCGCTACAACATGTATTTATTTAGTAAAGAAAAAGAAAAACAGGTGGAGCAACTTCAGCAATTTAACGATATTTTAAAAGAAAACAATGAACAGCTGCTTTTTACGCTATCCCAAGTAATTGATGCGAGAGACAATAGTCTTTTTGGTCACTCTTCCAGTGTTTCAAAATATGCAGTGGAAATTGGAAAAAGGCTTGGACTACCAGAGGAAAGCCTTTATGATCTTAAACGGGGTGCGCTCATTCACGATATTGGCAAACTGGCAATAAGTGAGAGTATTCTGCAAAAACCAGGAGCCCTAACTGAAATGGAGTTTAATATTATAAAAACACATACTCTAATCGGTGAAAGAATTATTAGACAAACGAAAGGGATGGAAAAGGTTGCAACGATAATTGGTCAACATCATGAACATTTCAATGGCCAAGGATATCCTCGAAAGCTTAAAGAGGACCAAATCTTAATCGAATCAAGAATTGTTACTCTTTGTGATTCGGTCGATACGATGCTTTCGACAAGATCCTATAAAGAAGGCTGGGCTCTTGAAGATGTAATCAATGAGGTGGCCAGATGCAGAGGGGCTCATTTTGATCCTCGGGTAGCAGATGCATTTATCCAGATCGCGCGAGAAAAAGGAGCTAACTTTTTCCAAAATTCAGCTGAGATAGATCATGATCGAGTTCTTCATAATCTGTTGTTAAGACATGCCAAAGGTGTTGAATAAAAGAGGCTGACTCAAAGGGGAACCTTCCCTTTATGTCAGCCTCTAGTTTACTTTATTGTATAAAAATTCAACTGTTTTGAATCCTCCTTAACAGTTCAAAGGCTTTATCCCCTGCTAACACAGTGAGATTTTCCCAAATCTCATCCCGCTTAATGTCCATTTCTATAATTTGTTTTGCTAGTTCAATTGCCTCTCTGTTCATCCAAATCACTCCCTTTATATTTATTTAAGTTTATTTGCATTTTATTTATCTAGTATTGTTATTAAGACGTTTTTTTTCCATTTTATATTCTTTGATTAATTCCGTTAAGGTCAACTGGTTAAGAGTCTGATCAGATTTTTTATATGCACCCACTTGGATAAGCCGATTAATAAATACAACCCGTAAATTTTCAACTGCCTCCCGCAATAACGGCACAAATATCACATCCTTTTCCTAGTTGGTTATAAGAATTTTAACGAAGTTTTTTAAAAATCTCATTAAAGTTGTTAATAAACCTTACATTATTTCTTTGATATGTTATATAATCTAACATAATAGTGTAAATATTCGGTACATTTAGTTATAATTTTGAATAATGACAGTTATTCGGTGAGGTGAGGATGAAGATGACAATGGATTCTTCCTATAAAAGCAGAAAGGTCATCACCATTGGAGTTGTTAGTGAGTTAACTGGACTTTCGGAAAGACAGATTCGTTATTATGAAGAAAGGAAGTTAATTTTTCCAGAACGATCTGAACGGGGGAATCGAAAATATTCTTTTGACGATGTAGAGAGGTTAATTGATATTGCCAATAAACGAGAGGAGGGTGTACAGACAAACGAAATACGCCAGGAAATGCTAAAGGAGATTCGCAAGGAAGAAAACAGTAAAATACGGAAGCAAATGATTAAGGGTCAGATCAATGCGAGGTTTGGAATACAAAAGGAATAAATGTAAAATTAGGAATAATTATATAAGAATATTCATTGTAGTAAATATATCCATATTTTTGAGCTTGGATATTTAGCTAAGTGTCATTGTGACGCGTTTTATTTGAATTTTTTTATGTAATCAACCATGGGGATTAGTTGAGAATCTCTATGGTTTTTATTTTAGTATAGTAGTTTGGTAAAGTTTTTTTATGCGATATATTGAATAAAAAAACACGAGGCATTATAATGAGTTATGTCGAATAGAATTTAATTTTTTATGAGAAATATTGAAATAAGGAAAATTGATAATAAAAACGATTGAGGAGGTTTATTCTAATGAAAAAGAAGGCCATGCTCTCATTCCTACTGTTATTAACATTATCATTAATTTTATCTGCCTGTGGGACAAGTAATGAAAAAGCTGATGATAAAGATACTGGATCAAAAGAAACAAAGAAAACTCTCCGCGTTGTAACGGATGCAGCATATGCTCCATTTGAGTATATGGATAAAGGCAAAATCGTTGGTTTTGACATAGATTTAGTAAATGCTGTCGCAAAAGAAGCAGGGTACGAATTGAAAGTTGATCATGTTGGCTGGGATCCGATTTTCGTGGAGATTGAAGGAAAACGTGCGGATTTTGCAGTTTCATCAATTACCATTAACGATGAAAGAAAGCAATCATACGATTTCTCATCTGCTTACTTTTTATCAACAAATAAAATTCTCGTAAAAGAAGGCAGCCCTATTAAATCTGCTGCTGACCTAAAGGACAAAGTGGTGGCTGTTCAAAATGGAACAACTGGCCAAGAAGCTGTTGAAGGATTGTTAGGTAAGAACAATGAGAAAATCAAAAAGTTTGAAAATAATAACTTAGCCATTATGGAATTAAACAGTGGCGGTGCGGATGCAGTGGTCGCTGATAATACCGTTGTTGAAGAATACGCAAAGAATAATCCAAATGACAAATTAATCGTCATTGAAGATGCCGATGCATTTGACGCTGAATTTTATGGCCTTATGTTTCCAAAAGGAAGCGAGTTACGGGACAAAATCGACGCTGCTTTAAAAACAGTTCTTGATAATGGAACGTATACAAAAATTTATAAAGAATGGTTTGGTACAGAGCCAGATATTGAAAAAATCAAAGCACAACAATAGAATTTACTAAATAGAATTAACAATATTTAAATTGCGTAACTCTATAAAATATGGATGTTACGCAATTTTTCGCTCTAGGGGGTTAAAAGATGGACTTCAGGTTTGACATCATTGTAGAATATGCTCCTTTTTTTGTAAAAGGAACACTTCTTACAATTGGTTTATCATTAGCAGGTATTTTGATTGGTACGGTATTGGGATTAATCATTGGGTTAGGAAAGATGATGAGAAATAAAATCCTTGCTTTCCCATTTGAACTTTATATATCCTTTTTCCGAGGGACACCATTATTCGTTCAAATTCTATTAATTCATTTTGGGGTAGTTCCAACGTTTACAGGTGAAACGAATGCAGTTTTAGCAGCAATTCTTGCGTTATCTTTAAATTCAGCCGCCTATATTTCTGAAATCTTTAGAGCCGGTATTCAGTCGATCGATAATGGACAAATGGAAGCAGCGCGTTCGTTGGGTATGAACCATGTTCAAGCGATGCGTTATGTTATTTTGCCTCAAGCCGTTAAGCGAATGATCCCTCCATTAGGGAATGAATTTGTTACCCTCATTAAGGAATCTTCTCTTGCAGCGGTCATTGCAGCACCGGAGTTAATGTATTGGGGAAGAGCAATGGCAGGTCAATATTTTAGAGTATGGGAACCATATTTACTTGCAGCATTAATTTATTTAGTATTAACTTTATCTTTAAGTTTCCTACTTAACATCATTGAAAGAAGGTTGAAAACAGAATGATTAAGGTGGAAAAATTAAAAAAGTCTTTTGGTCATAATGAGGTTTTAAAGGATATAAACGCTTTTATTAAAGAAAGAGAAGTGGTCGTTGTCATTGGTCCATCCGGATCAGGTAAATCGACTTTCTTAAGATGTATTAATCTGCTTGAATCGATTAGCGGTGGTCATATTTATATTGAGGGAGTAGACCTAGCTGATAAAAAGACGGATATTAATAAAGTACGAACCGAAGTTGGGATGGTATTCCAACAATTCAACTTGTTTCCACATAAAAAAGTAATCGATAATATCACCCTTTCGCCAATTAAGGTAAGAAAAATCCCAGCAGAGCAAGCGCGCCAAAAAGGGATGGAATTGCTTCGGAAGGTCGGGTTAGAGGATAAAGCAGACGCATTCCCAGACTCACTTTCCGGGGGCCAAAAGCAGCGTGTTGCTATTGCTAGAGCGCTCGCGATGGAACCGAAAATTATGCTTTTCGATGAACCAACATCGGCTCTCGATCCAGAAATGGTTGGTGAGGTTCTAGAAGTTATGAAACAACTGGCGAAAGAAGGAATGACAATGGTTGTCGTTACTCACGAGATGGGCTTTGCACGTGAAGTTGGTGACCGGGTCATCTTTATGGACGGGGGATACATTGTCGAGGAAAATACTCCGGAAGAATTATTTGAAAATCCTCAGCAAGAGAGAACAAAAGCATTTTTAAGTAAAGTACTTTAATAGTTAATATAGTGCAGGTGTTTTTAAGCAGGGGCTTGTCCCCTGCTTTTTTCTTTCCTCGATAAATGTCAATTTTTCTTGTCGAATGTTTGGTTTTTAATTTTCTAAAAAATCTGTTTATTTATTGTAAAATGAAACCAAGCTCTATCGATGGAAAATTACATAATTATTGAAGGGAAGAGTATGAACATGTTATCCAATATAAGAATTTTAGATTTTTCAAATTACATACCAGGACCTTTTGCATCCCTAAGGCTTGCAGAGCTAGGAGCAGAGGTTATTAAAATTGAGTCTCTAAACGGTGACCCAGCCCGGACAACGGGGACAGAGGGCGTTCAAGAAGGTCCTGTGTTTCGGGCCATGAATCGTGGCAAAAAAAGTATCGCAATCGATTTGAAAACCCCTGAAGGTAAAGATATTGCCCAAAGGCTTATTAAAAAGGCTGATGTAGTGATTGAAAGCTTCCGGCCAGGAGTTATGGATAAGCTAGGTTTAGGTTACGAATCGGTCAAACAAATAAAACCAGATATTGTTTATTGCTCCATTTCAGGCTATGGACAAAATGGGGAGATAAGCAGATTAGGCAGTCATGATATCAATTATCTTGCATTAAGCGGGGTCCTTTCCCAATTAAAAAATAAAGAGGGAGTACCGACCCATCCTACGATTACGTTTGCTGATTACTATGGTTCATTTGCTGCGAATGAAAGAATTCTAGCTGGTCTTGTTGCTAGAAAACTGACGGGTAAAGGCAGTTACCACTCTATTTCTATAACAGATGTGATGACGTCGTTGATGGGAAATCATGCGATTGTTGCGGCAGACTCAGGATATCAACACGCGCTATCTGTCTTAAATGGAACGGTCATTTCCTATGCGATTTACGAAACAAAGGACAATCGGTATGTCAGTCTTGGTGCATTGGAACCTAAATTCTGGGGTAATTTCTGTAGCGCTGTCAATCGCGCCGATTGGATTGATTCTCATTTTTCTGCAACAAATGATACTAATCCGATCTTCCTTGAGGTAAAGGAATTATTTCAACAAAAAACATTAGCAGAGTGGACGGCCTTTAGTAAGGAAGTGGATTGCTGCCTTGCCCCGGTACTAGAAATAAACGAAATAAAAGAGTTCGGGAATGAGCTCGTATATACTGCTCCGTGGGGAGATGAACAAATCAAGATGCATAGCGACCTAGATCCGATGTTCCAAACTCCACCGCCAAGTTTGGGTGAACACAGTGTTGAAATATTAACAGAATTACTCGATGAAACAGAGGTAAAGGTGAAGGAATGGTCGGAGAAGGGAATTGTAAAGAGTGAAGCGGATGCATTATTAAAATAATGAATTTCTCAATATTCATTGGATCATATATAAACAGTAAAAGCTTAATATTAATCGTTTCATACTGCCGAGTCTCTTGGCAGTTTTTTTGTTGATTGTTGTACCTGTAAACAAATTTCGTTAAACTGTTACTATTGTAATATACATTTCTTGGAGAGATTGACATGGATAAGCATATTGATGAAACGTATCAAATTATGGATTTATGCCTGTTAGCAGGGAAAATAATGCTCCAAAGTGGAGCGGAAACGTACCGTGTTGAAGACACGATGATGCGGATTGCAAGATCATTAGGAATTCAGGAAACTCATAGTTATGTAACGCCAACAGGAATTTTTTTCTCAGCAGAAGGTACTGAACCTACCAAAACAAGATTAATTCGGATAATGGACAGGACAACGGATTTAGAGAAAGTGACGATGGTGAATGCCATCTCTAGACAAATTAGCAGTGGTGATTTGGGTCTTAAAGAAGCTTCTCGCAAATTGAGAGAAATAGAAATGTCATACCTTTCTTTTTCGTTTTTCTCCAGGGTCCTTGCTGCCGCTATTGCAAGTGGTTGTTTTTTAATTATGTTTAAAGGAAGTTGGACAGATTTTATTCCTTCGATGATCTCGGGGGGCTTAGGATATTTTTTTGCTGTTTATTTTCATAAAATGGTTCCAATAAAGTTCTTCTCAGAATTCTCAGCTTCATTTATTATTGGTTTGGTCTCATTTTTATCCGTAAAAATTGGGATCGGCACAGAGCTCGATAAAATTATTATTGGCTCGGTCATGCCCCTAGTGCCAGGACTTCTACTTACGAATGCCGTCCGTGATTTAATGGCTGGTCATTTAGTTTCGGGATTATCAAAGGGAGCGGAGGCGTTGCTAACTGCTTTTGCGATTGGGTCAGGAATTGCCGTGGTCCTGTCATTCTTATAAGAAAGAAGGGGTATTGAATGATGATTTTTGAACAGCTGATTACAAGTTTTATATCTACAGCAGCCTTTGGTATCCTTTTTAACGTTCCAAGACAATCGTTGTTTAAATGCGGTCTAGTCGGCATGGCAGGCTGGATTGTTTATATTTTGCTGGAAAATAACGGATTGAACACAGTCTTTGCCACAGTGGTTGCTTCGTTTATGATTGCGGTAATTAGTCAGTTTTTTGCGAAGCGTTATAAAAGTCCGGTGATTATTTTTAGTGTTGCCGGGATCATTCCTCTTGTTCCGGGAGGATTGGCATATGATGCGATGCGGCATTTTGTGGAAAATGACTATAATGATGCTGTGGCTTTAGCTGCTAAAGCGACAATGATTTCTGGGGCGATCGCGATTGGACTTGTGTTTTCTGAAGTGGTAAATCAAACGATTCGCAATAACAAGCTTAATCTTAAATAAATGTTGTGTCTGTTGATTTCCGCTCCAGGTGCTCAGCGACCCAGCGGGGGAGTCCGGGAGCCTCTGTGCCATAGCGCCTGTGGGGTCTCCCGTGACACCTTCTCCCGCAGGACGTGAATAATCATCCTTGAATGAACACCGCACGATAAAATGCCTAAGCATTTTAGAGGAGTCTCGCACCTTCCGCTCCAATCAACAGAAAGTTCAAAATCATCCTTGGTCTTTAATACAGCTAATTAAACCTATATAAAACCCAAAATCAAACGTTAAAATGCTGATATAAAGAGATTTAGTTACAACGAGAACTGAAACCACTGGTGTTTTTAAAAGGAAATAAGTTATTAAAGTAACTAGAATATACTTACGATATTAGGAGGGAAGCTGGAAAGGTATCATAATTCATAGGCGGAGAATTTCCGGCTAATGTATATAGAGGATGCTTAAAAAGCGGAAATAGGCGGAGATATTCCGATTAACTACTCTAAAAAAGGCAAAATCCAAAGATTTGGATAAAATAAACGGAAAAACTTCCCTTATTTTTAAGGAAATAGGGGTATTTCCCAATTTAACCGGAATTTTTCCGCTTATTTTCCAAACACAGTGAAGATACAGCAATAAAAAATAGGGAGAGAAAATCACTACGATTTCGCCCCCTATTTGGAATGCAATATACTGTTTTGTACCTTTAAAGAGAAGCCGTTTCCGAGATTAGGAGAGTGCCTTCTTAATAAAGCTGCTAATCTTAGCTAAAGTAATACCGGATTCGTTTAATGCGTTTGAGATAAGCTTTGCATAGCTTAATGCGTGTTCGCCGTCACCGTGAATACAGATTGTATCTGCCGTTATAGAAATATCTTTTCCTTCTACGGAGGTTACCTTGCCTTCTTTTACCATACGGACAACTTGATCAATCGCCGTTTGGTGATCCTTAATGAGCGAGTTAGGTTTGGTTCGTGGAGTTAGGGTGCCGTCTTTCTGATAGGTTCGATCAGAAAAAACCTCTTCCGCACAATAGAGCCCAAGCCTTTTTCCGGCTTTGACAAGTTCACTTCCGGCTAACCCGAATAGAATTAACTCCGGATCGACCTTATAGATGGCCTCAGCAATTGCCGCAGCTAACCTTTCGCTTTTGGCGGCCATATTGTATAAAGCCCCATGTGGTTTCACGTGTTGAAGTTGTCCCCCTTCAGATTGTACAAATGCATGCAAAGCACCAATTTGATAAACGACGAGATCATATGCTTCTTGTGGAGAGATGTCGATTGTTCTACGACCGAAACCAACTAAATCTTGAAAACCAGGGTGGGCGCCAATTCCGACATTTTCGGCAAGAGCCATCTGGACCGTTCTTCTCATAGTCGAAGGGTCGCCGGCATGAAAACCACAAGCGATATTAGCTGACGTAACATATTTCATAATCTCTTTATCATTTCCAATTTTATAAGGACCAAAGCTTTCACCCATATCACAATTAATATCAACAATATGCATTTCATCCCACCTTATCGATAGTTCCATTTGATTCCTAGTTTTAGCTGTTGTATTTTTTGTTCTCTTTTTATGTAAAGAAGCTGCGCCTCGGAATGAGTAATATGAACAAAACGGAGCGAATCGCCCGGCTTTGCCTGCGCAATAATTGGTAAATCAACGAGTGCGACTTGAGCAATTTTTGGATAGCCTCCGGTCGTTTGACGATCAGCTAATAAAATGATTGGATTCCCATCTGCAGGAACTTGAATGGTCCCAAAGCTAACCGCCTCTGAGAGCATTTCTTCGTCTACCTCAAGTGCTAAACTCGACCCTTTAAGGCGATATCCCATTCGGTCGGATTGTGGAGTGACGACAAATGGTTTACTATAAAGCTTAGCTTGGCTATCTTTTTCAAACCAATGAAATTGTCTTCCTTTCATTACCCGGATTAAAGGATTGCTTGTATAGTTAGGGATAAGTTCCGATTCGATCATCCATTTTGCTGTAATAAAGGGATAATCGGTAAGTTTATTTTTTAAAGAAGAAAAAATTCGGCTAGAAAGCTCATTAGGCTGGTCAAATGCAATTTGATCGCCTTTTTTTAAGGCTCGTCCATTAAATCCGCCAATTTTGCCGCGGAAATAGGTGGATGTGCTGTTCATTACTCGTTTTACTTTGAATCCCCCTGCAACGGCAAGATAAGCACGACTGCCAGTCTTACAGGAGCTAAATTCAAGGAAACTTCCCTTTTTCACCAATATCGGTCTCCAGCATTTTATGGGAGTCCCATTCATTTCGGGAGACAAATCACCACCGCAAACAGATATTAGCGAATCTTGATGAAATTCGATTTGTGATCCTATCATAGTTATTTCAAGGGCTGGGGCATTCTCATCATTACCTATTAGTAAATTGGCAATGCGATGGGCAAGCGGATCCATTGCTCCACTTACCACCACTCCAAACTTTTGAAAACCATATCTTCCTTGATCTTGGATGCTAGACAGGAGGCCGGGTTTATGAATAGTAATCATTTGTTTCTTTCCTCCCAGCAGGAAAATTCTTCATGGCTAATAGGAAAAAATTTAATCTTGTCTCCGGTCTGCAACAGGCTCGGTGGTGTACTGTTTGGTTGAAATAACGTTATAGGGGTTTGTCCGATTATCTGCCATCCCCCAGGTGTTTCAATTGGATAGACCCCTGTTTGCTTTCCGGCGATTCCAACAGAACCAGCAGGTATTCTTTGGCGAGGAGAGCTTTTTCTAGGGGTGTAGATTTTATTTGATAATCCGCCTAAATAAGGAAACCCTGGTGAAAAGCCGATCATATAGACGATATACTCACTGCCAGAGTGGATTTCAATCACTTCTTCAGTTGTTAAATGGTTATACTTTGCCACAAATTCTAAGTCGGGACCATATTGTTCTCCGTAACAAACTGGAATCGAGACAACCCGAGCTTGGTTTTCTTCTGCGAGTGTAATGCCCTTTATTGATTTATCAATTTGTTCATAAACAAAATCGTAGGGAAGCTTTCCGGTTGATGAAATGGAGAGAACTTTTATCGGGTCATAATAAATGGTAATCGTTGTGAATGCTGGGACATATTCAATCAACCATGGAAAGGGATTGGTTTCCAGAAATGAAGCAACAGCTTGGACTTTGTTTAATGTGGCTTCGCTTATCTCTTTTCCAAAAATAATCATAATCGCCTGTTCGTTTAATGGATCCAAGTGATATTCCATTTTAATACCCCTTTTTTATGCTTGAAAATTCAAACTAATCAATATTACATTATGTCACACTGAATTAAATTTTGTCTAAAGAATTTGTTACTAAAATGGAAAAAACTAAGAATTTACCAATTAAATCCAATGTTCACATCTTTTTCATAATTAGTACTATATGAATGTGAAAAAACTGTGAAATGGATTGAATTGTATTTTCTACAATAGTATATTGATATTGTAGAGGGAATAAGTAATTAAAACTTCTCAAGTTCAAGACATCTCATGAATTACATTTTGAAAACTTCTTAAGTAAGTCATCAGATTATCATCAAGATTTACTTCGAGAATGCAACTAGAATTACACCGAATTAATTGCAACAAGAACCCCAACTTGTCATCAAGATATTGCATATATTTTATTACAACATGAATGCAACGAGTAGACATCTAGGAAACAACTTGAACATTCATCATGATAACAACAAGATAGCATCATAGACGCACTAGTGAATCATCTAAGAATCAACACATGTTATTCATGGTTCCCTTCTATTCTAATAGAATATTTCATCCAAGTTAATACACCATACCAACAAGCAGAGAGCAATTAACCTCTCTGCTTGTTTTTCTTTATATTAGGGTGCGTTCATTAAAGTTGGCTGTTGATTTCCGCTCCAGGTGCTCGCTTTCCGCGGGGGAGTCCGGGAGCCTCCTCGGCGCAAGCGCCTGTGGGGTCTCCCGTGACACCTTCTCCCGCAGGAGTCTCGCACCTTCCGCTCCAATCAACAGCGTGTTCAAAATCAACATTGTTCTTTCACAGCCTTATATTAAAATAAAAGTATCAATCAAATTTAACGGATTTAATAAATATTTAAGAATATGTTTAGCTGGCATTTAGAACTATCGATTAAGCTGTTCATGTAATCGAAATCCATTATGGAGGAAAAAGACATGAACAAAAAAATGATAGGTGTTATTGGGTTAAGCGGCGCGATACTATTAGGCAGTGTTTATTCCATCTCGGCAAACACATCTGGATACGAACTCTATAAATCTGCTCTAAAACAAACACATCAAGCGAAAAGTGCGACATTGGAGATCAGCTTTAATCTTAAGGATAATGATAATACGCTATTCTCGATGGATTCTTTGTATAAAACCGACACAGAACAAAAGGTAAGTTCGATTTCAACAGAGATGGCCAATGAAGAAGAAACAAGCTCAATGAATATGTTTAAGCAAGATGGAGCTTGGTACGTAACAAAAGAGGGGACCGAAGTCATTTATAAAATGGATGCAAAAAATCCTCATAGTGATGCAAGTATGGAGCTTCAAGACGATTTAGAAAATTTAATTGATGTTCTTACGAAAAATCTCCAACAGCAAATCACGGTAGATGAAAGCAAAAACGGTCAAACCATTGAACTGGATTTAACAGGCAAGGAAATTCCACTATCAGCGAATGCGCTAAGTTCACTTATGATTAAGCATTCTGTAATGCTGCAAGACCGCCAAGATCAAGACAGCTCAGATTTCCACCTTCAGCCAACTATTCCAGCATTGGACCACGATATTACGGTTAAAAAAATTAATGTAATAGCAGACGTTAATAACCAAAATATTGTTGAGAAGCAAACAGTAAAAGCGGTTGTGACCGGAAAAGATAAACAAGGAAAAGCACATGAATTAATTTTAAATATGAATTTAGCGGTTAAAGATTACAACAAGACTTCTGTTTCACCAGTAGAGATTTCTGCAGAAAAAGTTGAAAAGCTTGATGTCAGCCACGGACATGGTCAGTAACCGTTTAGAGGGTGATTGCTTGGAGAAAATAGCAGTATTATCCGAAGTGACGAAACAATTTTCAAATGGAAGAGGAATTAAAAATATCAACCTAACGATTAACCAGGGTGATATTTTGGGAATTCTTGGACCAAACGGGGCAGGAAAGACGACGTTGCTAAAATGCTTGACTGGTCTTGCTAAACCAGACAGTGGGAAAGTTGAATTGTTCGGCTGTGACCTTGCGGAGCACTTTAAACAGGCGATCCAGCCTGTTGGTGCTTTTATTGGGCAAGGGGGAGTGTACGACAATATGTCTGCTTTCCAAAACTTAAAAATGGCGTTACGCTTTTACCCTTATGTCCCAACATCGTATGTAGATGAAGTACTCGAGTTGACCGGATTGCATCCATATAAATATGAAAAGCTCTCTGCTTTTTCAATGGGAATGAAGCAGCGATTTGGCATTGCCTCGGCACTCATTTCGCAACCAAGGTTCGTGATTTTGGACGAGCCAACTAATGGTCTCGATATTGATGGTTTGCTTTTATTTAGGAAAACGATTCAGCAGCTTTCTACCTATTACGGAATTACATTTGTGATTTCAAGCCATCACATTTCTGAAATGGAACGATTATGCAACCGTTTCGCATTTTTAATAAATGGCCAGCTATCATTTAGTGAGCTAGGTAAAGACTCCCTAGAGGATATATATGTCAAAAAGGTGGAGGAAGGCGCTTATGAATCCAGGGTTAGCTAATATCTGGAATGAATTAGAAAAGCTATTGGCGAAACGGGTAACAAAGTTGTTTCTTGTTATGACCGGATTCCTGCCATTTGCTTTAAAGCTTTTGGCTGAGAAACTTTTCATAACCGATTGGATGGCCCTACCCTCAGACAATATTAACTATATGATTCTTGATTTATTAGTTAAAGTTCTGCTCCCGTTATTTATTTTTATGGCGGCAGCAGAGCTTTTCACAGGAGAAGGAGAAAGAGGAACGCTATTGCTTATTCGACCGATCAACCGGCTCGAGCTCTTTTTGTCGAAAACGGCATCGATTGGATTGTTTATCGGGATCCAGCTATTACTTGGCTGGCTTGGGGTAACGCTCAGCAGTATTGTCTTTGATAGCAGCTACGGCTTTGCGGACGCTGGAGTGAGTTTATCGGCATTTGCTATATCTTGGGTGCCTTTATTAGCTTTAACAGCAGTTGCTGTCCTGCTCGCATTATTAGTCAAATCAAGTATGATGGCAGTCTCAGGATTAATTATTCTCTATCTGGTTATGCTCTTTCTTCCCTATGTATTTCCAGGACTGTTGTATATGCTGCCTTCCACTTACTTAGATTGGTATATGCAGTGGATAGGGGATGTTTCATTCAAATGGGCTGTACAAACGGTTATGTATTTATTGTCATCAACGGCCTTATTTTTAGCGACGGGCTATTATTTATTTACGAAAAAAGAAGCATAACAGAAAGGTGTTATTTTTATGTCGATTAAGCTCCGGCTGCTATTTTCGAATCTTGCGATGATCTTTGTGCCGATTGTTTTATTTCTGGCTGCCTCTGGAATTTTATCGATCCTCTTTTTGGGTGACATAAAGGAAGTCTCTAATTTATTGCCGGAAAGTCATAGCAGCGATAAAGACCTGCAAGAGGATACGCTTATATTTTTTGAGCTAAAAGAAAAATCAGTGTTAAATCCGAAAGAATTACTTACCGACAACTATTTATCATCGGTAGATCAACGCTTAAAGAAGATTGATGCTGGTCTTATTGTTCGAAAAAATAATGAATTTCTGTTTACTTCAGATAGTCTGCGGATAATAAAAAATAAAGACTTACCGGTTTTCGGAACAACGAATATTATGCGGAATCTTGAGGAGATTGGAGACCGGACATTTGCCATTAAGCAGCATGATTTTTATGATAAAGACGGCGGAGAAATTTCGATCTTCATTATGAAAGATGCAAGTCCGTGGAATCACTTTGTGAAGACGTTCTTCCCGATATTATTTGGACTATGTCTCCTTATTTTAATCGCAACAAATGGCTTGTTAACTTACTTTGTGTCAAAGAGTATTATTAAGCCGATTGAACGATTAAAGAAAGCGGCCCAATCGATAACCGAAGGGAACCTGGAGCATTCCATCACCGCGGTAAAGAACGATGAAATAGGCCAATTAACCAAAACGTTTGAAGAAATGCGTGTAAAATTAAATGAATCCTTTGCGATACAAAAGCAATATGAAGAAAACCGCAAAGAATTAATTGCCCATATATCTCATGATCTCAAAACACCGATCACCTCGATAAAAGGATATGTTGAGGGAATTCGTGATGGAATTGCTGATACACCGGAAAAGCAAGAACGATATATTCAAACCATCTATTCTAAAGCAGTTGATTTGGATCATTTAATCGATGAATTGTTCCTTTATTCGAAGCTTGACCTTGGCAAAATTCCATTTCACTTTGAAGAGCTTGATTTAAAGAAATACTTGGCTGATTTTATAGAAGAATTAAGCTTTGATCTTGAGAAAAAAGATGTGAAAGTGTATTTTCAGTCGGATGAATATGAAAATTATCTTATCGGGGTTGATCGGGAAAAGTTTAAACGAGTGTTGGGAAATATCGTTCAAAACAGTGTGAAGTATATGAACAAAGAAACAAAAGAAATTCATTTCTTTCTGTCCGGAACCAAGGACTATGTAGAATTGGTGATCATGGACAACGGGCCGGGTATTCCGGAAGAGTCTCTTCCATATATTTTTAACCAATTTTACCGTGCCGATCAATCCAGAAGTAAATTAACAGGCGGAAGTGGACTGGGGTTAGCGATATCCAGAATGATCGTGGAAGGACACCATGGGACGATCCGTGCTGAAAGTAAGGCGAATATCGGAACGGAAATATCGATTATATTCCCTAAAAAATATTAAAAAGCAGGTGACATCATGAAAAAGATCCTAATCATTGAAGATGAAAAAAGCATTGCCGAGTTAGAACGCGATTATTTAGAAATCAATGGATTTCAAACAGAAATCGTTTTAACAGGCGATCAAGGATTGCAGAGAGCGCTGACTCATGATTTTGATTTGATTTTACTTGATGTCATGCTGCCAAATGTAGATGGTTTTGAAATTTGTAAAAAGGTACGTAGTGTCAAAGACGTTCCAATAATTTTAGTAACGGCAAAAAAAGAAGAAATCGATAAAATCCGCGGCCTTGGCCTTGGAGCAGATGATTATTTAGTCAAACCATTCAGTCCAAATGAATTGGTAGCCAGAGTCAAAGCGCACTTGTCTAGGTATGAACGTTTAATGATGAGGCAGAAACCTGAATCAAATGAAATATATATTCGGGGTCTAATTATTGATAATTCATCGCGCCGAGTTTTTGTTAATAATCAAGAAGTCGTATTCACGACGAAGGAATTTGATGTTTTGACATTCTTAGCTTCGCACCCAAATCAAGTTTTTAGTAAGGATCATTTATTTGAACGCATCTGGGGCTATGACAGTGCCGGGGATGTATCAACAGTTACCGTCCATATCCGAAAGATCCGTGAAAAAATAGAACATGATCCGTCCAATCCGGATTATATAGAGACGGTGTGGGGAGCAGGGTACCGATTTAAAGATAACTAGGAGGAAAACAACTTTATGATTCATGCACACTTAACATCACTGGTATTATCATTACTTTTATTTATTATTGTGGTTGTATTGCAAGGCAAAGGAAAAAACAGCAAGATTTTGCAAATGGTTTTAAGAGCCTCTTACCTGTTAATAATAGTGACTGGCTTTATGCTGTTTTTCCCTGTATATAAAATTTCCTTGTTTTTATATATCCTAAAGGCTGTATTCGGCATTGCAATGATTGGGGTATTTGAAATTATTATCAGTTGGAATGAAAAGGGGAAATCAACAGGTCTTCTTTGGATCGTTTGTACTGTTGTTCTAGTCATTGTCGTCCTGTTAGGTATTACGCTGCCGCTTGGGATGAAATATATTTAATTGAAAAAACCAACAGGGCGCCTGTTGGTTTTTTGCCTATTTTGAAGAGTTTAACTCACGAATTTAACATAAATGGATTGATCCAAATCTTTAAACCTGATGCGAAGTTGCTCGTTGCGGCGGAAGCGGTGGAAAGTATCGAGATCAATGACCACACCATTTCGTTCGATTGTTAAATTTGATTTATTAAAGAGAAGCAAGGCATTTTCGGTAAGTGGAATAAACGTGATTTTTTCTGTTTCTGTAAATTCAGGTGCTAACGAAAACATTTGGTTAAGCGTAAATTCTTCTTTTAATCCCTTAAATTCCTTTAATGTTTGTTTAGAGCACTCGCCGGTAGCTTCATTTTTTATTTCAACAATGACTTGTCCGTTAAAGCCGCGATTTTTCTTGCGTTTTTTATTTGAATAGAAAAGAGCCGGGAATGCCAATAAAACAATTAAAGCTAAATATAGCGATGGAGATTTTGGAAACCCTGAAATAGATGTTTTGATCGAGTTAGATCCTTTTTGAAAGCTAATACTTTGAGGCTGGATTTCCCGGTAGAAGCTGTCGCCTTCAGCATTCACCGTAATTTCGTAATTAGTCGATTGACCAATCTGAAATTCTCCCGTAAATCCTTGCTTGCTTGGGGATAATCGCACATTCTTCGTCTCCCCTGTTGATAATTCTTTTACTGATAAAGTCGCTTGCATAGATTCATAAAGATCTTTGCTGTTGATTTGTTTACCATTATCCTCAAAAAAGGCTGTTATCTTAACTCTATCTCCTTCGCTAAGTCCTTCAGTATTCACAGGTGCAAGTTTTAATTGCAGGTCATAGTTCAGGACAACATCAATATCCACTATATCTTCCGGAGAACCTTTTACCTTTAGTGTCCATTCCCCTTGAACAGGATTTAGTAACTTTAGGATCGAATAGGCCTTAGATTTTGAAAGAAGGATGTTGTCAGAAGGAATCTGCCTTTCCTTGCCTTTAGGGTCTACTAATTTTAGTTCCACTTCTTTGTTTGAAAGCAGAGAAATATTCGCCTCCAAAACATTACTGTTTGGGATCGTAATGGCAATGTCTTGATATTCACCATTTCCGACATTTTCATTTATTGAAACCATTTTAGATTTCGTATGTTTAGCAAAAATCTCACTAAGGATCACAGGCAAATCATCAGCATTGCTTGTTTCAAAAAACTTCCCTTTCGTCTCGGTTGCTATATTTAGAAGAATATCCTTGTTAAGATCATTATTAGCATTTAAGCCAATAACATAGATCGGATATCCCTTTGCTTTTGCGTCAGCCACTGTTGCATTTAATTCATCTGTTGCCTGCTCGGGAGTCTTGCCCTTATTTTCATTAAGGTCATTATTTCCGTCTGCCAGTAACACGATTAGGGGGCGGTACCCTTTTTCATGGCTGTTATTGAGGTTGTTTACCGCTTCTTTTAATCCTACAGATAGATCGGTATTTGGGAATTTCTCCAAGGAATCAATGAAAGATTTCAGTTTGTTTTTATCCTCATCGTTTTGAAGTTTGACGAGATCCATTTTTCCTCTCAATTCATCTGAATAGGCGATGACTCCTATTTTATCTCCCTTAAGTGAGGACATATCCACAAACATCTTCATCGCTTCATTACTGATTTTGTTCGGGTCACTTTCTAGCATCGATTTACTGACATCGACAACAAGGAAACCTTCGATGCGGGAAGAGGATGCTGCAGGAGCCTTTGCTTGTGCATTGAAGGAACTAAATATCAAAAAAATAAACAGAATTACTAGTCTACTACTAGTTCGTTTTTTTACCACTAAGTATCAGCTCCTTATATTTTGTTCAATATAACTAAATTTTTATCGATAATTGTTCTGTATATAGAACTAATTCTAATATTGTTTCATGATATATTCAATTATTTCTTTAAACATGTAAGTGAAAATTAGGAAAACTCGCAAAAGTAGTGAGAAGAGTTTTGGTTGGTTATAAAGGGGAAGGGGAGTAGGGGCCTGAGCAAAGGTGGGGATTGTGTTAGTTGTTCAGGCGCTTTTTAAATTTTAGCAATTTCTTGTATTTAATATCTTACGCTAGATTTATAGTTTTTTAGTTCTAGTTTTTGAATAAAAAGTTCGACAAATCTTGTGCTCTATTTTTAATTGGCTCTATTTATAAAGAAGGGTCAAGTTGATATCCAATCTTCAGTTCAAGCTGATCGATGGTTCCTACCGGCAACTCTACAACTGAATGAGCTCCTTTTATGGGAGCGATCATCCTCCAAGGTTGAATACTCCGAACTAGGTGCACAATTCTTTCCTGTTTATCAAGAAATACAACATCTATAGGGAAATGCATAAAGCACATATGAATAGAGTTGCAAGGTATAATCCAAAGACCTTCATTGTGTAGAGGTTCCTTTCGAAACATTAATCCCCTTAATCGACTGGAAAACGAATCTGCCTTTTTGATAGGAAACGGGATTTTCTTAGTGTCGATCGCTTCATTGGTTATCATATTCTTTCTCTCCTTAACTAATTTCCTAATTCCACTTTACTCTATTATTTATCTGTTCTCAATAAAGAAATGTGTCGATATTTATCTTTAATATTCGAATTTTATATAGAACAAAACTATTTACATTTTTTAGCTAGTCACATATCATAGGGACATGAAGTTGTTCATTATAATGAACGTTCCAAAGTTGTTTATGTGTTATAGTGAACATCAAGTTACATACAAACTGTTCATGTTTTGGGTCATAGGTATGCGAAAGAAGAATAGGAGAAACTCTAACTTCTCAGCTGCTTGACATAAACTCATCTATTTATTTTAAGGAGGAAAAAACATGTTAGAAAAAATGAAGAATTTAGTTGTTGAAGAAGAAGGACAAGGTATGGTTGAGTATGGTTTGATTATTGCGTTAATTGGGATAGTTGTTGCAGCGGCTTTCCCTACTCTTACTGATGCACTAGCAGCATTATTTACTAAGGTAGCTGGTAAGCTATAATCCTCTCTGAGGGAAAATTATCCAAGAGTGTTTTGCCCTACTTTTTATAAGTAGGGCTCTTATTCTTAAAATGATAGAGGATATTAATATGTTCATAATAATTGTGCTAGGGACGATTCTAATGATTTCTTTAATAACAGATATAAAAAACAGAAGGATTTTAAATATTGTAACCCTGCCTGCAATTCTCTTTGGTTTACTTTTTTATACAATAACCCTTGGCTGGGATGGTTTTTTGTTCAGCGGAAAAGGTTTTCTTGTTGGACTAGGACTTTTGTTAATCCCTTATTTATTAGGAGGAATGGGTGCTGGTGATGTTAAACTGATGGCTGCGATTGGAGCTTTAACAGGTACAAGTTTTACCTTTCATTCCTTTATCTATACAGGAATTATCGGTGGGATTATTGCACTTTTTTTAATTATTAAATCCGATGGGTTGTGGAGTCCGATTAAAAACTTGTGGTTTTCACTAAAATCCATTTTCTTTAAGTTACTATTATTACGGGACAATACCGGAGAGATTGTAATTAATAAAAATAAGCATGTGAACTCTAGTATAACCTTTCCTTATGGTGTTGCAATTGTTTTGGGTACGGTATGTGCCTTTGTGTTAGGAGGAGGAATCAGATGATGAGGTCTGAAAAGGGGCAGTCATTAGTAGAGTTTGCTCTAGTGCTGCCAGTACTTTTATTACTCCTGTTTGGAATTGTTGATTTCGGGAGAATCTTCCATGCATATTTAACGATTGATCAAGCAGGCAGAGAAGCGGCAAGGGTAGCTAGTATTGGAAATGATGATGGAGTTATTAAGAACACTGCAATTAATTATGGCGAAAGCATCAATTTACAAGGAAGCCAAGTCACAATTAATCCCCCTAGTACCCGGGCATCAGGTGATGAAGTAGAAATTACAATCATTTATCCAATTGATTTTTTAACTCCTGTGATTGGAGACATAGTAAGTCCCCTAACATTGACGGATAAAACAACAATGAGGGTTGAGTAATGAATAAAATAATAAAATATCTGATAGATGATAGTGGACAGTCTACTATTTTGGTTGCAGTACTTTTGACAGCTTTATTGGGTTTCACTGGACTGGCAGTTGATATTGGAAATGTGTATTTGGAGAAAAGTAAAATGCAAAAGGCGCTAGATGCAGGTGTATTAGCAGGAGCAAAAGAATTTATTCTGACAAGAAGTGAGACATCTGCAGAGGAAATGGGAGATCGTATATCCGAGGAGAATGGCTACTCTTTAGATGTACATGGGAATGCTAATGTTTCAGATGAATTTTATGGTAAAGTTGTTGCTTCTGACGATGAATACTATGTTGAGGCATATAAGAGTAAAAATGTAGATACGTATTTTGCAAGAGTATTAGGCATAGATACTTTAAAGGTTACAGCGAAGGCGAAAGCAATATTCAATAATAGAGGACTTGTCCCAGTCGCAGTGGCGGAGGAACTCATACCAAGTCAACCTGATGGAGTGCATTTACCTTTGGTTTATGACAGTAATAATACACCGGGAAATGTTGGATTTGTCGATCTTGATGGCAGTCATAATGATGGAAATAATGAGTTGGTGTCAAGAATTGAAAATGGTTATAACAAGCCAATTTCAATCAGTGATACTGCTGTAAAAGGTGATGGTATCTATTCAGAAACAGGTAAACCCCAAGGAGCTTACAATGAATTCGTTGAACGTATCGAACATGATTCTGACACTAATTTAGCGCAATGTACGGCTGATCCTTTATGTAAAAGGTTGGTCTATGTTCCGATTATTAATACTTGGGATGGAGTGACAGGGCAAGGTAAGGAGATAGATGTGGTTGGCTTTGCAGTTTTCTACCTTTATAAAGAAGATCGAGATGGAGATGGAAAAATAGAAATAACAGGGGAATTTATTGAGGAAATTACTCAGAGCGAGTTTGATAACAAATACCGAGCTAAATTGATTGAATAATCAAAAAGTTGAAGGAAGGTACTGAGGATGAATACTAAGAAGATTTGGATCATGTCATTAATATTTGGGGTATTAATGGCTTTTGTTGCATATATTGCAATCTTCTCCGGCAAGGCTGAAAAAACAGCTTCCGATGGAGAGATAAAGAAATCTGAAGAAGTACAAAATGCCCAAACAGCTAAAGCAAAAGAGACTGTGACGGAAAATCCAATGGAAAAGGTAAGCGAGGGTAAAAGGGCAATCTCATTGAAAACCTTACCTGAGGCGGGGATTTCGGGCTATATTGAACGAAATGCTCATGTTGATGTAGTTGCCTATGAAACGACGGTTGATGAAAATACCAAGAAAAAGTTCAAGTCATCAGTATTGGTTCTTCAAAATATTAAGGTTTTAGCAATAGGGAAATCATCTGATACTGGCCAGGAAGCACTTGATTATCAAACTGTAACCCTTGAGGTGACTCCTGATCAGGGGTTGATGTTAAGTTTAGCGTCAAAGGATAAAGATGGCTTCTACTTTATGCTTCGAAATACAAAGGATAAAGGTGAAATTGAAGAAATGAAGCGTTCTACTAGAGAAGTGATTGAGGAAGGGAAGGATAAATAGCCATGAATTGGTATTATTACTCTGACACCAATATCCCCAACATAAAACTTGAATCATTGCTTGTGAGTAAACAATATTCATTAACAATTGTAAATACAGTTGATGAGATGCATCCGCATTTAATGCAGCATCAACAATCTGTCCTGTTTTTACAAACAAACTCAAAATACAATGTTTACGAGCTTTGCCAAGAGGTGTCAGTTCTTTACCCTCATGTCTATATCGTGCTAATAATCCCAGATAATATGGAAAACATGAAAAGAGCCATGCAGGTTGGTGCATCAGATCTGTTAAGGACTTTCAGTGACGAAGAAGAGTTGAAGGCAGTCATTCTTCAAGCTGAAAAATATTTGAAGCATCGGGAAAATAAAGACAATATATATAATATTAATCTTTCAAAAAACGATTGCAGAGTGATTTCAGTTTGTAATCCAAAAGGCGGATTGGGACGAACCGCATTTGTAGTGAATGCGGCAACTTCATTTGCCAAGCAAGGCCTAAGGGTAGCTGTAATCGATGCCAATTTACAATTTGGGGATGTTGCTCTTTACTTTGATTTGAAACCAAAGCGGACCATCTATGAATGGGTGAAGGAAGCTTATGATCAGTCAAATTATACGATTGATCAATATTTAATACAGCATTCATCAGGGGTTTCTGTATTATCAGCTCCTCTCCGCCCGGAATTTTTTGAGTTTATAAGTGCGGATCATATGGAAAAAGCCATTGAGGAATTGAAAAACTCTTTTGAAATTATTATCATCGATACCCCAGCATACCTATCAGAGATTCATCTCATTTGTTTACAGAATTCAGATGAAATTTTTGTGATGATGACAAACGATGTTCCGATTTTACGAACAACAAAGCTGTATATCGATACAATGGATTCTTTGAATTTTAAAGGGAAAGTGAAACTGATTATGAACCGAGTCAATAAAAATAAAGGATTAGATGGAAAAAGAGTGGAGGAAATATTAGGGATGCCTATATTCGCCTTATTGCCTGATCAAGAAACGGTGGTAAAAGCATCTCTGAATGAAGGAATTCCATTTATATTATCTCAACCGAAATCACCTATCTCTAAAGCTGTAATCGAATTTACTGAGAAGTTTTCTGGTAATAATGAGGAAGTAAAACAGTCTCAAAAGAGAGAAATATTTGGGTTTTTATTAAAACGATAAAAAGGGAGGAGGGAGATTAAATGTCATTATTTAAGCGATTTGCTGGAGAGCAGGTTGTAAAACCAAACGAGGAAACGCAAACAGTAAAGCAGAGTGAAGAAAAGTTAATGGTAAAGCCAATTGAAAAAAAACAAGAGGTCGTTGGTGCAAAAAAAACTAAGGAATTTTGGGATTTGGGATCATTACTTCATTCTTTTGTAGTGGAGGAGTTAAAAAGGCTTCCAAATGTAAGTGGGGTACAGGAAAAAACAAAAATTCGTGAAATAAGTCAATCCTTTTTGGAGCAAGAGGGTATGAGGCTTACATATGAAGAAAAGCAAGAGTTGCAAACCTTTGTAGAATATGAGTTATTAGCATATGGACCGATAACTCCTCTCTTGGAAAATGAGGAAATCACAGAAGTAATGGTTAATGGTCCGAATAAAGTTTATTTCGAAAAAAAGGGAAAATTGTATCAGAGTAATGTTACTTTCCGTGATGACCAGCATGTGATTCGGGTAATCGAAAAAATTGTTGCCCCTATTGGACGTCGTGTGGATGAAAGCTCACCGATGGTTGACGCTCGTTTACCTGATGGTTCACGGGTAAATGCGATTATTCCACCCTTAGCAATAAAAGGTCCTTCGTTAACAATTCGAAAGTTTTCCACAAAACCATTCGAAGTGGAAGATTTAATTAGGTTTGGTACATTGAGCAAAGAGATGGCAGATTTTCTTGATATGTGTGTAAAGTCCCAACTAAATATTTTTATTAGTGGTGGAACAGGATCCGGAAAAACATCTACCCTTAATGTTCTGTCATCGTTTATTCCATTTGAGGAACGAATCATCACGATTGAAGATGCGGCGGAACTAAAATTGTCCCAAGAACATCTCGTTTCATTGGAAAGTCGACCGTCAAATATTGAAGGGAAGGGACAAATTACAATTCGGGATTTAGTAAGGAACGCATTACGGATGCGTCCTGACCGTATCGTTGTCGGAGAGTGCCGTGGAGCAGAGGCGTTGGATATGCTTCAAGCTATGAATACTGGTCATGACGGTAGTTTAAGTACCGGACATGCCAACTCCCCAAGAGATATGATTGCAAGGCTTGAAACAATGGTGTTAATGGCAGGATTTGATTTACCTGTTAGGGCAATCCGTGAACAGATTGCCAGTGCCATTGATTTAATTGTTCAGCAAGCCCGAATGAGCGATGGAACAAGAAAGATTACGCATATTACGGAAGTTATCGGTATGGAGGGGGATACGATTGTTATGCAGGATCTTTTCCGCTTTCATGAAAAGGGGAAAAATTCTGAAGGAACTATAGAAGGTAAATTTATTTCAACAGGTATTCGTCCAACCTTTGCAGAAAAGCTTGAATTAAATGGATTTACCTTACCACCTTCGTTGTTTGCAGGTGAATGGGTATGAATACGCTAATAGGGATAATAGTTATATTTATAATTTCTTTCTCTTTATTTTTCTTAGTTGTAAAAAGATTTGAGCGAAACAAGGCTGTTAATCGAAGATTAGCAGTTTTTATTCCAGATACCGCAAATGCTGAATCAGATGCAACAGAAATAGCAAAGAAAAACATTATAAAAGATTTTATTGCTTCATCTGGAAAATTACTGAACGGTATTACGTTTAGTAAGAGTATAGAAAAGCTGCTTGCAGAATCAGGAAGTATGCTAAGACCTGAGGAATATTTTGTGCTGCGAATTTTAATAAGCATTGGAGCAGTGGTGTTTTCCTTGCTTACTGGTTTAAATATCTTGATTGGAATCGTATTATGTGTAGTTGGTTTTATGTATCCCCACTTTTATTTGAAAACTAAGCGAAAAAAAAGATTGTATGCTCTTTCATTTCAACTGATTGAAACATTAGGAATCATGGCTAATTCACTGAGGGCTGGTTTCAGCTTTATGCAGGCGATGCAATTAGCAGGAAAAGAAACTCCTGACCCGTTAGGACCGGAATTGGAACGGGTGGTCCGAGAAGTAGGGCTTGGTGTTCCAATTGAGGAAGTTTTTGAGAGCATGTTGATGCGGCTCCCAAATAAAGAGCTAGAAGTTGTTATTAGAGCAATCTTAGCTCAGCGCCGTAGCGGGGGAAATTTAGCTGAGTTATTGGAGACAATGGAAGAGACGATTCGTGGGAGAATTCGAGTCTTAGAGGAGTTGAGAACATTAACATCTCAAGGACGCATTTCATCTTGGGTTATCACCTTGCTTCCTGTAGGTTTAGGTTTGTATTTAAATTTTGCAAGTGGAGATTATTTTTCGCCAATGCTAGAACATCCGCTGGGCTGGCTGATGCTCTCATTAGCTGCAGTATCAGTTGTAATTGGCTGGCTTGTAATTCGTAAAATCAATAATATTGAGGTGTAGTTTGATGCTGAACACAGCTTTTATAATAACAGCCTCCGCATTTTTCTCCTTATTTACAGCAGGGATCCTGTCTATAGTTTTCAAACGGAAATTGACGGTTAATGATCGAATCGAAAAATACTTTAACACTTCAACTTATAGCGTTGAAAAAATTGATAAGGATGTAGCTGGAAAAATAAAGAAACAATTGGCTATTTTTCAAAAATATTGGGATGCTGGAGAACAGTATATAAACAAACGAATTTCAAAGTCTGAAAAAATGAAATTGGATGCCATGCTCAATGATGCAGGTTTTCAATATAAATGGACTGCCATCGAGTTTCGCTTAATGCAGCTAGTACTGACATTGGGAAGTGGGTTATTTCTTTTTCTATTCTTTCTTCCTACAGCGGAAAATAAAGGGATGGCCTGGCTGCTAGTGATATCGACTTCTTTGCTTTCCTATCGTCTCCCGATGTTTTATTTGAGTAAAAAAAGAACAGAACGCATCAAGTTTATTAACAGGTCTATGGCTGATTTTTTTGATATGGTTAATGTGTTGCTTGAGGCTGGGATGGGGTTGGACGGTGCACTTTCTGAGGTAAGTCATCAGACAAAAGGTCCGCTGGGTGAAGAATTTTTGCGAACTTTAGAGGATATGAAACTAGGAAAATCGAGACGTGAAGCATTTTATGATCTTCGTAAACGGGTACCATCCGAGCAGTTTCAAGGTATTATGAGTACATTAATCCAAGCTGATCAACTAGGGATAGGGATGGCAAAGGTTCTTAGAAATTTAACTGTGAGAATCCGCGAACAACGCCGTGAAGCAGCTCGTGAACTCGCAATGAAAGCACCTGTTAAAATGCTATTTCCAATGGTTTTTCTAATATTCCCATCCATTTTTATCGTTATACTCGGTCCGTTAGTTATTCAGTTTGTTACTAATGGGTTGGGGTTGTAGTCAAGGCAAAGCATTAACATGTAAAGTTGCTTCGATCGTTCTTAACGGAAATGTCTATTTACATATAAAACAGACAAGGGAAGTGTAATAGATGTGGTTTAATAGGTTAATAAGGCAAAGGGACGGCCAAGCAATGGTGTATGTTGCCATTGCCATTACAGTATTAATGGGGTTTACTGGTTTAGTGATTGATGGTGGAAGGTTATATATATCTAAATCACATTTACAAAAAGCTGTAGATGCCGGTGCTCTTGCGGGGGCGAATGTGATGTTAGAGGGTCAAGAAGCCAACGCAGGTTTCAATCATGATGCAGCTGAAATCGAAGCAAAAGAGCTAACGGCTGTTAACTACATTAGTCCAGATATTTCCTATAATACAGGATTTCCCGAAGAAAACATCATCGAGGTAACTGGACAGGAAATGGTGTCTTTATTCCTAATGCCTCTTTTAGGGATCGATGAAATCTCAGAAGTAAATGCAGTTGCTCAAGCAAAAGTGGGTAAATTAGTTAAAATTGATAAGGGTAATATTATTCCGATTGGTATAAACTTGAATCAAACTTTTGAGGTCGGTGTAACCCATGAAATAACCTCAAATCCCGGAGATGGAGCTTACGGGAACTTTGGTTTTTTAAATTTTTCATCACTTGATTCAACTCCTGCAGAGGATAGTTCAAATGGAGCAAAAGCTGTTGCTTATTATATTGAAAATGGCTCCCCCGTTCCCATTACAGAAGGTGATGTAATTGGAACAAAAACTGGGGTACCTTTTAGTGCTGATGTAGTAGATGCTATTGAGGCAAAAGTAGGGCAAAAAGTATATGTTCCCATTATATCCGATTTCGGTTCGGGAACAAGTGATCCAGTAACAGTTCTTGGATTTGCGGTTTTTATTTTAGAAGGTTTCTATAAGGACGGAAATGTCCATACCATTCAAGCCACGTTTGTTGAGGAGATTAAAACTGGTGAAATGGGCGAGGGTTCAGCGGAATACGGGTTATATTCGGTTAAACTTATAAAATAGAAACAAATATGATTAAATAGGGTTAAGAAAAGTTGACTTCACAAATATGTACATGAAGTCAACTTTTTTCATTTCTCCATGTTATTAATTCACTTCATTTTAAAAAAACACAATAAAGTTATATCATGGATAGTAGATTATTTTAGTTTACACGATATCCGATTACTAGAAAATTTGAGCTTCTGATCACATCCTCTTAAACATCTTTGGAGGTTTTTACATTGAAAAAACTTTTTTCCTTCCTAAAACCCTATAAACTTTCGATATCACTAGCCCTTTCCCTAATGCTATTCGAACTAATCGTTGAACTGATGCTGCCCCTGTTCATGGTGAAAATTATTGATCAAGGGATTGTTCAAAAGGATCTTTCCACCATTGTTAAGTGGGGTGGGGTTATGTTTGGGATCTCTTTGCTGTCGTTTGCATCAGGTATCCTTAATTCTTTTTATGCGGCCCACGTCGGACAGAGCTTTGGATATGATATTCGGAAAAGCTTGTTTGAAAAGGTACAGTCATTATCATTTGAGGATTTTCAACGATTTCCCACCTCGTCCTTGATAACAAGAATGACAAATGATGTTACTCAAATTCAAAATACTGTTTTTATGAGTCTGCGAATTATGATGCGTGCCCCTCTGTTTGTGATTGGTGGGGTCATAATGGCCTTTGTTGTGAATGTTAAGCTTGCCTTCATTCTTATTTCGGTTGTCCCCTTCCTTATTTTGTTTTTAAGATGGGCATTTACTAAGGCCGCAAAGCTTTTCCGTTCCTCTCAAGCGAAATTGGATCGGGTTAATAGTGTAATGCGGGAAAATTTAGCGGGGATGCGCCTGATTAAAGTTCTGCTAAGAGGTCCACACGAGACGAAGAGATTTGAACAGGCGAATGATGAATTAATGAAGCGGACAGTTTCTGCATTAAGATTAATTGATTTCACCATGCCGTTTTTACTAATGGTAATGAATATTAGTATTTTGGGGGTATTGTGGTTTGGAAGTGGTCAAGTTGAGTCAGGTGAAGCAGGGGTTGGTGAGTTAGTTGCCGTGGTCAATTATGGAACTCGGATTGCTGCCGCTTTATCGATGTTTTCGATGATTATCCTTGTTTTTTCAAAAGCAAAGGCTTCCGGGCAGAGGATACTTGAAGTCTTAACGACAGAGCAAAAAAGAGAAACGAATCTTTCCTTAGAATCAGTGCCTTCAATAACAGGAAAAGTGGAGTTTCAATCTGTTTCCTTTTGTTATCCAGGAACAGATCGAACCGTTCTAAGTGATATTTCATTCCAAGTGAAATCTGGCTCTACGATTGCTGTGATGGGAGCAACGGGTTCAGGGAAAACCTCGCTATTTCAGTTGATTCCCCGTCTTTATGAGGTAAACGAGGGGGCTATCTATATTGATGATTATGATATTCGCTCGTTAAATCCGGAATTCCTCCGAAGGAAAATTGGATTTGTCCCACAAGAGGCTTTGTTGTTCACAGGTACAATCAAGGAGAATGTTGCCTGGGGTAAAGAGGATGCGACGCTTGAAGAAATGATTGCAGCTGCAAAAAATGCTCAAATACATGACACAATAGAAAAACTTCCAAAGCAATATGAAGCCGTAATTGGTCAAAAGGGTGTTAATTTATCGGGAGGACAAAAGCAAAGATTGGCGATAGCAAGAGCGCTTGTCAGAAATCCAAGAATTCTTTTATTTGATGACAGTACGAGTGCTCTAGATTTAAAAACAGAAGGTAAATTGCTTGAAGCAATCAAACAATATTCGTGCACAACGTTCATTATTACACAAAAAATCAGTACAGCGATGGGGGCGGATATGATTCTGCTCTTAGACGATGGAAAGCTGTTGGCAAAGGGAAATCATGCAATGCTCTTGAAAGAATCAGAGCTTTATCGGCAAATTTTCCGATCCCAATTAGGAGAGGGGAGGGTGAAGCATGTTCAATGAACTTAAGAAACCCTTCCAATATCGAAGCGGAAAGCCAATACCGAATGGAGACAAGGGGCGAGGAAAGAAGGCGAGACCGTCTAATTTAGTGGCCACATTAAAACGATTATGGTCTTATTTAGCGAGAAAAAAGGGTTTATTTTCAGTAGTGATCCTGCTAGTCATCCTTTCTACGGGACTTAGTCTTTTAGGTCCGATCTTGGTTGGAAAGGCTATCGATGATTTTATCGTCACGAAGGAAACAGAAGGCTTGCTGCAACTGTTAATATCGTTAGTTTTTGTTTATGTTTTTTATGCGGCATCAAGCTTTCTGCAAAATTACTGGATGATTGGAATTGCTCAAAAGACGGTTTATACTTTGCGGGTAGATTTATTCAAAAAGCTGCACCTATTACCGATTCATTATTTTGATAAGCGCCAGCATGGAGAAATCATGAGCAGGGTTACAAATGATATCGAAAATATAAGCTCTACTTTAAATAGCTCGGTGATTCAAATTTCAACGAGTATTCTGATGTTGGTTGGTTCTATTTCTGTTATGGTGTGGCTTAGTCCGTTGTTAACAGCGGTAACGTTAATTATTGTTCCGCTCATGTTTGCCGGGATGAAATGGATAACCAATCGTACTGGTAAATCATTTAAAGAACAGCAGCGAAACTTGGGTGAAATAAACGGTTTTATCGAAGAAACCATTTCTGGTCAAAGGATCGTCAAAACGTTTTCGCAGGAGAATAAAGTGCTGGCTGAGTTTATGATCCGAAATGATAAGCTAAAGGGATCCGGGTTTTGGGCTCAGACTATTTCAGGATTTATTCCAAAGCTTATGCATGTTTTAAATAATTTAAGCTTTGCCATCATTGCGGGTGTTGGAGGAGTTCTTGCCTTAAAGGGACTGATTACGATTGGGGTTATAGTTGTTTTTATCGAATACTCCCGTCAGTTTACCCGACCTTTGAATGACTTGGCAAACCAATTTAACACACTGTTATCTGCTGTGGCTGGGGCGGAAAGAGTATTTGAGATATTAGATGAGCGAATAGAAGAAGATGAACTTAATGCTGTCAATTTAGCTAACACCAATGGAGATGTAAAGTTTGAAAATGTTACATTTTCTTATGAAAAAGAAAGTGATACTGTCATGGACATCAGTTTCCATGCGCGTCCAGGGGAGATCGTTGCACTGGTGGGGCCTACTGGGGCCGGGAAGACGACAGTCATTAATCTGCTGGCTCGATTTTATGATTCTGACGGTGGCCGTATATTGATTGATAACTGTGATATTAAAAGAATAAAACGAGAAAGTCTTCGAGGTCACTTAGGGTTTGTGTTACAGGACTCCGTTTTGTTTGAAGCCACGATTAGAGAGAACATACGTTATGGAAGATTACAAGCTTCAGACCAAGAAGTAGAAGAAGCTGCAAAGCTTGCTAATGCTCATTCCTTTATTATGAAGCTTCCAAATCAATATGATACGCTTCTTAAGCAGGATGGCAGTGGCATTAGCCAAGGACAAAAGCAGCTTCTGTCCATTGCGAGGGCGATCTTGGCCAATCCGGCCATATTAATTTTAGATGAAGCAACAAGCAATATTGATACGATAACCGAATTGAAAATCCAAGAGGCATTACAGAGATTAATGGCGGGAAGAACAAGCTTTGTCATCGCCCATCGTTTGAATACGGTTCAAAAAGCAGATCAGATTCTAGTCTTAGACCAGGGGAGCTTGATTGAAAAAGGAGACCATCAAACTTTACTAAAGAAAAAAGGGTTTTATTATGAGCTCCACGAAAAACAATGGCAAAAAGAGGCGCTTTAACTTTTTGGGTTAGAGGCCTCTTTTTTTTGTCCAAATTTCAACAATTAAAACTTTTATATATCAGATTAATTTAATAATTATTGTTGTATAACAGTTTCTGTTTTATAATTCGAAATATATTAATAATTTTTTGGAAAAGAGGTGAAATATTTGGAGCGATTTGTTAACAGTTTGAATGGCGTACTATGTAGCGCCCCTTAATAGGATTCCCTTTTCCTGTTTTCAGGTCAATCCTATTTTGAAGAAAAGAATTATTCTCCCTTTTTACTCATAGACTGTTGGGCCATTTTGACTAACTCGCGCACCATATTCCCACCGATTTTGCCGCCAACCTTACCGGCTTGTCTAGTGGTTAAATCGCCGTTATAGCCTGGTTTTAGCGGAACACCCGTTTCCTTGGCAACTTCAAATTTAACTTGATCGGGATTTGTTTGATGATTGAGTTCAGCCTTTAATTTATCAAGCGCTTCTCTTGCTTCGGGAACAAGGATTTTATTTCGTCTCACCATAGCAATTCCTCCTTTTTCAAATAGTTTGTCCAACCGACAGAGATCCTTTCAAAAAAACCATGTCAGATTACCTTACATAAACCTCGAAAAGTTGTTGTAATACAACGGATAGTATTTTATAATTCGAAATATATTAAAATTTCATAAAAAAGAAGGTGGATTTTTTGGAGCAAATCGTCAATAGTTTGAATGGGATACTTTGGAGTGCGCCGTTTATTTACACTTGCTTAGGGATTGGTTTATTTTTTAGTATCCTGACTCGTTTTTTACAAGTTAGGCATATTAAAGACATGGTAAGGCTAATGTTTAAAGGGGAAAGTTCTGATGCTGGGGTATCTTCATTCCAAGCATTATCTATCGCTCTTTCTGGTCGTGTCGGTACAGGGAATATTGCCGGTACAGCGACGGCTATTGCAATGGGAGGCCCTGGAGCGGTGTTTTGGATGTGGGCGATTGCTTTTATTGGAGCGGGGAGTGCTTTTGTAGAATCCACCTTGGCCCAAATTTATAAAGTAAAACAAAGTGGTCAATACCGAGGAGGGCCTGCTTATTATATTGAAAAAGGAATAGGGTGGAAATGGTATGCGGTCTTATTTTCTGTTTCATCTATTCTTGCAATGGCGGTGTTGATGCCGGGAATTCAGTCGAATTCTATTTCGATTGGATTAAAAAATGCTTTTGATATTAGTCCAATGGTTAGTGGGATCGTTATCACTGTATTGTTAGGTGCAATTATTTTTGGTGGAGTAAAACGGATTGCTACTGTAGCTCAATACGCTGTTCCGTTCATGGCGTTAGGATACATTTTAGTTTCTGCCATTATTGTTGTTATGAATATTACTGAACTTCCTAACGTCTTTGCGCTTATTTTTAAAAGTGCTTTTGCGCTGGATTCAGCGTTTGGTGGAATTGTCGGGATGGCTATTTCGTGGGGAGTGAAGCGGGGAATTTATTCTAACGAAGCTGGCCAAGGAACTGGTGCTCATGCTGCTGCGGCTGCTGAGGTGTCTCACCCGGTCAAGCAAGGACTTGTTCAAGCATTTTCTGTTTACATTGATACATTGTTAGTGTGTAGCGCTACTGCATTTATGATTTTATTTACTGGCTCCTATAATACGTTTGGAGCTGATGGAAAATCCTTTATTGTTGAAAAAATTCCGGGTGTTGCAGCCGGTCCAGGCTTTACTCAGGCTGCAGTGGAATCAGTGATTCCGGGATTTGGTTCAGGGTTTGTAGCAGTATCTTTATTTTTCTTTGCGTTTACAACAATTATGGCATACTACTACATTGCTGAAACGAATATCGCCTATTTAACAAAAGGTAGAGAAAGTAAAATTGCGATGGTTGGCCTTAAAATTGTGATTATTGCTGCTACCTTCTATGGGTCAGTCAAAACTGCCGATTTGGCTTGGGCGCTGGGGGATGTTGGATTAGGGATCATGGTTTGGCTAAATTTAGTAGCGATCTTAATTTTGACGAAGCCGGCTTTAATTGCCTTAAAGGATTATGAATCACAGAAAAAACAGGGGCTTGATCCAGTGTTTAATTCGAAAGCATTAGGGATAAAAAATGCAGAGTTTTGGGAAAAAGACTATGATGCTCCAAGAGAAGAAGAAAATGTATCTTAGACTTAAAGGTTATTGGACTAGCTGATAACGTTACGATTAAGGAAAATTGGGTTTACACACCTGATTTTCCTTATTTTTTGCAAAAAAATCTGACCCATCCATTATCAAAAATTGGGAAGGTCAGATTGAATTGGATATTATAATCTTGCTACGCGTTCATAAATTTCTTTTAATGTTTTATAGCCGGCTTCTTGAAGCTTGTTAATATAAAGACACCAGAGCTTTGCTGTTAATTTTGCATCACCTAGCGCATGATGTCTGCCTTCAATTGGGATTCTGTTAAACTCACAAAACTCCTCTAATCGAACAAGTTTCTTATCCGGCTCTGCGACCCGATATAAAAAAGAAGTATCAACAATGCGATGTTTAAAGTGGGAGCGAAATAGCTTCCAGCTGGCATGTTGTAAAAAATTTTTTTCATGACCGGCATGATGTGCGACGAGAGTGTTATCTCCTACATACTTAAAAAATTGGATGAGTACCTCTGAAAGTGGAGGAGCATCTTTAAGTTGTTGATCGGTAATTCCTGTTAGTTCGATAATTTTTTGTGGAAGAGGTTTATCATAATGAACCACGGAATAATATTCCTCATTTTCCTGAATACGATTCCCGCATACTTTTATTGCGCCCAAGGAAATAATAGCGTCACCCTGATCGGGATAAAAACCGGTTGTTTCGATATCGAAAACAACAACATTTAACTCCTCTAACGGTATCTTGAGCTTATCTTCTGAATTTAATTCTCTTTGAAGCTGGCGAAGATAAGCCATTTGTTGGGCGTTCTGCCCTTGCGCGCCACCAAAGACTTTCCCGTGAATTCCTCTCATTAAATGATAAAACGGTTCAAATGGCATTGGCTAACACCCTTTTTCGATGATCCGATTGACGTTCTGATGCAGTTTTTTTCCGTCTTTTAAAATGCGCTTAATTTCTTTTTTTTCTTCACGACTAAGCTGCTTAAGATCAAGAAAATGAATATCATCGTAAGAATCTTTTGTATCAAATAACGATAAGCGAAATTTCAGCAACTGCAGAAAATTAGCTTTATAGACAACGAAATCCTCGTTGTAACCTCTTTGGTTTATTAACTCATCAAGTCGATTAAGTGTTGAAGTTTCGGAGATTCCTTCTTTAATCGCAAGAAGGCGAATGGCATTAACGTAGGGGAGAAAGGCTGAATATTTTAAGTCGATTTCTCCTGCGTGTAATCCTTTCTCCTCAACAATAATTTGGCCAAGGGGGCCGACTGCGTTCTTAATATGCATGACATTTTCCATCAAGCGCTTGATTAAGTTTGGGTTGGTTTGTTGGTATTCAAAAATAAAGGTTTTTAATGATTGGATTAAACTGGAGTTCCCAATTAAAATTCGAGCATCGAAAAAGATTTGCAGATTGCGGATGGTTTGGAAGCTGCCTTCTTCCATCCATTGAAGAATCTGGAGCCTCCACTGTTCAAGTGATTTACACCAGAGTGGGTTTGAGCTCATTACGTTCCCTTCGCAATAAGGATAACCGACAATATTTAGACCGAAGGAAAGCTCTTTGCCTAATGCTATAAAATATTCGTCGGATTGATTGTTTGATAATTCGTACACGATGCCATGGTCTTGGTCGCTAATAAGTCCTTGTTCAAATCTTCCGCCGCTTCCGGTGATGAACCAAGAAAATGAGCACGGTGGGGCTCCTTTGTTTAAACGAGTTAACGCTAAAGCGTATACCTTTTGCATAACCTTGTCATGAAAATGATTTAAAGTTGTATTATCAGAGTGATAATGGGAAATTTGCTCGTCTTTCCATCTTCGTATTGATTC
Source organism: Neobacillus terrisolis (assembly GCF_051233475.1). Classification (NCBI taxonomy): domain Bacteria; kingdom Bacillati; phylum Bacillota; class Bacilli; order Caryophanales; family Bacillaceae; genus Neobacillus; species Neobacillus terrisolis. The sequence continues at coordinate 186,520 of NZ_JBKFGH010000002.1, read as the reverse complement.
GTATGAATGAAAAACTTCGTTTGCCATTTTGACACATCCTTTGCGCCAGAAAAAGTGAAAGCCTCTTTGAAAGAGGCTTCCATAATTATGAGTTTACACTTTTTTCATTTGATAAAAATACTTCAGGATAACCGTAGCTTCCGTGTTCGCTAATGTCAAGGCCCATAATTTCTTCTTCTTCAGTAACACGAAGTCCTTTAAGAACTTTCTTCGCGATGACTAAAATGACGAATGAGACGATGAATGCATAACCAGCTGAAGTTACAATTCCTAACGCTTGAACACCAAGCTGTTCAAATCCTCCGCCGTAGAAGAGTCCGGGTTTACCAACTGTAGCGAGTTCTTTTGTAGCAAAGAATCCGTTTGATAAAGTACCCCAAACTCCTGCTGTACCATGAACGGATAAAGCAAAAATTGGATCATCAATTTTTCTCTTTTCAAAGAATCTAGCACTATAGAAAACTAAGATTCCGGCAATTAAACCAATGACAACTGCTGCCCAAGTTTCTACGAATGCGCATGATGCAGTAATGGCAACTAGTCCTGCCAAGGCTCCGTTTAACATTGTTGGGACGTCTGATTTACCAAGGACGATCCAAGAAATGATTAGTGCAGCTACAGCACCAGCACCGGCTGCAAGGTTTGTATTTAGTGCAACAAATCCGAAGAAAGCTCCATCGACTGAAACAGTGCTTCCTGCATTGAATCCAAACCAGCCTACCCATAAAATTAGAACTGATAACGCGGTGTAAACTTGATTGTGTCCGTAAATATTATTAGGGGAACCATCTTTATTGTACTTCCCGATTCTAGGTTTTAACAAGATCGTTGCAGCAAGAGCTGCCATCGCACCAGTTAAGTGAACTACAGTTGAGCCTGCAAAGTCTTGCTTTCCGTGTTCAGCTAACCAACCTCCGCCCCAAATCCAATGAGCGATAACGGGATAAACAAGTGCTGAGAATAAGAGTGCAAAGAATAAGTAAACGGATAATTTCGCTCTTTCTGCAAAGCCTCCAAATGCAATCGTTAAGGAAATACCAGCAAATGCTAATTGGAATAAAAAGAATACTGGAGTTGAAAGACTTGCTCCTTCAATTTGTGTGCCGGAATAAAAGAATTCTGATAGTCCGACGAAGAAGTTTGCGTTCTCTCCGAAGGTAAACCCGTAACCAACTGCCCAGTAAACCAATGAAGCGATCCCGAATGTAAAAATGGTTTTACCAGCAATATGACCTGCATTTTTCATGCGTGTAGAACCAGCTTCTAATAGGATAAATCCACCTAGCATAAAGATAACTAAAACTGCTGACAACATGACCCACAAGCTGTTCATTAAAAAAGTAGCATCCATTTTTCTTCCTCCCTTTTCTTTTGTTACAATTCATTACGTATTAATGTAAGAAAATATAACATTAGTTTCTTTAGGTTTATTTTAGCGTAAAAAAATAATGTGTCAATAGGTTTTCTCAAGTTTCTGAAAATTTATGTTAGAAAATCTAACATAAAATGAATTTATTTTCCATTTCTAAGGTTTTAAATAAAACAAAAAACGTTATCCAATAGTTAAGCAAAACTAGGATAACGTTTTTTGTTTTTAGTTTTTTTTATGGAGCAGGTTGTAATTTAATTTGGAAAATTGGTTAATCCACATGTTTATTCGTCGTATTTGGCTTTATGTGAGAAATAATACCGTCACAATCTGTGAGATAAAAATCCATTTCTGGATTACTATCTAAATAATGTTCCTGGATCAGTTCAAAACAGTTTACTCGGTGAAGTGGATCATAACTTAACGTTGGGTTATGTTGGTGATCCTTTACATAGAGGTCAACAGCTTTCTGAACTTTGTCCATCATTTCAGGGATGTGCCGATCACTTTCTTCGAAAACATCATATGTTTCTTTTGACATATAATATTTTTTTGATGGTATTCCACCTAAATAATGAACAAGTTGGCTAAAATCAATGCTGAAATCATCCTTTATAAGAATCGTCTTGGATGTTTCTTTTGGATGTTGGTTAAAGAAATATTGAGTTGCTCTACGCACTTCATCTAATGAAACATCTATAATTGGAACATTCAAACTTGATTCTTCTGTCGGCTTTTTTTGTAATTTTCGGCCGGAAAGTAATGGATGGGTATCCTTTTCGCTCTTTTCACTCTGCTGCATATAGTGCATGATCATAATGTAGCAAATGCTTCCTCCGATAATAAGTCCCAATAATACACCGACAATGGTAAAAAGGGGATAAAGGTCATATCTACTGTCGGCAATCGATCCAAGTTTAAATCCAGCGAAGATAGAGATTCCTAACAAAATGCAAACTACTACATTAAAGGAGAGAGTCTTGATAAGAAAAATCGTAAATAGATGAAAGTTCGTTTCAGATTTTGATTTTTTAGAAGTTAAGAACTTGTTAATTTCATTTTTAAGATCCTCGGATATAGGATTGTCTTCCAGGAAGTGACTAATATATTCTTCAATTGATTTATTGGAGTTTCTTAAAATGTAAGCTGTATGTTTGATATTCCCCCGAGAGTAATACACATAAATCCACTTTTCTTCAATGTCCAGCTCTAGTTTTTCAGTGACTCTTCCGAGTGATTTGGTGAATGTTTTCTTCATCTGGCATCCCCCATTTTTATTCATACCTTTTAAAAACTAAGTGAGCGGAAGTCTATGAAGTAAGTTTGAATGATCTAGTTTGCTAATGGTAAGGTGTATTGGAAAATATTGTTTTACCTTTCTTCATTATATTATATTGGTAAACTAAAATAAGGAGGGGGTTTGTGTCATTTTATCGAAATTTTCAGTATTTTTACATATTCATTATTGATAATGAAATAATATAAATTAAGAGGGATAAGTAGAATGATAGAAAGTAAAAAGAAGCGAACAGAGAAAGATAAACTCTGTTCGCTTCTTTTCTATTATTATAATAGTGATGTTAAATTTGGCTGTTGATTTCCGCTGCAGGTGCTCCCTTTCCGCGGGGGAGTCCGGGAGCCTCCTCGGCGCCATAGCGCCTGCGGGGTCTCCCGTGACACCTTCTCCCGCAGGAGTCTCGCACCTTCCGCTCCAATCAACAGAGTGCTCATAATCAACATTATTTTACTCTTAATATTAAACAATCTGTCGTGAGGCAGCAGGGGCTTCTTCTGCTAGTTCAAGAGGAGGGTGGAATTCATTTTCCATTTTGGAGACGACAACTGTTGCTACGCCATTCCCAATTAGATTAGTAATGGCACGTGCTTCAGACATGAAGCGATCCACCCCAAGTAATAGCGCGATTCCTTCAACAGGTATCATTGGGAAGGCTGCTAAGGTTGCGGCCAAAGTGATAAAGCCTGATCCCGTTACGCCTGCGGCTCCTTTTGATGTCAACATTAAAATCCCCAGAAGGGTTATTTCTTGCATAAGGGTTAAATCGACCCCATATGCTTGAGCGATAAAAATGGCTGCCATGGATAAGTATATGGCTGTACCGTCCAGGTTAAAGGAGTATCCGGTTGGAACAACTAATCCGACAACAGATTTCGAACAGCCATACTTTTCGAGGCGTTCCATCATCCTTGGAAGAGCTGATTCGGAAGAGGAGGTTCCAAGCACAAGTAAAATTTCCTCTTTAATATAAGCGATAAACTTAAAAATGCTAAACTTATAGAACTTCGCAATGGCACCAAGCACCAAAATAATAAATAAAAACATTGTAATATAAACGGAACCCATTAATTTACCTAGTGAAACAAGCGAACCAAGACCGAACTTTCCAATTGTATAGGCCATGGCACCTGATGCCGCAATTGGCGATACCTTCATAATCATGTTTACTACGCCAAAGAAGGCATCGGTTAATTTCTCAAATAATTCAACAACAGGCTTTGCCTTGTCTCCCATAGCGGCAAGGGATGTGCCAAAAAGAACTGCGAAAAAAAGAATAGGTAATAATTCTCCACTCGCCATTGCACCGACAATATTATCTGGAATAATACTCATGATAAAATCCATTGCCCCGTGACTTGTTTCTTTCGCTTGGTCAGTAAATTGGCTTATATCGCCACCCTCTACTGCGGTGGTATTAAAACCTTTTCCTGGCTTAATCAAGTTGACGACGATAATTCCGATTGCTAAAGCAAAAGTGGTGACAATTTCAAAATAAAGCAGGGCTTTACCTCCGATGCGGCCCACTTTTTTGAGGTCACCCATACTGCCAATGCCAATCACAACAGTAAAAAAGACTATGGGTGCAATCACCATTTTAATCATTTTTATAAAGATATCTGCTAATACCTTTAACTTCTCACCGAATTCAGGGAAGGTAAAACCAATCGCAATACCAACAAAGATCCCGATAATGACTTGAACAGTTAAATTCTTAAAATTTATTTTCATGTTAATCCCCCTTATCTATTAACATCATTGTTAGCGCTTTCAGTGTCGTGTGGTTGGGTTTTATATTAACAGACAATTTAGAAAAATATATTTTATGGTGATATTGTTCTTTTTGTTCATTTTGGTCATGGCGATGAAAGCAAAAAAAAAACAGGCGTTTGTGCGCCTGTTTATTATGTAAGGTTTACTCGCTTGCTTGTTGAATTTTATAAAGAAACTCAGCACCAATCTCTTTTTCAACAGATTTATAAAGAGGTGTAAATGCATCCTTCCAAAGCTTTTGTTGCTCTTTAGTTAGGGTATGAATTTGAATTGATGAGCTATTCTTTATTTCTTCAAGCTGGGCGTCGTTCATATTTCTCGATTCCTGTTGAATCCATTTTGAGGTTTCAGCAAGTGCGCTGTTAATTTGTTTTTGTTCGGAAGCTGATAGTGTTCTCCAGAAATCAGAATTCATAATTACTGCATACCCTAGATATCCGTGGTTACTTAACGTTAGATGGTCCTGTACCTTGTATAAGCCTTTAGAATAGATATTTGAAATCGTATTTTCCTGACCATCTAATTCTTGGATTTCTAATGAGTGATATACACTGTTGAAAGGCTGAGCTACAGGGTTTGCGTGAAGCAGCCAAAATTGTTTTTCAATCATTTCACCGGGCATTACCCGAAAGCTTTGGCCTTTGAAATCGGCCGGGGTGATCAGCGGTCCTTTGCTGCTTGACATTTGTTTAAAACCATTGCTCCAAAAGGTCATCCCTTTCATGTGTTTTTCATCCAATTTTTCTATTAATTCTTTGCCAATACTACCCGTGAAAACATTCTCAACCTGTTCATCGTTTTGGAAAAGAAAGGGCAAATCAAGAACCTTCCATTCAGGGACGAACTCTGTCATTTTAGTAAAGGTTGGAGCCACCATTTGGATGTCGCCACGAATTAAAGCATCTATTTCTTCCCCGTCAGGATAAAGAATGCCGTTTGGATAAACTTCCACCTTAATCTTTCCATTTGTCTTTTTTTGGACTAAGTCTGCGAATTTTTGTGCGGCAAGACCTTTTGGTGTATTCTCAGCAACAACATGGCTAAAGCGGATAATAATTTGATCCTTTAAGCCTTCCTGTTCGTCATCATAGACAAGGTTCTTAGAATGTTGCAAAGTAGTTGAACTTATCCATATGATTAATATAGTAATAGTTAATGTACTAATTGAAATAAATGTTTTCATATCAACCCTCGAACTGTTGTTTTTTTTATCATAACATTTATTGAAATAATAGATAAATTTTTCGTGATACAATAGTCTAAGTACGTTAAGGGGATTACATTATGCGGATATCAATTCAATGGAAGATTACTAGTTTAATCATTTTCATATTAGGCTTTTCATTACTTTTTCTTGGTATTGTGCTCATTAATGGTTTTATCCAAAAAGAGGAAAACAAAATTAAGGAGCAAGCCATGTTGACGGCTCGTACAGTTGCAGAGCTTCCAGAAGTAATTAAAAATATCCCTAATGATCAACGAGATATTATTGACCTTCAAAAAACAGTAGAAAAAATTCGAATGATAAACAAAGCCGATTACATCGTTGTGATGGATATGGAACGTACGAGACTTACGCACCCAATTTTGGAAAAAGTGGGCGAAGTATCAACGGGTTCAGATGAAGGAGCAGCCTTTGCTGAGCACTCTTATATTTCAGAGGCATACGGCGAACTTGGTACGGTTATCCGAGCATTTGTGCCGGTTCTTAATCAAAACAAGGAACAAATAGGCGTAGTCATGGCCGGGTATAAACTACCAAGCTTGTTTGAAACATTGCTTCATCTTAAACAAGAGATCCTGCTAACAGGAGGGATTGCATTTTTCTTTGGAGGATGGGGCGCTTGGGTGTTAGCAAGGCAGATTAAGAAGGAAATGTTTCTGCTTGAGCCGCATGAAATTGCCAGAATTGTTGTTGAGCGTACAGAAACGTTTAACTCGATGCATGAAGCGGTGATTGCGATTGACCGAGAAGAGCGGATAACGATCTTTAATAATCGGGCAAAAGAGATTTTGGATGTTAAAGATGAAGTAATTGGAAAGAAAATAACGGATATTTTACCGGATACATATCTTCCGGAAATTCTTCAGTTAGATAAACCTATCTATAATAAAGATTTATATATTAATAATTTAATGATAGTAAGTAATCGAATCCCAATTAAAGTGAATAATGAAACGGTTGGGGCAATTGCTATATTCCAGGATCGAACTCAGGTTAAGAATCTAGCGGAAGAATTAACAGGGGTAAAAGCTTTCGTAAATGCTTTAAGAGTTCAAAACCATGAACATATTAATAAACTGCACACCATAGCCGGATTAATCCAAATTGGGAATAGGGAAAAGGCGCTCGAATATGTGTTTCAAGTAACAGAGGAGCAGGAAGAATTAACGAGATTTCTAAGCAAAAATATACACGATGACAGTCTTTCCGGGCTATTGTTAAGTAAGGTTAGCCGCGGTAAAGAACTTGGAATTCAGGTAATTATTGATCGGAACAGCTTCTTGCGCGAATTTCCGAATTTACTTGATCATCATGATTTTGTTTTGATGATTGGCAATCTAATTGAAAATGCCTATGATTCTTTTAAAGATGTTCAGACAGAAAGTAATGAAATCTATGTGAGTATCCGGCAAACGGATCAAATTCTAAATATATTAGTAGAAGATAATGGGTGCGGGATAGAAGAAGAGGATCTTTCTAGAATTTTTAATTATGGATATTCCTCAAAGAGCGGAACGGGAAGAGGAATTGGTTTATTTTTGGTAAAACAGATTGTTGATAAAGGACAAGGAAAAATCCATGTTGATTCTAAAGTTGGAAACGGAACGTCTTTTCAGATTACATTTAAGTTTGAACCATCCGTACATGGAGGTGTGAGAGTTGTTTAAAGTCGTCCTGATTGAAGATGATCCAATGGTTCAGGAAATTAATCGTCACTTTGTCGATAGTGTCCCGGGGTTTAAAGTTATCGGTATTGCTGGAAACGGACTTGAGGGGATTGCTCTTATTGAAAAACTTAAGCCGGATTTGGTCCTTGTTGATGTGTTTATGCCAAATCAAGACGGGTTAACAACCTTGAAAATGATCCGTACAAAAGGTTATCAAGTTGATGTGATTGCTATTACAGCCGCAAGTGATATGGACACAGTCCGCTCATTCCTTCAACAAGGTGCGTTTGATTACATTATGAAGCCCTTTAAGTTTGAGCGAATGAAAAAGGCGTTAGAAAATTATCGATCTTTTAGAATGCAAATAAATAAGAAGCAAACCATCTCTCAGGAAGAACTGGATGAAGTATTATTTCAAAAAGAGCTTGAGGAACAAGGGGAGCTTCCTAAAGGTTTAAACGGGGTTACTTTAAAAAAAGTAATTTCTTTCTTATCCAGCCATTCGTTCCCGATTTCAGCAGAGGAGGTAGCGGAGGGGGTAGGAATCGCGAGAGTCACAGCCCGTCGCTATTTAGAGTACTTGGAAAAGTGTGGCAAGGTGAAAATCGATATCCAATACGGTGGAATTGGAAGGCCGGTTAATCGATATATCTATAATGGATAATTCCTTACGTGTTATTGGATACCTGCATTTTTTGATGAAAATTGTATGATTGTGTTAAAAATATAGTCATATTTTGTCGAAAAATATATTATTATGCCGATTTTTTTCACTTTTTTATAGAAAATACAGGAAATCCTGTTTAAAATAGGTATGTGTGCATGTTACTTATTATAAGCGGGGTTTGGTTATGTCGGATAATGTTCATGGGAAACAACTGTTAGTTGAGGAAGTAAAGGCAGTAAAACTGTTTTTATGGATGTTTTATGTAATATTTACTGCCTACGATTTGTTAATATATTATGTTAAACCTCTTACAATAGAAAATCCTGAAGAAGGCCCAAAGTCAGCGCTTGGTTTTTGGTTTTTTGTGTTGCTATTTCTACTGTTACCTTTAGCTGTATATTTGATCAAAAAAGAAAAGGTCTATACTGTAAAATATATCTATATTATCTGGTATACTCTTTTAGATTTACTTAACATGTTATTAATGTATTTGGGAAATAGGGGGAACCCATTTGAATACGGGAGCGTTTTAGATGTCTTTTTAGTTCTTTTTGCTCCAATCTTTGTAAACAAGCGGTATTTTTGGGTGGTTTCAATTTCAACAACTGGTAAATTTTTAGTTTCTGGTTTGATTCTTTTAGATAAAAATACTATTATACCGGTGGCTATTTTTGTCATTATATCTATTGTATCGTTTATCATGCTTACCAGATTTATTTCATATATACAAACGCTATCAACTGTTTATGAGGACTTAAATAAAAAAGAAAAATTGGCTTATGTTGGGAAGATTGCCACTGTAATTGGACATGAAATACGTAATCCCTTATCAGCATTAAAGGGATTTATTCAATTACAAAGTGAACGAGATGTAAGCGAAGATACCTATTATCCAATAATGCTACAGGAAATAGATCGTATTAATACAATTGTTGATGATTTAATGATTATAGGCAGACCAAAACCTCCTACTTTTAAGCAGAATAATCTTAATGAAATTATCCAGTATATTTCTAATGTGACCAGTCCTCTTGCTGAAAATTTTGGATCAAAGATTGTTTTTAAAGAATGCGAAGGAATGCCTTTAATTGAATGTGATGAAAAACAAATGAAACAAGTATTTATTAATCTTATAAAAAATGCAGTTGAGTCGTTGCCAAGAGGCGGGACGGTTGAAGTGGGTTGCAAGGTAATAGGAAGTGACCAAATAAAAATTTATGTTAAAGACAATGGTTGTGGAATAGATTCAGAAAAACTAAAAAAACTTGGAGAACCCTTCTATACAACAAAACCTGAAGGCACAGGATTAGGTTTAATGGTTTCAAAAAAAATCATCGAAGATCATCTTGGAGAACTTCTATTTAAGAGCCAATTAGGAAAAGGAACGGAAGTAGAAATCATTTTGCCAGTAAAACATAATTAAGTTACAGCAAAAGGGGCTATCGAATGGTTTAGCCTCTTTTGCTATATAAAATTATAAATGTTTAATGAATTCTTTATGACACCTTTCTTACAGAAGTGTATTCGTGAATTATATCACTAGATTTTTCTCTCTTTTTTCTTATGCTTATGTAAGAAGAAAGAGGAGGACTAGCATGAAGACAAAGAAATGGTATTACAGACAATTGAAGAAAAGACCAATTGAATTCGCCAGAAATGGGGTTCAAATTGCTTTTTTGCTGTTTATACTTTTTATTGGATTTCGATTTTGGCAGTTTTATAATCACTTCGCTTCATTAGGAGTGGAGCCGTTTGTTGAAAGACCTAGTGCAGTAGAAGGCTTCTTGCCAGTCAGTGCACTTGTAGCTTTTAAAGTATGGATTACGACCGGAGAGTTTGATCGAATTCATCCAGCGGGTCTCGTGTTATTCACTTTTATTGTGGGGTCGGGAATTCTTTTTCGAAGATCGTTCTGTAGCTGGATTTGCCCAATTGGTACAGTCAGTGAATGGACAGGGAAATTGGGTAAGAAGCTTTTTAAGAAGAGTTTTGATTTACCTAAATGGCTCACATGGATTTTGTTCCCGTTAAAGTATTTACTATTAGGTTTTTTTATCAAGGTTATTCTGTTCGATATGCCGGCAGTTGCTGCTCAACAATTTTTATTAAGTCCTTATAACTTAATCTCAGATGTTAAAATGTTGACATTCTTCTTAAATATAAGCGGGTTTGCATTGAAATTCATCCTAATTCTATTTGTGCTTTCACTATTTTTTAAGAATTTTTGGTGCAGGTTTTTATGTCCGTACGGGGCATTGATTGGGTTAGGCTCTTTATTTGGAATAACAAAAATTAAACGGAATGAAGAATCGTGTATTGATTGTAATGCGTGCACCCGTGTTTGCCCGCAAAGAATTCGAGTTTCAGAAAAAACATCGGTGTTAACACCGGAATGTTCCGCTTGTATGCAATGTGTTGAAGTATGTCCGGTTAAGAACACGTTGACTGTTCAAGTTGGTCCAAAAAAAGTAAACAAGTGGGTAGTGCCAATTGCTTTCTTTTCAATTTTTGCATCTGTAGTCATTATTGCTAAGCTAACTGGAAATTGGAATACAATGATTACGTATGAGGATTTTAAAGCGTTAATTCAAAATATCGACTATATTGGGCATTGATGGTATATTAAAAAGCACCGAAATACAAATTTCGGTGCTTTTTTTGACTAAATGGTAAATGAAAATCGACGTTTCTATTAACTTTTTGAAAAATTGTTTGTTTGGATATTAGTTGCTATTTTGTTCCTTTTTCTTTTAGTTTATAATGGAAACAAATGTCGATTAGTGACGAAAAAAATTTGTTTGATTGTATATCCAATTGGAATGAAAATACTCGCGAGGTAGAATCATGCAAAAAATAATTACTGGGGCTTCTTTAATAAAAGAAGAAAAACGAACAATTAAGTGGTTTTTATCATTGTTTTATATCATTTTTGTTGGATATGACCTTATTTATTATTATATATTTCCAAATTTTGTGACTAACACTTATAAAGAATTGCCAACTAAATTTGGATATTGGATTTATGTATTACTGGCTGTGCTACTTCCCATTGCATTGTATTTGATTAAAACTAGGAAACAGAGCTATGTCAAATATGTTTTATTTATAGGTTACACTCTCATCATTATCGCCAGTGATCTTTATACGTATATTGGAACTGACCTTAAGTATGCTAGTGGTAATCCTGCTGAAATATTTATCGTCTTGTTTTCTCCAATTTTTGTAAACTACCGATATTTTTGGACAGTAGTAATTGGGACCGTATTAAAATACTTGCTTATTGGTTTTGCGCTAAGTAGGACAGATGTGTTTATCCCAATACTTTTAGTCGGTGTAATTGCAATTGTTGCTTACATTTTTGTAAACAGATTTACAGGATATGTTCGTGCAATTGAAGACTCTTTCGATCGACAATTACAGGGAATAGTTAAAGGGGTAATAGCCACCCTCGAATTAAAAGACCCATATACAAGAGGGCATAGTCAACGGGTTGCTTCTTATGCTTTAGCTATGGCGAAGGAGTTTGGGAAGTTTTCTAAAGAAGAGTTAAGAGAATTTAATTATGCATGCTTGTTGCACGATGTCGGAAAAATAAATATACCGGATAGAATTTTAATGAAGCCGGAAAAATTAACTAATGAAGAATATGAAATTATTAAAATACATCCTTCTATAGGGGCGAAAACAGTTGAGGGTGTTGAAGGATTAAAGAACGGAATTGATGTTATTCGGTCTCATCATGAACGGTGGGATGGGAAAGGTTATCCGGATAATCTAATTGGTGAAGAAATTCCAATACTCGCTAGGATTACTTCAATCGCCGATGCTTTTGATGCCATGACTTCATCTAGATCTTATCGTGCCGCTTTACCTTTAACGGAAGCCTATAAGAGAATACTGGAGGGGAAAGGGACACAATTTGACCCTAATCTAGTAGAGTTATTTAAGAAAGTGTTCCCGAAATGGGAAGAATTGCATAACGGTTATAAATTTACTTCTAGAGAGGAGGTGAATTAAATGAAAATCCGCAAACTCAACAAAGTTAAAACGACATGCTGGTGGTGTTGGTGGCAAAGCTAATATGGAAAGGGGGATGCGTGATGTTTAGTAGTGCATCCCTAGTTTTTTATAAAGGGTGTTTTTCTTGAGTCTAAACTATGAAACTAGCTTAAAGCTACATCCAATAAATATTAGAGAAGATAAAAAAAATTTCATCGTTGAAGATCAGATAACGGGTGAATTCTTTGAAATGCCCGCTATTTGCATTTATGCTCTTGAAATGATAGAAAATGGTGCAAGTCTTCATGAAATTGAAAAAGAATTAAAGGCAGCATACCCCGAAGAAGAGGTCAACTTACTTGAATTTGCACAGCAGCTTTGGGAAATGGATTTAATTCAAGAAGTGGACGGACAACCTATAGAATCTGCCAAACGAAAGCAAAAAAATCATGGGTTTTTGTGGATTCCACAGCGGATGGCAAAAATCTTTTTTAATAGGTTCGCTATGTGTTTCTACTCTATACTTTTCTTAGTTAATATCGGAATCTTCATTAGTAATCCTCACTTAATTCCTCACTATAAAGATTTATTTGTATTTGATGTAATGACGATCAATATTCTTATATATTTTGCTATCTCCTTATTACTTGTTTTGGTTCACGAGTTTGGGCATGTAATGGCACTAAGGTCCGTTGGCCTTCCAACAAAGGTTGAAATTGGACATCGTCTTATTTTAGTTGTACTAGAAACCGATATGTCAGAAGTTTGGGGATTACCAGCGAAGAAAAGGAATGTGCTTTATTTAGCGGGCCTTTGCTTTGATAATGTTATCTTATTTCTGGCTTTATTAGCCGACTTGCTGTTTCCAGGTCAAACAGGTGTTGTTCTTGGAATTAGTGGGATGATTGTTTTAGATGTAGTCATTCGGATGATTTATCAATGTTTTATTTATATGAAGACCGATTTGTATTACGTTTTAGAGAATCTGACGGGATGCTATAATCTGTTAGAAAATTCACGCACTTATTTTAGGGAACTCATTTTTTCAACCAAGGGTAAGTCCACACCAGCAATTTTTGCGGGGGAAAAGCCGGTTGTGATCACGTATGGTATTTTTTATATGATCGGGATGGGGATTACTTTTACATTATTTGTTACCTATTTTATTCCGCAATTGATTTATATTGTAAAGGAATCCATTCATTGTGTGATGAGAACCTCTGAACCGGCTCATTTCTGGGATGGAGCCATTGTCTTGTTACAGTTACTATTAACGATTGGGTTGCTCCTTTATTCTTGGGGGAAAAGTTATATATTAAAAACAAAAGGACAGCTCTAGGCTGTCTTCTTTTTTTAGATAAGAAAGTATAAAATTTTCAAGTATTGAAACTAATAAGAAAAGGATTATCAGCAAAAGAGAAGAAAAAAGTTCAATCAAGATTACAAAAGGCGTTTACCAATAATGCAGAAGGCTTCTATGTGCATGCCCCAAAACAGAGAGGTAATGTAAAAGAGCAACTGGGTACATGTCCCGGTTTTCTTAGACGTGTAAAATGAAGATTTATTTGTTTTGTTATAAAAAAAATATCATTTTTTGCTGAAAATGATGTAATTTTTTTGGTTTTTTTAAAAAAAGGGGAGCTTTTTAAAAAAAATATAAGATTTTGGCTATTTTTTGGAGAATATTTGCTCGCGAAAATGCGTTTATGCCCGTCAACATGTGTATATGGACCATTTGAAAAAATATATGGACCAACTTTCAAAATATTTGGACCAACTCTCAAAATATATAGACCAACTTTCAAAATATATGGACCAACTCTCAAAAGATATAGACCAACTTTTCAAAAATATAGACCAACTTTTCAAATTCATTCCCCCTCGTCCCCACCTCACTCTTTTAATTGAGTTAGCTCTAAAAAAAAACAATACCATCCTCTTTTTTTATGATCATTCATTCATTCAAATTGTTCTGAATAACCGATTTTGCGAGAAAGCCAAGGTTATAATAAAATGAATGCAAAGGTTAAAAAAATGGAGTTATATAAAGGAGAAATTATGTACGATATAAAAGCGATTAATCATGAAATAAAACCCTTCCTTCAAACTGCTTGGGAAAAGTCGGGCTTTGAACAATTAACTTCCGTTCAAATGAAGTCCATCCCTTTTGCTCTTGAAGGAAAAGATGTCATTGCTGAATCACCTACTGGAACGGGGAAGACATTAAGTTATTTACTGCCAGTCTTACAAAAAATAGATCAAGAACGCCGTGGTGTGCAAGCGGTTATCTTAGCCTCTTCACAAGAGCTTTGTATGCAAATATTAAGCGAAATTCAAAAATGGGGTGAAGGAAGCGGGATTAGGAGTGCATCCTTTATTGGGGGGGCGAACGTAAAAAGGCAGCTCGAAAAACTAAAAAAATCCCCTCAAGTAGTCGTTGGAACACCTGGACGGATCTTGGAGTTGATTAAGCAAAAGAAGCTAAAGATGCACGAAGTAAAAACTGTCGTCTTAGACGAAGGGGACCAATTGCTTATTCCAGAACACTTAACAACCGTTCGCCATATTGTAAACTCACCATTAGCGGATCGTCAGGTCTTGGTCTTTTCAGCGACATTACCTCCACGCACTGAAGAGATAGCCAGGGGATTAACGACAAACCCTGAGTTAATTAAAATTGGCAGAGATGAGACAATCAAATCAGAAAAGGTAGATCATTTTTACTTTGTATGTGAACAGCGGGAAAAAATTGAAATCATGCAAAAAATAGCCCGGCTTTCTGGGATTAAGGCATTGGCTTTTATGAATGATATTGGGGAAGCCACCTTGATTGCATCAAAGCTTTCGTATAAAGGAATTTCGGCAGGGATCCTTCATAGTGAATTGAAGAAGCTTGAGCGTCAAACAGCCTTAAAGAAATTTCGTGATGAAGACTCTTCCTTATTAATAGCAACGGATGTTGCAGCAAGAGGGTTAGATATTAAAGGAATTACTCATGTAATCCATGTTGATTTTCCTAAGGAGATCAATCAATACGTTCACCGATCTGGCAGGACGGGCAGATTCGGCGCAAGCGGTACCGTTATCGCTATCGTTACAGAAAGAGAAGAGAGAGAATTGAAGAAATTCTATCGCGAGCTAGGCATAACTGGACAGAAGAAGAGTTTCTATAAGGGTGAAATCGTGTCGGCAAAGTAAATAAACAAGCCAGACAAATGAAAATTTTATATGTGAAAATTCACAAGTGTTTCCGCTTTCAATCTCCTATCTTTCCGATAGGAGATTGACGAAACAACTGGTTATTGTTATAGTCATTCTAGATTTTAGAAAAGTTTTTCTATTCTTAAAAGAAGGTGAACTATCTTGGCCAGGTTTGAAACGGATGTACTACATAGTGTTAAAAAAAATAAACAGCCGATAAAAAGCAAGGTGACACCAATTTATCAAACGACTGCTTTTACTTTTGCAGACCTTGATGAATTAGAGGGGTATTACCAAGGGCAAGGAAATTATTTATATTCACGCGTAGGGAATCCAAATACTGATGAATTAGCAGAAGCAATTGCAGCGCTAGAGTGCGCACCCGCTGGGGTCGCTACATCATCAGGTCTTTCCGCTATTTTAGCAGGGGTATTAGCAGTTGTGAAAAGTGGAGATCACATTGTCGCAGCTGAAGATTTATACGGAGGAAGCTTCCACCTTTTAAAAGAGGAGCTCAGTCAGTTTGGAGTTGAGATCACGTTTGTCTCTTTTGAAGAGCGTTCCAGTATCGAGTCTGTTATTCAGTCCAATACTAAATTGCTCTATACAGAATCGATCACAAATCCACTATTACGAGTTCAAGATATAGATGAGTTTGTGCAAATTGCTGCCAAGCATAATCTTATCACTTTAGTCGACAATACTTTTGCGACACCATATCATTGTCAGCCATTTACTAAAGGGGTAGACTTGGTCGTGCATAGTGCAACGAAGTACATAGGTGGTCATAGTGATGTCACTTCTGGAGTGCTCGTTGGCAGACAAGACCTGCTGGAAAAGGCAAGAGCAAAAGTGGTCAACCTTGGAACGAATGTCAGTCCGTTTGAGGCCTGGTTAACAACACGGGGATTAAAAACACTTGCAATTAGAATGGAGCGCCAGTCTCGTAATGCAAAGGAACTTGCCAAAGCGCTTTTAGAAAATAAATTAGTGGAAAAGGTTTATTATCCATTTGAGCATGGTGAAAATGGCTACGGAGCCATTGTTACGATTAAGCTTTCCAATTCAGTGGATGTTAATGAATTTTTTAAAAATCTTTCTTGGGTAAAAATTGCCCCAACACTGGCCGGAGTAGAAACATCTGTCTCACATCCGGTTATTACTTCCCACAGGGCTTTGCCGGAGGAAGCGCGGAATGCACTCGGAATTACAATGGAAGTCGTTCGAATTTCCGTCGGGATTGAACATGCCGCTGACATCATTAGCGTTTTTGATCAGGCAATTCAACAAGCTTCAAAATAATTTGTTGTTTATGGTTGACGTTCCCAGTTAAATTAATTTATAATTCAAAATATGCTTAAAAAGAATTTCAAAGATTGTACAAATAAATAATCTCTTATCATGAGTGACGGAGGGACCAGGCCCTATGAAGTCCGGCAACCATCAAGCATTGCTTGAAAAGGTGCTAAATCCTGCAGACAGAGTGCTGTCTGAAAGATAAGAGGAGGAAAAACCCTCTTCTTAGGAAGAGGGTTTTTTGTTAGGGATCTTTTGTTGATAAAAAGAAAAGTTAACCATAATATCTTGATCTACAAGGAGCGGGAGAAGTTGAATACAATTCATATTGCGCTTTTAGGCTATGGGACCGTCGGAAAAGGTGTATACCAAACGATTAAAAATCACCAAAGTCGTTTTAAAGCATTGTTAGGCAGTGAGGTGAAGATTGCCGCTGTCTTAGTAAGAAATATTGAAAGGCACCACTTGCCTGATCAAGACGTACTTTTGACCACTAATTTTGAAGACATTTTGCAGCTCCCTAAGCTTGATGTAGTAGTGGATGCGATTGTTGGCAGTGAACCAAGCTTTACTTATCTGCAAGCGGCAATCAAAAAAGGGTGTCATGTCATTACTGCGAACAAAGAGATGTTCGCTCACCATGGAGGACAATTAAAAGCGCTTGCGGACCAACATCAAGTTTCAATTGGATTTGAAGCTACTGTTGCTGGTGGTATTCCAGTCATACAAACTTTGAATACCCTTTTGAATATTAACAAAATAACCAAACTAGAAGGAATCCTTAATGGGACTTCAAATTTCATTTTAACCAAAATGAGACAAGAAGATCTTTCGTTTGCTGATGCTTTAAAACTGGCTCAAGAACTCGGATATGCAGAATTGGATCCGACCAATGACGTAGAAGGTATTGACGCATTCTATAAAGCGATGATATTAAGTCAGGTCGTTTTTGGGGAACAGCCTCAATGGAACGATGTGCAAAGAAAAGGTATTACAGAAATAACAGCAGAGAAAATTAAACTGTTTTCTGGTATTGGATTAAGATTTAAGCATGTAGCTTGTTTGGAGAAGACGGAAACTGGAATAAAATGTTCCATTAAGCCGGTTCTAGTCTCACAAACTCACCCTCTTTATCAAGTTGAGGGAGTACAAAATGCTATTTCAATTGATGCGGATATCGTTGGGAATATTGCGATTCAAGGTCCAGGGGCAGGGATGTTCCCAACCGCGAGCGCTGTTGTTGAGGATTTCATTCATTTATATAATCCTATACAATCAACCCAATATCAGGAAGCTCAAAAGAAGAAAGCTGCTGCTGCTCCAATTAACTGGATTATTACAGGAGAAGGTTTGGGGCAATTTAAAGCAAATGTTCCGTTAAACAGTGTTAAAGTGCTTCATCCAAGAGTACTTCTTGCTTCAGGAGTTGAAGAAGATTTTGCTAACTATGTGAAAGAAGACCCTAAGTTAGAATATTTTCAAGTATTCGGAGAAGTGAACCTTTTAGGGAAAAGTAAAGATAATAAAATTTTTATAAAAATTTGATATGGCTATTGGCAAGGAATAATCGTTAGAAAAATTTCTCATACTACCTTTAATTGATATGCAAAGGAGTTGTGAGATAATGGGCAGAACAAAACTAGGGAATGCAAATGCCAACCGCAATAATAATAAAAAATTAGGCAACCGTACAAGTGAGGAACTAGTTGAATTTACAACTGGGGAAAAAGGCGGCAGACAGCCCGATCTAAAAGATAAAAATATGTCATAGACTCAAAATAGGGGGCTCAGTATTATGGGGCCCTCTTTTTTAATGCTGGTAAAGATATTTGGACATACATTTGAGGACTAGCTAAAGTGAAATGAACTCAAGCTTATTAAAAATGGGGCAAATGACCAAGTGAATGTTCTGCTACTCCTCCTTGTTCGAATAATAATCCACTTTTTTTATATTTACCCCGACAAACGTTTCAAGTATTGCTTGGGCACCGGCAATGGATAGGATAAAAATAAGATAAATGGCATATTTCGGTGCAAGTAAATAAAAGCTTCCCAAAAAGATCGCGCTCCAAACCCCGGCACACCAGTAACAATTTAATAAATATCCAAACAAGGATTTGGGAACCTCTTTTATTTTCGGACCTTCCTCTGTGATAACCTCGATTTTCTTCATAAACGGCTTTCGAATAAACTCCGTAATTTTATCAAATACAATAAGATGAGTTAGCCGATAGCTTGCTAATATGAGCATCATATAAGACATCCAAGTTAAATCTTCCATAACAGGTATCCCCTTATTAACCACTTTTTTTCATAGTATCACCCTAAAAATATGGATTATCCTAATCGATATTCGTCCGAGTCCTATAACGACTAAGCCTTAAGTCTGATATAAAAATCAAGCTTAGGCTCGTTATGAGAAGTCTGTTTTCTAGATAAGATGGTATCAAGAAAGGAGGAAAACAAAATGAAAAAATTTGGTTTACTATTAGCGGGTGGTATTGCTGCTATCGTGTTACTTTCTAACCTTGGATCAGTGGTGGGTCTGGCAATCAGCTTGTTTATTTTATACTTTGCGTTTAAAAAGTTTTTGAAGGCGAATAAGCTGTTTGCGAAAATTTGCTGGGGACTGATTGGCTTGGTAGTATTAATGGCTTCTGCAGCAAATGCTCCTGGCATTTTAGCCATCGTCGCAGCTTACGTCCTTTACTTAGTATATAAAAATTGGAATAAAAGCAACTCCGATTCAGTGGTAGTGGAATCAGATGATCCATTTACCAATTTTGAAAAACAATGGTCACAGCTTAAAAACAATTATTAATAAAAGGAGAGAGTAACCATGAGTAATTTATTTTCTAGAATCAAGAATGCTGTATTAGCAGACCTTAATGATGTTTTAGATCAAAAGGAACAAAAAAATCCAATTGCGTTATTAAACCAATACTTACGCGAGAGCGAATTAGAAACAGAAAAGGTACGGAAACTGTTGGAACGTCAATATGCGTTGAAGGACCAATTTAGCCGGGAATATCAACAAGCTAAAGACCTTGCAGATAAAAGAAATCGACAAGCCGAGATTGCTTCGCAAGCAGGGGAAAATGAATTATATCAATTTGCGCTAAATGAAAAGGTGCAATTTGAGGATCGTGCGTTACGATTAAAAGAATCTCTTCAAAACGTAACCAACCAGCTTAGTGAATTGGAACAAAAATATGAAGAAATGAAACACAAATTGAAAGACATGCATATTCGCCGCATGGAATTAATGGGTCGGGAGAATGTATCCCGAGCATACAACCGAATGAACAAAGTTCTAGACGATCATTCCTATTCTAACCATTCTTTTTCACGATTCACAGAAATTGAATCCTATCTCGATCGCTTAGAACACCAAGTTAATAGTTCCTATTATCGAAATACAATTGATGCAAAAATAGCACAATTAGAAAAGCAAGCAGCTAAAAAACAAGAGGAAAACATTTCTATCTAATAACGAATTTGTTATTCTTAAAGGGCGTAGGAAATTTCTACGCCTTTTGGTCCTATTAAAATTATACCAATATAGATATTGGTTCTGTGAATTGATAGACTTCAAAAAAGTGGGCAGCCACCATGTTAAAGAAGGGAGGTATTTTCTATGTTAGACAAAATAAAAAATGACTATTTCAGCTGGCTTTTTTTGATTAGTATTTTATTACTTTTTCTTGAGGTTTTATTTTTTAACAAAGGTCTCATATTCTCTCTTCTTGTAGCTGCTGGAATGATTTATATCGGGAAAAAACGGCTCCATCGCAAGCTGGGTAAATTTATATTTTGGGTTGGAATCTTGTTTTTTTCCGCAAGTGTCCTTGGAATGATTACCTTCCGCTTTCTAGTGCTGGCTGCCTTCATCTATTTGATCATTCAATTTGCACAGACAAAGAAAACCCCTAAGCTTGAACTTCCAGTTTTAAAGGAGCCGATGCAAACTCCTGGGAACGAACAAGTCATTTCCCGAGAGCCTATGTTTAAGAACAAACTATTCGGGGATCAAAAGACTCCGGAGCATACCTATGAATGGAATGATATCAATATTCAAACCGGAATTGGTGACACCGTTGTTGATTTAAGCTATACCGTGCTTCCTAAAGGGGAGACCGTTATTTTTATTCGAAATTTTATTGGTAAAATTCAAATCTTAATCCCTTATGATATTGAAGTGAGCGCTCATCATTCCGTATTAGTGGGAAATGTTAATATTCTCCAATTCCAAGGTTCGAGATTGTTTAATCAAAATATTCACGTGCAAACACCTGAATATGATCAACATGAACAAAAGATTAAAATATTCACCTCACTTATGGTTGGAGACATTGAGGTGAGAAGAATATGAGTTTGGTGCAGCGTCAAGTAATGATGGGGATTTTCATCTCGCTTGTGTTGTTTATTCTGATCACAACCGGTTATTTGATCGCTTTTCCACTTTCGAACTGGAGTGAGCTTTGGGAAAGGCAGGTATTGGATCTTCCATTTATATTATCGGTCCCTAGTATCAGTGTCGCAGTTGGGATTGTCTATGGGATTTTTTCCGGGTGGGTCTGGCGTAAACAGATTCATTCCGTTGATCAAATACTTCATGAGCTGGAAGAAGGGCGCCCTATTGAGGCCATTGAGCCAATGGGATTGATCGAATTAGAGTCAATCCAACATAGAGTGTTGAAAATCCAGAAGCAAATGAGTGAGCAAGTGAAGCTATCACAGCGTTTGGCCACTGAGAAGGTTGTCGGGCAGGAAGAGCGAATTCAAGAGATCATCTCTCAGGAACGAAATCGCTTAGCCAGAGAACTTCATGATTCGGTGAGTCAGCAACTGTTTGCTGCTTCCATGATGATGTCCGCGATTAATGAATCAAGACCCAATACAGAAGATAGGGAAACGAAGCAATTAAAGATGGTAGAAGAGATGATCCATCAATCACAGTTGGAGATGCGCGCCCTTCTTCTTCATCTTCGTCCTGTTGCCTTAAAAGGCAAATCTCTTCAAGAGGGCATGGAGGAATTGTTAAACGAACTATCGCAAAAAGTATCGATGACAATTCTGTGGAAAATTGAGGAGTTTCCTTTAGATAAGGGAGTGGAGGATCATTTATTTCGAATTCTCCAAGAATCTGTTTCGAACACATTGAGGCATGCTAAAGCCTTAAAACTTGAAGTCCTGTTAATTGAAAGAGATGACTTTATCATATTACGTGTGGTGGATGATGGGATTGGTTTTGATGTTGAGGAAACAAAAGCGGGCTCTTATGGTTTACAAAATATATATGAAAGGGCAGTTGAAATTGGCGGCTCGATTAAAATTATTAGTGTAAAAAACAAAGGGACTCGACTTGAAGTGAAAATACCTCGAATGACAAAAGGGGTGGAAAGTAATGATTAAAGTGGTGTTTGTTGATGACCACGAAATGGTGAGAATTGGCGTTTGTTCTTATTTATCTGCTCAACCAGATATTGAAGTAATTGGTGAAGCCGACAACGGGAAAACAGGAGCGGAGCTTGCCCTCTCGTTACGCCCGGATGTTATTTTAATGGACTTGGTCATGAAGGAAATGGATGGAATAGAGGCAACTGAGAAAATTATCGAGAGCTGGCCGGAAGCCAAGATCATCATTGTCACAAGCTTCTTAGATGATGAGAAAGTCTACCCTGCCCTGGAAGCAGGAGCAACCAGTTATATGTTAAAAACGTCCAAAGCTAGTGAGATTGCCAATGCCGTTAGAGATACATATCACGGAAAATCTGTACTCGAGCCTGAAGTCACTGGAAAAATGATGCTGAAAATGAGACAAAAACAAACTTTATTGCCTCATGAAGAGCTAACCGGTAGAGAGATGGAAATACTGCTTTTGATGGCAGAAGGAAAAACGAACCAAGAAATCGCTGATGAGCTCTTTATCGCACTTAAGACTGTGAAAACTCATGTCAGTAATATATTAAGTAAGCTTGATGTACAAGATCGGACCCAAGCAGTTATATATGCTTTCAAACATTCATTAATAAAATAAAGAAGGGAAGCCTTAGGATGAGCTGAATTTCAGATGATCCTAAGGCTTCCTTTTTATTATTCATCCGAGAGCATTTCCACCTTTCTTATTTTTTTGTAAATATTCTCTAAGCTTGTCACATAGATTTTATAAAGTGAAATAGTGAAAGACAAACAGTAAGGAGAATAACATGAATTCGATTTTTCGTGGAACGTTGATGCTGATTGGAGCAGCATTTCTAAGTGAATGTGTTGAGTTCTTAGTCAATATGTCGTTAGCAAGGGAATTAGGTGAAAGAGGAATGGGTCTTTATATGACTATTCTTCCGACCATTTTCCTCATTTTTCTTCTATCGAGCTTCGAGATGCCTATTTCCATTTCAAAATTTATTGCTGAAAGAGAAACAAAATTTCACCGCAGCATGCTTACATACGCATTAAGATTAGCAATTGTCTTCACGTCTGTTCTATTAATAGGGGCTATGTTTATTCTTCCTTTCGTTCCTGTTTTTGATAGCTATGATCCGCGTATTCGCTGGCTAGTGATAATCTTAATTCCAATTGTTTCCTTTTCATCGATCGCTAAAGGGTTTTTTATGGGCATGCATCATATGGGAAAAATCGCCACCGCAAACTTCTTACGGAAGATTTTGCAATTGCTCCTGCTCGTATTTATCTTTCATCTTTTCGATTTTGAAACACAGACTGCTTTGTTAATTGCCCTTTGTGCCTTAGTTGGAAGTGAATTAGTCGTGTTTCTTTATTTAATTCACATGTTTTTTATCCAGTTTCAACAGCTCAAACAGCAGCCTCATCAAAAAATATCTGGAAGGGAAGTAAGACAAAGCTTGATGGCTGTTTCGATTCCAACGACGTCATTAAGACTATTCAATGCCCTAACCAATGCCATCGAACCCTTTCTTATTAAGGCTGCGTTGATGCAATCAGGATTGTCCGCAGCTGCGGCTACCGATCAATTTGGATTGTTGGCGGGTGTGGCTATGTCGATTGGATTCTTTCCAGCCTTTATTGCCCATTCATTATTAATTGTCTTGATTCCCACCGTGTCAAAGGCATATGCAGACTATGACTTTGCGAGGCTGAGAAAGCTGCTTCAAAATGTCATGCTAGGAACACTTTTCTATGGCACGATTGCTGTTTCAATTTTTTACTTTTTTGCTCATCCGTTAACAGATTTATTTTTTGACTCTGATTCAGCGGCATGGTATTTGCAAATGCTATGGCCCTATTTCTTGTTTCATTATTTTGTCATTCCGATGCAGGCATACTTAATCGGGCTCGGACTAGTGAAAGACGCGTTTATTCATACTGTCTGGTCAACGCTATTCTCCTTTTCGATTATGTATTTTTTAGGGTCTTCTTATCAGTTCCATATGGGCGGAATCATTATCGGCATGAATGGAGGAATAGTGCTTCTGACTTTGATGCATTATTTAACGATTTGTAAGAAAATCGGCATCTCTTTTACGTTTAAAAGGCCGTTCGAGGCAAGAGGGAGAAGATATTAGCTTGAATATACTTACGATATTAGGTGGGAAGTTGGAATAAGCAGGAGAATTCATAGGCGGAGAATTTCCGGCTAATGTATATGGTGGAGGCTTAAGAAGCCAATATAAGCGGAAATATTCCGATTAACTGCTCTAAATACGTCAAAATCCAAAGATTTGGATAATATAAACGGAAAAAATCCGCTTATTTTTAGGGAAATATGAGCATTTCCCAATTTAAGCGGAATTTTTACGCCTATTTTTCAGACACCAAACAATTGATACTGCAAAAAAAAATAGGGAGAGAAAACCACTGCGATTTCTCACCCTATTTGTATTGCGATTAACTGTTTTGTACCTTTAAAGAGAACTCGTTTTATTACGAATGTGGTGTTCTTTGAATGTCTAGCACCAGTTTCATGCAATCCCTTGCATTTTAATCGTCACTGCTTCCTAGAATTCCAAAGATACGTAAAATATTAATGAAAAGATTAATAAAGTCTAAATAAAGGTTAAGTGCCATTAATGGGACTTCCTCAGCGCTAACTCCGTAATGCTTCATCCGGTTGAAATCAAATAAAACGTAGCCACTGAATACTAACACTCCGATAAATGAGAATGCTAACATTCCAGTTGAGCTTAACGGCCAGATAAGATTAAATATACTAATTGCAATAAGAGCTAGTAAAGCGGCCATCAGCATTCCGCCCAAGAATGATAAATCTTTCTTCGTCGTGGTCGCGTATACTGCTAATCCAGTAAAAACGACCGCTGTAGTTCCAAATGCCATAAATACAGCATTAGCACCGATGAGGGAAAGATAATGAGCGACAATTGGATAGGTGGTAATTCCCGAAATAAACGTAAAGACATACAAGAATGTGTAACCGATCGCTTTTCTTTTTCTAAGGAAGAAGGCGCCTAACAGCATAGCGAACTCGAGAATTACGAGCGGTAAAAATAACGCAGGTGGAACAAAAACCCCAGCTGCCATCCCAATTACTGAAATGGCAAGCGATAGTGCAAATGTTCTAAGCACCGAAGGTAGAAATTGCGTATGTGAATATGCATACATAAAACTCACCTCTTAGTAGTTTTATTTAATCATACGATATTGAAACAGGTTTGTTTCACTTTTTTTGAAAAAACTTTGGCTAAGCCCAAGGAGCAGTTAAGCAAAATGGTATCGTATTGCAGTTTGTTACCGATCTTTTTCCATGGCACCTTGTTTCAATAAATCTCGAATTTCCTTCAAAAGTTCTTCTTTATGGTCGATGACGATTTCCGATTTGACTTCTTCCTTCTTTTTAAAACGATTAAAAAACCGGATGACCATGAAGATGGTAAAAGCGATAATTAAAAAATCAAACACACTTTGAAGGAAAACACCATATTTTAGTTCTTCTTTATCTACTACAATGGAAAGTTCACTAAAATCCATCCCGCCTAAGATAAAGCCAAAAAGCGGCATGATGATATCGCTAACTAAAGACGTTACAATTTTTCCAAAAGCTGTTCCAATAATGACCCCGATCGCCAGGTCGATGACATTTCCTTTCAAAGCAAACTTTTTAAATTCTTGCCACATGATGAGTCCCCCTAGTTTAGAATACTATTATTTTAACCTAATCCAAATGAATATTAAAATTTTCAGCGTAACATTAATTCCATAATTGTCCGTTGACAGGGTACTTATTTTTCCATATTATATGGGTTGGAAAATACCTGATTTAAAGGAGGCTTTTTTCGTGGCAGGTAGAAGAGATGAAGAACTAACCGATATTACTTTACTTGGCAACCAAGGAACGAAATATTTGTTTGAATACGCTCCGGAGATCTTAGAGGCGTTTGATAATAAGCATCCAAACCGCGATTATTTTGTTAAATTTAATTGCCCTGAGTTTACTAGTCTTTGCCCAAAGACGGGTCAGCCTGATTTTGCAACGATTTATATAAGTTATATTCCAGGTGCTAAAATGGTGGAGAGTAAATCATTAAAGCTTTACTTGTTCAGTTTTCGAAATCATGGCGACTTCCATGAAGATTGCATGAACATCATTATGAATGATTTAATCGCTTTGATGGATCCAAAATATATTGAGGTATGGGGGAAATTCACGCCAAGAGGCGGGATTTCAATTGACCCTTATGTTAATTACGGCAAGCCAGGCACAAAATATGAACAAATGGCTGAATACCGTTTAATGAATCATGATTTGTACCCGGAGAAAATTGATAATCGTTAATAAAAAAAGAGAGGCAGCCAGAGTTATGGCTGCCTTAATATTTAATCTTAAAAGAGTTGAAGCTTTCGGTTTTGTTTATCTCTTGAACGGATATATCATTTACAGTTGAAAAAGGATTTCCTCTTCGAACATCCTCGAGAAATAAAATTAAATTATCTTCTGTACCTTCAGCAATTATTTCGACAGAGCCGTCCTCACAATTTCGTACCCAGCCGCGAATTCCATACTGGACTGCCTTCATTTGTGAAAAATAACGAAATCCTACACCTTGAACATTCCCATATACAGTAAGATGGATTTGCTTCAATATAAATTCCCTCCGGTTAAGCCATGTTGATAATATACCTAGAAGCTTAGTAGTTTATAACTATAATTTACAGTGATTTGAAAAGGCTTGCAATGACAAATGTGACATTCGTTTGAACAGAATGAGCAAAATCACTCTTCTTTGTTAAACTTGGTTGTTGATTTCCGCTCCAGGTGCTCGCTTTCCGCGGGGGAGTCCGGGAGCCTCCTCGGCGCCATAGCGCCTGTGGGGTCTCCCGTGACACCTTCTCCCGCAGGAGTCTCGCACCTTCCGCTTCAATCAACAAAAAAGTTTAAAATGCCCAGTCGCCATTGCGAAATACTGGTTCTGCCTTTCCGTCAACAGTGATTCCATCAATATTCATTTCTGGAGATCCAATCATAAAATCAACATGGGTTATACTTTCGTTTAAGCCGTTTTCTATCAATTCTTCTGCGGACATTTTTTTCCCGCCTTCAATACAAAACGCATAGGCACTGCCAATGGCAAGATGATTAGAGGCGTTCTCATCGAATAAAGTATTATAAAATAAAATATTTGATTGAGAAATTGGCGAATGGTAAGGAACGAGCGCCACCTCACCTAAATAATGTGATCCTTCATCCGTCTCAACTAAGCGCTTAAGAATTTCTGCGCCAGTTTCCGCTTTGAAATCAACAATTCGTCCATTCTCAAAAGTAAGTGTGAAGTTATCAATAATATTTCCGCCAAAGCTTAAAGGTTTCGTGCTTGTAACAAACCCATTTACACCTGTTTTTAAAGGGACAGTGAAGACTTCCTCAGTTGGCATGTTAGCCATAAATTCTTGCCCTTGTTCATTTACACTACCAGCTCCAACCCAAAGATGCTTTTCATTTAGTTCGATTGTAAGGTCGGTACCAGGTGCTTTATAGTGAAGCTTTTTATAACGTTTTTTGTTTAAGTAATCCACTTTTTTGTGGAGCTCGGCATCATGGTTTTTCCAAGCCTCGACTGGGTTATCCGTATCTACTCTCGTGGATTTAAAAATGGCATCCCAAAGCATTTGGACTCTTTTTTCCTCAGGCTCATCAGGGAAAACTTTTTCGGCCCACGCATCAGAAGCTGCTGCAATCACGGTCCAGCTGACTTTATCAGATTGTATGTATTTTCGATATTGACTTAATGCAGTTCCAGCGGCTTTTTGGAAATTGGCTATCCGCTCTGGATTAACTCCTTTTAATAAATCAGGACTTGAAGAAACAATTGACATAAATGCAGCACCGTTTTCAGCCAGTTCCTCTGTTTCTTTGGCACGCCATTTTGGGTATTCATGAAAGGCTTCGTCTGGAGCTAAATCGTATTTTAATCTTGAAACGATATCATCATTCCAATTTACGATGACGTTGGCGGCACCTGTTTCATATGCCTTTTTAACTAACAACCGCACAAATTCCTTTGAGTCAATCGTAGTATTCACGACGAGGGTTTGCCCTTTTTGAATATTTACGCCAACTTTCACTGCAAGTTCCGCATATTTTTCTAAGTTTTTTTGGAATTCACTCATCTATTTCGCTCCTTTACCAAAATCTTCATAATTAATTGTATCGATTTCCGAAAGAAAAAGAAACAAAAAGCCTTTAAATTAAGATTTATAAAAGAATATAAGAATTTCTTATTGAAAAATGCCGTTATTATTATATATAATGAATACTAGAAGTAACGAATTTAAAAATATATTTTTTTTGGAGGAGTCTGTCACCAAGGGATTAGTATGTCCCGTGGTTGACAGGCTCTTTTTGTATTTTTTTAGATTCGGAGAGAAGGAGAGATAGAGTGTTAATACTTCAGTTAGCAATAATTTTAATTGCCTCAAAAATTGCGGGTGACATTAGCGTACGGCTTGGGCAGCCTTCTGTTCTAGGAAAGCTGTTAATTGGTATCGTTTTAGGCCCATCGCTTTTAGGTTTAGTGACGGATACGGACACGATAGCGGAGTTTAGTCAGATCGGTGTCATTCTGCTTATGTTCATTGCTGGATTAGAAACGGATCTGGATGAATTTAAACGGACCGGAAAAGCATCGACATTTGTTGGACTTGGTGGGATTATTGTTCCATTAGTAATCGGCTATTTTACCGGACACATGATGGGTATGACCAACTTTGAGTCTTGGTTTTTAGGATTATTACTTTCTGCTACCAGCGTAAGTATTTCCGTGCAAGCCTTAAAAGAGTTGAATAAGTTAAAGAGCCGAGAAGGGGCTACGATTCTAGGTGCAGCAGTAATTGATGATGTTGTAGTGATACTTGCCTTGGCCTTTTTAATGAGCTTTGCGGGCAGCGATGTGCACTTAGGGTTAATTGTCTTGAAAAAGTTCCTATTTTTCACAGGTGCCTTCCTTCTTAGTTGGAAGGTTGTTCCATGGTTCTTAAAGAAGTTTTCTCCATTAAAGGTAACGGAAACGGTCATCTCATCAGCTTTAATTATCTGTTTTGTATTTGCATACTTAGCAGAATATACGGGTGTGGCCGCCATTATCGGTGCTTATATTGCAGGTATTGCAATTAGTTTAACAAACTATAAGCATGAAGTATTTGAAAAGGTTGAAACGATCAGCTACTCCATCTTTGTCCCAGTCTTTTTTACATCGATCGGGATTAAGGCTCAATTTGATGGGATTACTGAAAATTTAAGTTTAATTATTATCTTAAGCTTTATTGCTATTCTAACTAAATTCGTTGGTGCAGCAATTGGCGCAAAATCATCCGGGTTTAATTGGAACAGCTCATTAGGGATTGGCTCAGCCATGGTTTCACGGGGAGAAGTGGCTTTAATTATTGCATCCATTGGTTTAGAGACAAAGCTGTTGAGTGCGGATATGTTTGCAGTACTTGTTGTGGTTATTCTCGTAACTACGATCGTTACACCACCAATGATGAAGTTTTTCTTTAACCCAAAGGTGAAAAAGCTGAAAAAACCTCAAGAACGTAGTTTTGGAGGTTAAGAGAAAGAGCATCGAGATGATTTCGATGCTCTTTTTCTAATCTATTAAGCTGAGCCTTTGGCTGGACTTTGTTTCGTTTGCTTCTCATACATAGAAAACATCAGCCAAAAAATGACTGCACTTAACACGGCTAAGAGGCTTAACAATACAATTGTCCAGTCATAGCCAATCCACACCGTCAAAGGGATGGAAATCGGAGCAATCGTTTTGCCAATCGTATAACGCAGGCTGGCTGCGGCAAAATATTGCCCACGTAAATGCTCAGGAGCCAGCTTGGAAACGAAGGTTTGCTGAAGGCCTGCAACCATTAACTCACCGAGTGTAAAAATGCCCATCGCAAAGATTAAACCCCATATCCAGCTTGTTTGCCCGATGAGAATGATGGCAATGGCATATGCCAAGGAGGAGAGGACAAATACATTTCGCTCCCGAAATTTGTCCATCCAATTCGTTACCAATACGGTAAATAAAGCAACTAATAGACCATTTTCCGATAAAAGTATCCCAAATGCTTGTTCACCCTGAATCGTAAAGGACCATTCACCTAATGTAAACCAAGTTTGTTCTTGAACATTTTCCTTTGTGTAGACTGGGATAAGCAAGTCAAGCTGCATAAACGTTTGTGCAACTAGAACCCCGCCAATAATAAACAATAAAAAGATTCTATCTGTTAAAATAATTCGATAATCCTTCATTTGATTGGTAAGAAAGGAAAACCAACGATGATTCCCTGTTGTATCTCGATTTCTAAAGAATGGAGCTGTCTCTCTAGTCCATTTAGCCAGGATAAATGCTAGCAAGACACAGGCTGTTCCGGCTACGAACATAAGCTGAACTCGATAATTTGTATAAAAAATAGCCCCTAGTAAAGGTCCGATCACCACGGCAATATTAATGGAAGTATAGAAAATAGCAAATACATGATTGCGATTTTCCTCGTCAACGACATCTGCGACCATTGCTTGACTTGCTGGCCAATAAAAGGCACCAAAGATCCCAATGAATGCATAGCAGATAAACCCAATCCATGGAGAGTCAAGCAACGGGGAATTAGCCAATCCAAAAACGATAAAACAAATCCCCTGCCCGCAGGCAGAAAGAACCATCATTCGTTTGCGCCCGTACCGGTCGGCCCAATAACCACCTATTAAATTGGCAAACACGGAAAAGGCTTGTGAAAAAATTAATAGAAGGCCTGCCTTGTCTTTACCGAACTCTTCTGCAAAATAAATAGTAAGGAAGGGAAAAAACATCCAAAATGAGATGTTCATTAATGCTTCGCCATATAATCTAATCTTTAAATTTCGATCCCAATCTCTTATTCTCATCTGGTTTCTCCGTTTCCCTTTAAGACATAGCATGATTTGTTGCTGAAAATAATTATATCATTATAATGGTTTGGAAAATATCGGGAAGAGAAGCGAAAGGGTTTAATATATACCGAGATTTTAGATTTAGATGGATAAGGTCGATTCTTAATAACCTCTTCCTCAACAGGTCTGCATTTTATGACATTGTATGATATATTAAAAATTAAATGTTATTCCGAAAGGATGTTTATCAAAAGTGAAAAAAAGTGTAGTACTTGCTGAAAAACCTTCAGTTGCCCGAGATATTGCTCGAGTACTGAATTGTAATAAAAAGGGAAACGGTTTTTTAGAAGGAGACAAATATATTGTCACTTGGGCGCTGGGACATTTGGTTACGCTTGCAGATCCGGAAAGCTATGATGAAAAGTATAAAACGTGGAAAATAGAAGATTTACCAATGATGCCAAATGAGTTAAAGCTTGTCGTTATTAAGCAGACCAGTAAGCAATTTCATGCAGTCAAGAGCCAATTACAGCGATCTGATGTAGGGGAAATTGTAATTGCAACGGATAGTGGTCGCGAAGGTGAACTGGTTGCTCGTTGGATTCTGGTAAAAGCAAAAGTAAATAAACCAATTAAACGCCTTTGGATTTCTTCCGTGACAGACAAAGCAATTAAAGAAGGCTTTCAAAAACTAAAGAATGGTAAGGAGTATGAAAATCTGTATCATTCAGCGGTAGCACGTTCGGAAGCAGATTGGTTTATCGGGCTAAATGCAACGCGAGCATTAACCACTCGATTTAATGCCCAACTGAACTGTGGTCGTGTACAAACGCCTACGGTGGCGATAATCGCAGCCCGGGAGGACGAAATTAAAAATTTCAAAGCGCAGAACTATTACGGTATAGAAGCACAAACAACAGACAACTTAAAGCTGTCTTGGCAAGATGCAAAAGGAAATAGTCGCAGCTTTGATAAAGACAAGATCGATGCGATTGTAAAAAAACTGGGCCAACAAAATGCCATTGTGACCGAGGTTGAGAAAAAGGCAAAGAAATCCTTTGCTCCTGGTCTTTATGACCTAACGGAATTACAGCGTGATGCGAATAAAATTTTTGGATACTCTGCAAAAGAAACGTTAAATATTATGCAAAAGCTCTATGAGCAACATAAAGTTTTGACGTATCCTCGTACAGACTCGCGCTTTATCTCTCAAGACATTGTTGGAACGATTCCAGAACGATTGAAGGCTTGTGGAGTAGGTGAATATCGTTCATTAGCAAATAAGATTTTAACCAAACCTATAAAGACTTCTAAAGCATTTGTGGATGATAGCAAAGTGTCCGATCACCATGCAATCATTCCAACAGAAGGCTATGTTAACTATTCGGCATTCACAGATAAAGAAAGAAAAATTTATGACTTGGTTGTTAAACGCTTCTTAGCTGTGCTTTTCCCAGCATTTGAATACGAACAATTAACACTCCATGCAAAAATCGGCGATGAGCGCTTTGTTGCTAGAGGGAAAACAATATTATCAAGTGGTTGGAAGGAAGTTTATAATAATCACTTTGAAGATGATGATTCAGTAGATGACTTGAAAGAGCAAATTTTACCTCGTTTTGAAAAAGGGGATACAGTAAATATCAAACTAATCGCACAAACATCAGGTCAAACCAAACCTCCAGCACGTTTTAATGAAGCTACATTGCTATCGGCAATGGAAAACCCAACAAAGTATTTGGAAGCACAAAATAAACAACTTGCCGAAACATTAAAGTCAACTGGAGGATTAGGTACAGTTGCAACTCGCGCAGATATTATTGAGAAGCTGTTTAATTCTTTCTTGATTGAGAAGCGGGGTAAAGAAATTTTTATCACTTCAAAAGGAAAACAATTATTAGACCTTGTGCCTGATGAATTAAAATCTCCAGCGTTAACGGCTAAGTGGGAACAAAAACTTGAAGCTATCGCAAAAGGCAAGCTGCGAAAAGATGAATTTATTAAGGAAATGAAAAGTTACACAAAAGAAATTGTAGCAGAAATTAAAGCTAGCGATAAAAAATACAAACACGATAATATCTCGACAAAAGCATGCCCAGATTGCGGTAAACCAATGCTTGAGGTAAATGGTAAAAAGGGCAAAATGCTTGTTTGTCAGGACCGGGAATGCGGCCATCGCAAAAATGTCGCTCGGGTAACAAATGCACGTTGTCCGCAATGTCACAAAAAACTAGAGCTTCGCGGAGAAGGCGACGGGCAAATTTTCACATGTAAATGCGGCTATCGCGAAAAACTATCCTCATTCCAGGAACGCCGTAATAAAGAGTCTCGCGGAAAAGTAGATAAACGAACTGTACAAAAATATTTGAAACAGCAAAATAAAGAAGATGAACCAATTAATACAGCACTAGCTGATGCACTAAAGAATTTAAAATTAAAGTAGTATTTATAAAATTTTTAAGAAATTGGCCATGTTATACGATACTGTTGATTTTTTCGAAATCATTAATTACCAAATCCTTTTCGTATTGTAAATTGGGGCACCAATTTTCACTATTAGTTACCGTAATCTCATTCGTATTGTAAATTGGGTCGTCAATTTTCATTATTAGTTACCGTAATCTCTTTCGTATTGTAAATTGGGTCGCCAATAGCCCTTATTAGTTACTTAAATCCCATACGTATTGCAAATTGGGTAACTAATAGCCCTTATTAGTTACCTAAATCCCATACGTATTGCAAATTGGGTCACCAATAGCCCTTATTAGTTACCTTAATCCCATACGTATTGTAAATTGGGTCGCCAATAGCCTTTATTAGTTACCTAAATCTCTTACGTATTGCAATTTTGGGTCACCAATAGCCCTTCAAACGAAGAGTATTTGTTTAATAAACTAAACAATAATTTTATTTATCATGGCTAAGAAATAAATGCAAGTTCACGAAAATTGATTTGATGCATATGTTTATAGTAGATAAGGGATGGATTTTTATCATCTTCATCAAAAAATTGTGCCAAACATAATCATACATCACTGATTTTAAGAGGCTGGAATCTTTCAAACCTAATTGTTTGAACAGACCAGCCTTTTCTTTATTTTTCTCTTTAAAGGAGGAAAAGAGGATGGTCATCTTAACGGGACAATCGTTAACAATAGAAAAACTTTCTAAGATACTATTTAAAAATGAAACAATTTCTGCAGTAACAGGAAGCTTAAGACGAGTTGAGAAAAGCCAACAGGTTGTTGAAAAAATTGTCTCAGAGAAAAGAATTGTTTATGGGATTAATACTGGATTTGGTAAATTCAGTGATGTACTAATTGATCAAAATCTGGTTAGAGATTTACAACTAAATTTAATTCGATCACATGCTTGTGGAGTTGGGGAGCCCTTTCCGGAAATAGTATCGAGAGCCATGCTGGTCCTACGGGCAAATGCACTGCTAAAGGGGTACTCCGGGGTAAGGCCAGTTGTGATTGAAACATTAGTAGAATTAGTAAACCGGAACATTCATCCCGTTATTCCTCAGCAAGGCTCCTTAGGTGCAAGTGGTGACCTAGCACCATTGTCCCATCTTGCTCTCCTCCTAATCGGAGAAGGAGAGGTCTATTATGATGGAAAAAAGATTCCGACAATGGAAGCTTTTAAGCGAGAAAAAATTTCTCCGATCAGGCTAGAGGCGAAGGAGGGCTTGGCCTTAATCAATGGAACGCAGGCGATGACCGCAATGGGGGCAGTTGCTTATCTTGAAGCGGAAAGACTAGCCCTTCAAAGCGAATTAATTGCTTCTATGTCTCTTGAAGGATTACGGGGAATTATCGATGCTTTTTCTGAAGAAATCCATAAAGTACGAGGTTATAAACAGCAAATCAAAACAGCTAAGCGGATTAGAGCTTATTTAAGAAATAGTAAACTAATCTCACATCAGGGGCAGCTTCGTGTTCAGGATGCCTATTCACTTCGCTGTATTCCACAAGTACTGGGAGCTACATGGCAAGCACTTGATTACGTAAAAGAAAAGCTTACAATCGAAATGAATGCGGCCACCGACAATCCACTAATATTTAACTCACAAGTAATTTCAGGCGGAAATTTCCATGGCCAACCAATCGCCCTGGCGATGGATTTTATGAAAATTGCTGTCGCAGAACTAGCCAATATTTCCGAACGAAGAATTGAACGTTTAGTAAATCCGCAATTAAATGATCTGCCACCATTTTTAAGCCCCGAACCTGGCCTGCAATCTGGAGCCATGATCCTGCAATATTCCGCAGCATCACTTGTTTCAGAAAATAAAACGTTAGCACATCCGGCAAGCGTCGATTCAATTCCATCATCTGCAAACCAAGAAGACCATGTTAGCATGGGAACGATCGCCGCCAGACATGCTTATCAAATTGTTTCGAACGCAAGATTTGTGATTGCGATTGAGTTCATCTGTGCCATGCAAGCGGTGGAGTTTTGGGGGATTGAAAAGATGGCAGATGCGACAAGGGAATGTTATCTGGAGGGGAGAAAAGTAGTGGAAACCATTAAGAAGGATCGAGTTTTTGCGAAGGATATTAAAGCAATGGCAGACTGGTTAAAGAATGTGGATCTTTGGAAATTGGCTGATATCTCAGAGTGAAAAATATTGGCCATCGTATCTTATACGACAGCCAAAGAACTATTGTTAAGTATTTTCTTCTCCATCAACCCGGTTTTTGAATGCTTCTTGAACGACAATTAGTTCTTCATCGCCAATTCTTTCCTTTGAATGTTTCTCAGTTATGCTGTTTTCCGGAAAGTTGCCGGGATGATTTTTTTTCTTGTGCTCGTAAGCTTTACCACGCCCCAACATGACCACTCCTTTCTTTCTGAGTTGTAGCATGCCCGAAGGAACATAAAATAATGTGCAAAAATTTTATATAACAATAGCCTATTGTGAATTTATTCACAATTCCTTCACACAA
This sequence comes from Neobacillus terrisolis, assembly GCF_051233475.1. Taxonomy (NCBI): domain Bacteria; kingdom Bacillati; phylum Bacillota; class Bacilli; order Caryophanales; family Bacillaceae; genus Neobacillus; species Neobacillus terrisolis. The sequence goes on along the minus strand of NZ_JBKFGH010000002.1, from coordinate 150,721 downwards.
AAATCACCCAATTTGGTATATAATAAAATTGTTCAATAGTTCACAAACCCCCCAATATTTTTATTGAATATAACACTCAGAGAATGATGCTCACCCCCCATGAGCATCATTTTTCTTTATGCCTCTGTTAAAGTGTATTGTTAAAAATTTAAAGAAAAAAAGAGCGATTTTCGGTCTTGCCCAAAAATCATAAACTTTCCAGTTCTCGGAGATGTTTACGGATTTCAAAAGCAACATTTGTAGGGTTATCAATTTCAAAAATCACATAGTTATACTTCTCGTGACCATCCAGTTCGATTATTAGCAAAGGAACTTTATTTTCGTAAGAGAGAAAGTACCACTCATTAGCGTATTTAAAACTACCTTCGAAAATATTCAGGGCGGAGATAGAAGTTCCAGGCATCCGAAGCATCCATTGGGGGGCATCAAAACTGTCAACATATACACTCTTGATAGTGTTAAAAGGTATTTTTAAGTGGAATCTTAGGGAGAAAAGTGCTGTTGCACCACTCAGTTTTAAAATTACATTTTTATCATCAAATTGTACTTCTCTTGCCATGCTTGAACCACCTCTCCCTAAATTGTTTTGACGGTCAAACTGAAAATTTAGATAGATGTAAACTATCATAAGTATACGTCACTTCAATTACAAATGATGTTTGCAAAAGCTCTTTAATATGTTGCTTAGTGCTTTCGTTACTGCGACTATCTGTTAAAGCTCAGTGTTGATTTTTTACGCAATGTTGATTGGAGCGGAAGGCGCTTGACTCCTGCGGGAGCAGCGGGACAGGCGAGACCCCACAGGAGCTTTAGCTCCGAGGAGGCTCACCGCCCGCCCCGCGGAAAGCAAGCGCCTGGAGCGGAAATCAACAGCCCAATTTAACACCTATATAAAAAAAGAAAAACGGTCATCAACCACTATGGTCATGACCGTTTGATCAATATTTCATTACTCTTTACTTTCCTCAATAGGTACTGGTACTTCCGGCTTTGAAATATGGTCAAGGAAGAATCCGAAACCAACCATCATAATAAGTGGACCAACGATATTTACAATATGCCAAACCGTCATGGAAATACCCCCTTATATTAAATAGGTTGAATATATAATAATATTTTATCTAAATTTTCAGAAAATAGACACATAAAGTTCACAATTTAACCAAAAACTTATCGACAACATTTCACATTACCAATGGACTAGTAGCAATTTGGTGTAGTATCTCCAGTTTCAGGAAATTTAAAAAGGTAGTTCAGCTAATGTAGGTAATAATCATTATGACATTGTCAAAATTTGTATTAAAAAAATATTCTAAATTGACAAAAAAATACACACTTATTGCCTCAGACAAGTTAAAATATAAGAAAAACGATGCAGATAAGGGCAAACCTATTGAAAAATAGGGACGCAAAGTCACAGATCTAAGGTCATTTCCATAAGAAGTGTACTATGGTGGCTGGACTTCCTGGTATAGGTGGAGGAACAAATGACTACAAAATCAAAAACAAATGATGAATTGGATGTAGAATGGGTTCAGCTGATCCTCGAAGCGCTAGAACTAGGAATTGATAAAGACGAAATAAGATTATTTTTAAAAGGAAAAACAGTTTAATAATGAATTATCAGGTACATATGGGGAAGAAGGAATAGGTGGAAGAACGAACGGAAGAAAGTATAGACTTTTGCCTTGAGCCTAAATTCTAATTTAAGAGGCTGACTCTAAAATAAAAGGTTCAGAACTCACTGCCAATCATATCCCTCAAGGGTATGAAATTTGGAGTGAGTCTGAACGCTTATGAGTCAGTCTCTTTGCCTTTATTTTGGTTTATTTTCCATTTATTAAATTCAAGGTACTCTCGAAATTGCTCTTTTGTTACACCTGAAGCCATGGCCTCTTTTACTAAATTAATCCAATCAGTATCTAATTGGTCTGTATTCGGTTTATTAAGAATAAAATAATCAATTGAAACTCCAAGCACATTCGCAATTTTTTCCAGGAATTGGATTGAAGGATTGGATTGGAGATTACGTTCCAATGAACTTAAATAGGATTTTGCAACCCCAGCATGGTCTGCAAGTTCTGTTAATGACATTTTCTTTTCTTGACGAAGCCTTTTAACACGATCACCTATCATTAAGCTTCACACACCTTAATTAAAATATAATTTTATTATAACAAAGGTGAAAAGAATGTTCCATACAACGAACGAAAAATTTTGGTGAAATAATTTGAATAGTTTGTCACACATTGAATGCTAATCGTTAGTATCTACATAGATCCGTGATATACTAATAAAGTATGACAAAGCAAGTTATTTATGTATATACATTTATTATAGAAGCATCAGATGTTGAGAAAGGCGGAACGTAAATGATTATTTTAAAATCAGATCGAGAAATTGCAGGAATGAAAAAAGCGGGTGAAATTCTTGCAGCATGTCATAGAGAAATAGCTAAACTAATTAAGCCGGGCATTTCATCTTGGGAAATTGACCAGTTTGTTGAGAATTTTTTGCTTGAGCACGGTGCAACCCCTGAGCAAAAGGGATACCAAGGCTATCAGTATGCTACTTGTGCTAGTATAAATGATGAAATTTGCCATGGGTTTCCTCGTCAGGAGCCTTTAAAGGATGGAGATATTGTTACGGTTGACATGGTGGTTAATTACAATGGATATTTAGCTGATTCGGCTTGGTCCTATGGTGTAGGGGAGATTTCTGAAGAAAATAAGCAGCTTTTGCTTGTGACAAAGGAAGCGCTATACCGAGGCATCGAGCAGGCTCAAGTTGGAAATCGAATTGGAGATATTGGCTATGCCATTCAATCCTATGCTGAGTCTGAAGGGTTTTCGGTCGTTCGGAATTTTATCGGCCATGGAATTGGAGCGGTTATTCATGAAAAACCAGATATCCCTCACTTTGGAATTAAAGGTAAAGGTGGCCGGATTAAAGAGGGAATGGTATTCACAATTGAACCGATGATTAATGTTGGGAGCTGGGATTCAAAGATGGACAATAACGGCTGGACAGCTCGAACAATCGATGGCAAAAATTCAGCTCAATACGAGCATACGATCGCGATTACAAAGGACGGACCAATTATTTTAACAGAACAAGAAGAGCAATAAAATTGATTAAAAGTGTGACTTTGCAACCGAAAAAAAACAGGGGAGAAATCCCCTATTTTTTTTGATGTATGGCCGTGGATAACAATTAATCCTGCTTACGCAGGCTTCCTAATTCTTCTACAATTGCTTGCATTTCACTAATACTAAAGGTTTCTTTTTTCATGACAAGGTCGTAAATATCTTTAAGCTCTTCGTACATTTCCTCATCAAAATGGGACGGTTTAATGGCACCAAAATTTAATACCTTTAATTTTTCCTTTATTTTTTCGATCATGAATTCAACATTTTCAACAGACTTTTGGGATAAGTTCATCCAATGGGTCATCCTTTCTAAGTTCATTTCCCTCATCTTTTCATGTTCATAAATGAATGTCAACGAAAACAAACCAAGCTGATTAATGGACTTGAAAGTTCATGCAAATATCGAGAGAATAAGGAAAAGGAGGAAAATGAATGATAAAAGTATTATTCGTGTGTTTAGGGAATATATGCAGGTCTCCAATGGCTGAAGCTGTGTTTCGTGATCTTGTGAAAAAGCAAGGCCTGGAGGATACAATCCAAATTGATTCTGCTGGAACAGGCAGCTGGCATATCGGACATCCCCCGCATCAAGGAACCAAAAACATTCTCGAAAAGTTCCAGATTAACGCAGATGGACTTGTGGCCAGACAAATAAACTCAGAAGACTTATCAAAGTTTGATTATATTATTGCGATGGATAGTCAAAATCAAAAGGATATTGAAAAATTAAACAAGCTTAACTCTAAAGCGAGGGTTTTAAGACTTCTCGATTTTACTGATCAGCATCATGATAAAGATGTTCCAGACCCGTATTACACAGGAAATTTTGAACAAGTTTATCATTTAGTCAAAGATGGTTGTGACCAATTACTGCAACAGATTAAGAAGGAACTTCGAAAGGTGGAAGAATAAATGGGTGAAGCAAGAAACTTTTGGAAAGGGGTCCTTCTAGGAGCTTTGGCAGGGGGAGCTTTGAGCCTGCTCGACAAATCAACCCGTGATGCGGTAGCGGCCAATTGCAAGTCAACGACAAAAAAGGTAACCCACATAATAAAAAACCCAGAGGAAGTCGTTGAAAAGGTTAAAGCAACATCAGAGCAAGTCCGCCAAACGATTGAGCAGGTAAGTGATGATTTGTTTTTTATAAAAGAAAAAGTAGAGGAATTAACGGAGGCAACACCACAGGTGATGGACTTTGTTAAAGAAACGAAGGAAGTATTTTTAGACGATAATACATATACTGAAATGGAGCATGGTCCATTAAACAAGTAATAGAGAAATTTTTTAGAAGAAAAAGGTGATGTTATGGTGTCCATCAATTCATCCTTCATAAAGCATTTGTGGTATCGAGTTGGAAGAGATGATATCTCTGGCATGGCCGCTCAATTAGCCTACTTTTTCTTATTATCCTTATTTCCGCTGTTAATTTTTTTAGTGACACTATTTCCTTATTTTTCAATTAATCAGGAAGATTTTCTAGGTTTTATTCGTGATTATGCACCCGGCCAAACGATGGATCTGATAGAAACGAGTTTAAATGATGTGATGGATAAAAAAAGCGGCTTACTATCCTTCGGGATTATAGCCACGATATGGTCAGCATCGAACGGAATTAATGCCATTGTTAGCGCCTTTAATAAGGCCTATGATGTAAAAGAAAGTAGACCCTTTGTAGTAGCACGCGGGATTTCAATTCTTTTAACATTTGGGATGATTTTAGTAATCGTCGTCGCTCTTTTGCTTCCTGTCTTTGGAAAGCAAATTGGGGCATTTCTATTTTCTGAGCTTGGTTTGTCTGGTCAGTTTTTAATGGTGTGGAATGCATTGCGCTGGGTTTTTAGTTCTATGTTTTTATTAATCGTATTTACCGGTTTATATTGGATTGCCCCAAATAAGAAACTTACATGTCTGAGTGCTATTCCGGGAGCCATTTTTGCAACGGTTGGCTGGGTGCTGACTTCCTTTGCTTTTTCCTATTACGTTGGGAATTTTGCGAATTATACTGCTACCTACGGAAGTATTGGAGCGGTCATCGTTTTGATGGTTTGGTTTTATTTGTCCGGCTTTGTGATTATCCTTGGCGGCGAAATCAATGCCTATTTTACCGCACAAAAAGGGAACTGTTAGACTCCCTTAACTTTCCTCTAGTAAAGTTCTCTTTCCGATTCAAAATAAAGAAGGGGGAGCTTTAACTCGATAGGAAATGGAGGATAAAACATGACCAAGCATACAAAAAAAGACGGCAGTACAAAGCAAAAGGGAAAGAAAAATCATCCAAAACAAAAAACCTCAGGATCTGCCAATGGATCTAACGGGTATCATTAATTGAAAAAGAAAAACGGGAAGCCGGTGATGAGAGGCTTCCCGTTTTTCTTGGTTAAAGGATTTAGTGCCCTAAAATCTGGATGAAATAAGAAAAAGGGCACTAATTGCTGTTTTAGTGCCCTGAAATCTCGGTGATTTAAATGAAAAGGGCACTAATTGCTGTTTTAGTGCCCTAAAACCTCGGTGATAAAAATAAAAAGGGCACTAAACACTCTTTTAGTGTCCCAAACCCATGATGATATTAAAAACAGGGCACTAACCGCTGTTTTAGTTTTAGTGCCCTAAAACCATGAAAATATTAAGTAATTTTCGTCTGCCATGATTTTTGCGGTCTAAAAACGGCGATCGCTAGAAAGATCAACAGCAGCATGAAACTGATTACGAAAAAAAAGCTTCCATTTGATAAAAATTGAATCGCCAATCCGCCGATAAAAGGACCGGTAATGCTGCCGATGCTGTAAAAAATACCGCACATTATATTCCCAGCCGGCAATAGCGCTCGAGGTAAAAGGTCAGCCATATAGCTGATACCAAGTGAAAAGGTTGAACCAACGAGCATTCCGGCAATAAAAAAGCTTATCGTAAGTCCAGTAACGGAATCTCTTAACAAACCGGCAACCGAAAAGCAAACGAAGCCAAGCAACATAACTGTTGATAAAATATTTTTCCGCCCAAATTTATCACTTAACATTCCTAGCGGTAACTGGAAAACGATACTGCCAATCGCAAACGAGGGCAATATAATCGAAACGGAACTGACATCGATCCCCGTCCTTAGAGCATAAACAGGGAAATTTCCATTTAAGGATGTTTCCATAAAGCCATATCCAAATGGTGGGAGAAACGCCACCCATGCATATTTACAAACCTGGCCGAAACGTTTAAAGGTGCTAAAGAATGAGTCTGTTCCAGAAGATTGTTCAGGAAATTCATTTTTTAAGAACCAAACCGTGCTCCAAGCAACTAGACTAATGATGGAGGAAACAATAAAGGGTAACGTATCACTTATATTTACCAGCCTCGTCATCATCGGACCAACCGCAAATCCTAATCCAAAAAATAATCCATATAACGACAGGTTGCGGCCACGCTTGTGGGCAGGAGAAAAGGAAGTAATCCACGTTTGAGTACCAAAATGGAGCATATGATCGCCGATTCCTATGATTAAGCGCAAGATAAACCAAAACCAAAATGATTTCCATATTGGAAATAAAGCAATCGAAATAACAACGGCTAAACCACCAGTTAAAATAATCGGTTTATAACCGAGTCGTCTTAAAATACCCTCCATAAATGGAGAAACGAAAAGGACACCAATATATAAGCCTGTCGCATGAATACCATTTAAGGTTGAAGAAAGCCCTGCTTTTTCAAAAATAATCGCGATAACAGGGAGGAGCATTCCTTGTGAATAGCCTGAAATAGCAACAATTCCTACTAATATCCAGAACCGAAGTGATTGATTCGTTTTCATTATTATTTCTCCATAATATATTTTCCTTTTGATGGTAACGAGAAAGAACGTACTTTGCAAGAAAAATATTCCTGTTTTATTCCATGTTTTGATAAAATAGTGTAATCTCATTATGGTAAGGGAAATATTTCCTATATGGAAAAGGAGAAGTAGATATGGTAAATAAAGTATTTATGCTACTCACTTTCATTGGTGTTCCGTTGTCTGTGGCAGGGACATTGATGGAATGGCCGAGTATCATGCTATTTGTTATCTATTGCTTAACGATCATCGCATTAGCAAGTTATATGGGAAGAGCTACAGAGAGTTTAGCAATTGTAACCGGACCACGAATTGGCGGATTACTGAATGCTACGTTTGGAAATGCAGTTGAGTTAATTATCTCTATTTTTGCTCTAAAGGCAGGATTAATCGGTGTTGTTCTTGCTTCATTAACGGGTTCAGTATTAGGGAACTTACTTCTAGTAGCAGGATTGTCTTTCTTTATCGGGGGCATAAAATACAAACGTCAGAAATTTAATGTTTTTGATGCAAGGCATAATTCTGGATTACTTATGTTTGCCGTTTTTGTAGCATTCGTCATTCCTGAAGTTTTTTCAATGGAAATGAATGAAGCGAAAACTATTACATTAAGTGTAGGAATTTCTGTTGTTTTAATAACGCTTTATTTGGCGGCTTTATTTTTCAAACTCGTTACTCATCGCGGGGTTTATCAACACGGTGAAGCAGAAGCGCATCATGAAGAAGAGCCTGAATGGGGTAAAGGGAAAGCGACTGCTATTTTGGCTTTAGCAACAGTAGCTGTGGCTTATGTTTCAGAAAATCTTGTACATACGTTTGAAGCGGTAGCTCATTCCTTCGGATGGACCGAATTGTTTATCGGGGTTATCATTGTTGCGATTGTTGGGAATGCTGCAGAACATGCTTCGGCCATTCTTATGGCTTTTAAAAATAAGATGGATATCGCAGTTGAGATTGCGATTGGCTCAACATTACAGGTAGCGATGTTTGTGGCGCCGGTGCTAATGCTTGTATCACTGTTTTTTCCAACAAAGATGCCGCTTGTATTTACACTTCCAGAGCTTGTTGCTATGGTATCATCCGTTTTATTGATGGTTATTATATCAAACGACGGAGAAACGAACTGGTTTGAAGGAGCAACATTGCTTGGAGCCTATTTGATTATGGGAATTGGTTTTTATTTATTATAGTTAAGAAGGAAGAGTCCTTAGGGGCTCTTATTTTTTTCTATGAGCCCGGTCGTATTGCTTTTTAAATTATATTAGTGGAATCAATGGATAATTTTTGTGGACTCCGAAAAAACTAGTTATATCGATTGACAGGAAATGAAAGGAGTTAGACATCATGAGAAAATCATTATCCATTTTTACGCTTTGCATGTTCATTATGCTTACTTTCTTACCTTCAACATTTGCTAACCAAAAGAAAGTTCAATCAGTACAACCGAAAGTCGAAAAATATCATGTGCCGGGCTCAGTAAAAAATATTGCTAAGGAAAATACTTATCCGAATCCAACACAGGATATGCCTTTATTGCAACCTAGCGAATTGACACAAAAGCTATTAGATTCCTCAAAAGTGAAAATTGAAAACCCCGATTTAATTAAGATGTTAAATGAAACAACCATCAATAGTACACCGTTTGCCTTAGGGTACCGGGCGGTCATTTATTTAGGGCAATGGCCATTGAATTATGAATCGACCGAGACAGCACCAAATTGGGAGTATCAAAAAATAAATACAAACTATTATGATAATCGCGGCGGCAATGTTCCATATCAAATTCATTATGTACAAGAGGCGCAGAAACTAGTTCGGGGCGGATTGACAGCTAAGGTCCCTAATTCGGAAGATGTTAAGAATATGATGATGTTAAAGGCAATGGAAAAAACAAAGCTTCCACTAGCTTTTGAAACAGTGATTGGGCTTGGTACGAAAAATGACCAAATTTACAATATCCCACCGAAGCGCCTGGGTTATTTGTATAGTTATGCTCCAGCCGTAAATGAAAAAGGGAAAATAACCTATGGTGAAGTGTACTTAATGCTAAAAGGAAATAAGAAGGTTATTGTGATTAAAAATGTGACATCCCAAGGGATAGGGGCTTGGATCCCGATTCAAGATCATGTTTCATTCGGGTTTGCGGCAGCGGAAAGACCGCGGTAGTCGGTAGTCGGCTTTTATAAGAGAACGAGTTGTGTTGGTGACTTTTACCACTTGCGCCGATAAAAGTGTGAAAAGCGCCGATAAAAATCGAAAAAGCGTCGATAAAAGTGAGAAAACCGCCGATAAACCCCAAAATTCCGTCGATAAACTTTTTACAGCCCCAAAAAAAGCGCCTGGAAGGGCGTTTTTTTAAGGTGTTTTCCTATTAAATTAAAGGGATAATAACATAAACCGATAAAACTTCCCAAAAAACATTGCACGAAGACACATTTTTCGATAGGATGAAATCGAAACTGAAAGGGGCGAACGTTTTGGGTAGCAAAATCCATGATAAGAATCAACAAGTGGACTTTTTAAAGCATCGATTAAGTATGTTTTTAGATGTTTTAGATGCGATTGATCCGGAAGATGCAGATTTAGAGGATATTGACCGTCTTATTTTATTCATTGATGAAATTGAATCCAAGTGCCGCGAATTTAATAATCGAGAAGAGGAATAGTCAGATATCTTTATCTGGCTATTTTTTATTGGTAAAATAATCCCAACTACCATGACATACATTCACCTTACAAAACCCAACAAGTTCAGATACTTTTCATCTAAACGCTATCAGAGTATAATAGAAAATGGTGAGAAATAATACAAATATTCAAAACTTATCGAACAATGGGGAAGGGGAAGCCAGATGAATATCGAAAAGTTTCAAGAAAGTATGTACCAGCTGATTGTTGAAGCATCAACAAACCTGCCAAAGGACGTTCGCCGGGCAGTTGCAGCTGCGAAAGAACATGAAAGCGCTGGCACAAGATCAGCAATGAGCTTGGCAACAATTACAAAAAATATCAAAATGGCCGATGATAAAGTATCACCAATTTGCCAAGACACTGGTCTGCCAACTTTTAAAATTAAAACTCCAGTTGGTGCAAATCAAATCGAAATGAAGAAAGCAATTAGAGCGGCGATTGCTCAAGCAACGAAGGACGGAAAGCTTCGCTCTAATTCAGTTGATTCCTTAACTGGCGAAAATACTGGGGACAACCTTGGGGAAGGGACTCCTGTGATTAAGTTTGAACAATGGGAAAATGATTACATCGATGCACGCCTTATCTTAAAAGGAGGCGGCTGTGAAAATAAAAACATTCAATACAGCCTTCCAGCTGAAATTGAAGGACTTGGCCGTGCTGGCCGTGACTTAGACGGAATCCGCAAATGTATCCTCCACTCTGTATATCAAGCGCAAGGTCAAGGTTGTAGCGCTGGATTTATCGGAGTTGGAATCGGGGGAGACCGCACTTCAGGTTATGAACTTGCTAAAGAGCAGTTATTCCGTGGAGTTGAGGACGTTAATCCAAATGAAGACCTTCGCAAATTAGAAGATTACATTATGGAAAAATCCAATGAACTTGGCATTGGAACAATGGGCTTTGGTGGAGAAACAACACTACTAGGCTGTAAAATCGGTGTTGCTAATCGTCTTCCGGCAAGCTTCTTTGTATCTGTAGCGTATAACTGTTGGGCTTACCGTCGTCAAGGCGTAAAAATCAGCCCTGAAACAGGTAAAATCAACGAATGGTTATACCAAGAAGGCGAAAAAATCGACTTCGCCGATCAGGAAGCTGCAAACGAAGTAGCGGCCTCAACTGAAACAGAAAGCAATGTTGTTACGCTTCAAGCGCCAATCACTGAAGAACAAATCCGTGCGTTAAAAGTTGGCGACGTTGTAAAAATTAACGGAATGATGTACACAGGCCGTGACGCCATTCATAAATATTTATCTGAACGCGATGATGCTCCAGTAGATTTAAATGGTCAAGTCATTTACCACTGTGGACCTGTTATGCTGAAGGATGAAGAAGGAACATGGCATGTTAAAGCTGCAGGCCCAACTACTAGTATTCGTGAGGAGCCTTACCAAGGTGATGTTATGAAGCGCTTTGGCATCCGTGCTGTTATCGGTAAAGGCGGAATGGGTCCAAAAACTCTTGCTGCCCTAGAAGAGCATGGTGGCGTATACCTAAATGCAATCGGCGGAGCAGCTCAGTATTATGCTGACTGTATCAAATCTGTTGAAGGTGTGGACCTATTAGAATTTGGTCTTCCGGAAGCTATGTGGCACCTTCAAGTTGAGGGCTTCACTGCTGTAGTAACAATGGATTCACACGGAAACAGCCTTCACAAAGATGTCGAGTTATCTTCTTTAGAAAAATTAGCTCAATTTAAGGATAAAGTATTTAATTAAAAAATAAGGACCAGATTGCATCTCAAATGCATTCTGGTCCTTTTCCTTACTCAAACACCTCTACAACATTACTTAAAGGCGTTTCCTTTTTTAAAATCACTTCATTTTTTTCCGCGTCATAATAATAAATTTTTAACTGTTCATTACCTCTAGCTTGACTGTCTCCTGATAAAACCCCGAAATGTCCATTTTCTAATTGAACCATATTGGAATATTGGAATTGCGGCCAGTTTGAATCAGTATTGTCATGAACAATTTCTGTTCGGTTTCCAGAAGTAAATGCCAGAATAATTGTTAATATAACAAGAGTAATCCTAATATTTCGTAATTCGCGTAAATAAGAATCAATCATGATCATTCCTCCGCCCGTTTGTCTTAATCTCATTATTACATATTTTTCCTTTGTTGATATTGTCAAATTTTATAAAAAAGGAAAACATCCTTATTTTTAAAAAAATCAGGGGAAAAATAAATCCATCACAAAATAGATGGAGGATGGCAGATGAAATACGTTTATCGGCATCTTTTTTTCATATTGATTCTGATGTTGGGAATAGGGGAGATTGCCCATGGTCAAATTAGCAATGCCCCTATTCACTGGGGATTCAAGAAGGGGGTTAACGGGCAGCCCGCCGATGCTGGGAAAATGCTTGAAGGGTTGCTTGAACGACATGGGGCCTACTATAAAGGCGATACCGATAAAAAGGTTTTGTATTTAACCTTCGATAACGGCTATGAAAATGGCTATACCGAAAAAATTCTCGATGTCTTGAAAAAGGAAAAAGTACCGGCGACCTTCTTTGTAACCGGACATTATTTGAAAAGTGCCCCAGACCTGGTAAAGCGGATGGTTAAAGAAGGGCATATTATCGGAAATCATTCCTGGCATCATCCTGATTTTTCAAAAGTAAGTGATGAGCGGCTTGCTGAGGAACTGGAAAAGGTGAAGGTCGAAACCGAAAAACTGACCGGGCAAAAAGAAATGATGTATCTAAGGCCACCCCGCGGTGTATTTACGGAACGAACCTTAGTAAAAGCAAAAGAGCTGGGGTATATTCATGTATTTTGGTCATTGGCCTTTATTGACTGGAATACCGATAGTCAAAAGGGCTGGAAATATTCTTATGACAATATAATGCGCCAGGTTCATCCAGGCTCAATCATGCTGCTGCATTCCGTTTCTAAAGATAATGCGGATGCCCTTGAGAAAGTGATTCAAGATCTGAAAAGTGATGGATACACCTTTAAAAGCTTGGACGACTTAATCTTGAATAAAGAGATGAAAGAGAGTATGTTATATTGAGAGTAGAAAATCCCGGAGGTAATCCGGGTTTTCTTTTTGGCGGGCTTTGTTTTGCTTGGAAAGGCCGGGTTGTTCGTTTATTCTTCGGCAATTTTGTTTAATCTGAAGAGAGAGCAGCTCTTTTTTGATTTTTTATTAGGATTTATTGAATTTTTTGGGCTGAAAACTATTGTTTTTAATAAAATTACTCTTTTTTTCGAGGATTTCTCGATTTTTTGAGAAATATTTGCCCGTATGAAGGTCGTTATGCCCGTTAAAATGTGGATATGGTACATTTCAAAAAATATATGGACAAACTTTAAAAATATATCGGACAACTTTTGAAATTTATGGACCAACTTTTGAAATTTATGATCCAACTCTGAAAATATATGGGACAAGTTTTTTGATTATGTACAACTTATCCCATATATGCCCAACCACACCCCTTTATGGTACAAGCCACGCATTCTCCCCCTATTACCGCCTTTGGTAATCCAAAAATACAACAATGCAGTTTAATAAGACGATTTGATAAAATAAAAATAAAAACGAAAAGGACGGAATTATAGCGTGTGGCAGGAAAATATAACAATAAACGGTCCTTATAATTTTGATGAGGTGTTAAGACGTCAAGCCTTTGACCCGTTAAATGTCATCTCACTCGAACAACGTTCAGTGAAGGTTCCAGTATGGATTGAAAATCAACCAACCGTGGTTGAGGTTCAAGCGATTGGAACTACGGAGAATCCAAGCTTTATTGTTTGTGGTCACGAGCATACTAATAAAGATCAGGTAATTGAAAAAATCGAACAGATTTTTCAATGGAAGATACCGTTACAATCCGTGTATCGTCATTTTGAAAATACAAACCTCCGCGAACTGTTTAAGGAGCATTACGGGGCACCGCTCGTATTAGATTTTGATCCGTATGGATGTCTGTTGAAATGCATCATCCATCAGCAGCTTAATATGGCGTTTGCCCATACGCTATCAACTAGATTTGTTAATACATTTGGTTTTGAAATCGATGGGGTTTGGTTTTATCCTCGGCCGGAAGTGGTAGCGCAAATTGAAGTGGAGCAGCTGAGAGAACTGCAATTCAGCGGGCGGAAGGCTGAATATGTGATTGGAATTGGCAAGGCGATTACAGAAGGCTTACTTGATTTGGAAAAAATAAAGCAGATGACGGATGAAGAAGTATTGCATCACATGGTGAAGCTGCGTGGTGTAGGGCCATGGACGGTTCAAAACTTCCTATTGTTTGCACTGGGAAGACCGAATTTGTTCCCAATCGCCGACATCGGCATTCAAAATGCAATCAAAAAGCTATTCGGAATGGACCGAAAACCAACCATTGAAGAAATGCAAAAATATAAGCAAGACTGGGAACCGTACTTAAGCTACGCCTCATTATATCTATGGCGCAGCATCGAATAAATTGGAGTGAGAAAATCATGCAAAAACAAGAAATAGTTAAAATTACCCCGGGACAAACCTTCCCGCTAACGATCAAACGCTTAGGAATCAATGGCGAAGGCGTCGGTTATTTCAAACGTCAAGTCGTATTCGTACCAGGTGCCCTGCCAGGCGAAGAAGTCGTCGTCGAAGCAACCGCCATTAATCCGAAGTTTGCTGAGGCAAAAATCAAAAAGATTCGTAAACCATCTGAACATCGTGTCCAGCCCCTTTGTCCAGTGTACGATCAGTGCGGCGGCTGCCAACTTCAGCATCTAGCCTATGACCGACAATTGAAGGAGAAACGAGATATTATCATCCAGTCAATGGAGCGTCACACGAAGTTACCTGTTGCCGAGCTGGATATTCGCGACACTATTGGGATGGAGGATCCTTGGGGGTATCGAAACAAGAGCCAGTTTCAGGTAGGGCTCAACGACCGAGGAAAAGTGCTTGCTGGACTTTATGGGATTAATTCTCATAAGCTGATTGACATTCAGCAATGTGCCGTGCAGCATCCTCTTACGAATAAAGCGACAGAAACAGTTAAAAAGATTTTAAACGATCTTCAAATCCCGATATATAATGAAAAAACTCGCAAAGGAATCGTGAGAACCATCGTTTCCAGGGTAGGGGTGCAAAGCGGCGAGCTGCAAATCGTTCTGATTACGGCACAAGTGGAGCTGCCAAAGAAAGATTATATTATCGAAAGAATCTTAGATGCGATCCCTGAAGTAAAGTCGATTATGCAAAACATTAACGGTGCTAAAACTTCGTTGATTTTTGGAGAAGAAACAGTTTCACTTGAGGGTGAGGAATTTATCCAGGAAACACTCGGTGATTTGTCATTTGAATTATCGGCAAGAACGTTCTTTCAATTAAACCCTGTTCAAACCGTGAAACTATACGATGAAGTGAAAAAAGCTGCCGCGTTAACAGGTACCGAAAAGGTCGTTGATGCCTATTGTGGTGTTGGAACAATTGGGTTATGGCTGGCTGATAAAGCTGGAGAAGTCCGTGGTATGGACATCATTCCTGAATCAATCGAAGATGCGAAGAAAAATGCGAAACGCCACGGCTTCAATAATACAAAGTATGTACCAGGGAAAGCCGAAGAGGTTCTGCCGAAATGGACCAAAAAAGGCTGGAAGCCAGATGTTATCGTAGTTGACCCTCCAAGAACAGGGTTGGATCAGCAGCTGTTGAATACGATTTTACAGGTGGAGCCAAAGAAAGTGGTTTATGTTTCTTGTAATCCGTCGACGTTAGCGAAGGATATTCAGGTATTGGGTGCCAAGTTTAAAGTGGAATATATACAACCGGTGGATATGTTCCCACATACTGCTCAGATTGAGTCAGTTGTGAAGCTTGTCCTGAAAAAATAAAAAGAAATTTTTCAAATGCATTTGATTTGTCACGGGAGGAATGATGATATGAGATTGGGATTTATCAGTGATTCGCATGGTGGTTATGAAAATGTAGTCCATGCTCTAAAGCTTCTTGAAGGTTCTAAGCAAATTTGCCATTTGGGCGATGTCCTTTATCATGGACCGCGAAATGATCTTCCTGAAACGTATAATCCAAAGAAATTGGCTGAATTTCTAAAGGATCGAACAGATATTGTCTATGTCCGCGGGAACTGTGATGCGGATGTTGATGAGATGGTTACAGAGCAAGACCTATCCAATAAATCAAGGGTTATTACCTTCGACAACTATAAATTTTATTTGGTACATGGATATGAGGAGTCGGAAGAAGAGCGCATTCAGGAAGCGAAAAAGCTTGGCTGCCAGGTTGTTGTATCCGGCCATACGCATGTCAAAGTACTCAAAGAACAAGACGGGATCATCGTACTAAATCCCGGAAGCACGACAATTCCAAAGGATGGTACTATGTCCTTTGCGTTATATGAAAATGGGCAAATTGAACTTTGGGATCTTGATAGCCAATCTGTCATACAGACTTTAAAAATCTAAAGTATAAATGTTTGAACAACAGCAATAAAAAAAGGAAAGTATATTTCTTAAAGTAGTTCTAAATATCTTATACGAGGAGGTTTAGTATGAAAAATGAAAATAGGAAGTTGTCACCAGAACAACGTGAAGAAATACTCGGAATATTGAAAGCTCGTTTTGAGAAAAACATGAATCGTCATGAAGGAATTGAATGGGCTAATGTACATGCAAAACTAGAAACTAATCCTGAAAAACTGTGGTCGCTCAATGAAATGGAAAGAACTGGCGGTGAACCGGATGTCGTTGGTTATGATAAAATGACGGACGAATACATTTTTAATGATTGTTCAGCCGAAAGTCCAAAAGGCCGCAGAAGTGTTTGTTACGATCGTGAAGCGTTAGAGTCAAGGAAACAACATAAGCCAGAAAATAACGCTATTGATATGGCAGCTGACATGGGCATTGAGATTTTAACGGAAGAACAATACCGTGAGCTACAGGAGCTAGGGAATTTCGATATGAAAACATCGAGTTGGGTGAAAACACCTGCCAATATTAGAAAACTTGGTGGGGCCATTTTTTGTGATCGTCGCTATGATACTGTTTTTGTGTACCACAATGGAGCAGAATCCTACTATGCCGCTAGGGGCTTCCGTGGCTCGCTTAAGGTCTAATTTTTGCGTCCACCTAGAGGCCTACTGTAGGGAAATGATCATAACTGCAAAAATAAATTTAGGATGGAATTTAACATGTTAAGAATAAGTAATATCAAGCTTCGTGCTGATTTTGACCCAAATAAGGAAAATGAACTTTTAGCTCAGAAAATCCAGAAAATCCTAAGGGTCAAACAAGACAAAATAAAGTCTTTTCTTATTTCTAAGAAGTCGATTGACGCAAGGGAAAAAAATAATGTCCAGCTTGTGTATTCAGTTGATGTTGAAATTGAAAATGAGAGATCTTATTTAGGAATAAAAAATGTCGCATCCATAACACCATTAGAATATGTTATCAAGAAAACCAATAAAACCACCCGTCCTGTTGTAGTTGGCAGTGGACCTGCTGGACTTTTCAGTGCCTTGGTATTAGCAGAACATGGTTTAAACCCCGTTGTTGTAGAGCAAGGAATGGACGTCGATAAAAGAAAACTGGCTGTTGATAAATTTTGGCAAAACGGCGAGCTTGAAACGAGTAGTAATGTCCAATTTGGTGAAGGCGGAGCCGGAACATTTTCAGATGGGAAATTGACAACCGGTATCAAAAATACGAGAATTCCGAAAGTATTAAAGGAATTGATCGAAGCTGGTGCTCCTAGTAAGATTGCTTATTTATCAAAGCCCCATATTGGAACGGACATTTTGATCAATGTTGTTAGAAATATTCGTAAAAAAATCGAACGGCTCGGTGGGGAAGTGCGTTTCGAAACGAAAATGAAGGAGCTTATCATTGAAAATGGTGAAGTTCGAGGCGTGGTACTTGAAAGCCAAGGAAAGTCAGCAGTCATCGAGACCGATGCTGTAGTATTGGCGATCGGGCATAGTGCTCGGGATACTTTTTATATGTTAAAGGATATAGGTGTAGAGATGATACCGAAGCCTTTTGCTGTAGGTGTGCGGATTGAGCATCACCAAAAAGACATCGATTTACAGCAATTCGGCAGCTTTGCAAATAATCCACTACTTGGTGCATCTGAGTATAAGTTGAATGCCCATCTTCCTAATGGACGAGGTGTTTATACGTTTTGCATGTGCCCTGGAGGTCATGTGGTGGCTGCTGCATCAGAAAAAAATGCAGTCGTGACAAACGGTATGAGCTATAGTGCAAGAAGTGGTGAAAATGCTAATAGTGCCTTGCTTGTTTCTGTCACACCAAAGGATTTTGATGGAGATGTTTTGGCGGCGATCGAGTTTCAAAGAAAACTTGAGCGAAAAGCATTTGAACTTGGTGGCAGAAATTATTTTGCACCCGTACAATTGGTCGGGGATTTCTTAGCAGATAAAGGGAGTAAACAACTTGGCGATGTTATCCCAACTTATACCCCAGGTGTTACACCAACGGACTTAAGAGAATGTCTGGATGATTTTATCGTTGAAAGTTTAAAAGACGGGTTACGCGTTATGGATAAGAAACTTGCGGGCTTTATCAAACATGATGCCGTATTATCAGCTGTAGAAAGCCGAAGTTCATCACCCGTTACAATTAAGCGAAATCCACTGACATTTGAGACGAATATCAAAGGGTTATACCCTTGTGGTGAAGGTGCAGGTTATGCTGGCGGGATCACGTCCAGTGCTGTTGACGGCATAAAATGTGCAGAAGCGTTAATGGAGATTGAGGATTAGTTTTTTTACACAAATGAAATTCAAGAGCCTAATCCATGGAAAGATTAGGCTCTTTATTATTAATTACGAATATGCCGGTAACAAGCCAATGGAATAATCATTGATAAATATCTCTTTTAAAATTAGGTCTTAATAACTAGATTCTCATCTTTGATCAATCTTCCAAAAATCCTCTTCCCGAAGATTCATAGCCCCATTCATAAAATTTTGACGCAATTCAGGGTAATCAATACTTAATTTCTTTACAAGGTCTTTCATTTCTTCGCGTTTTGTATTTTTATCAGCCGGACAAGGGTTATGTATAATAGGGATGTTTTTTGCTTTAACAAAATTTATGATCGTCTTTTCTTCGATAGCAAGCATTGGACGGATTAAGGTAATGTTAGAGCGATCCAAATATGTTATGGGTTTAAAAACACCTAATTTTCCTCCATAAAAAAGGTTCATAAAAAATGTCTCAATACCATCATCTAAATGGTGACCATAAGCTAGTTTATTACAACCCAATGACGCTGCATATTCAAACAGAACCCCTCTCCTTAAGTTAGCGCATAAAGAACAAGGATTTTTTTCTCTCTTAATGTCAAAAACAATTTGACTTATGTTCGTTTCTTTTATATAGAGCTCATGGCCAAGTTTTTCAACGAACTCTTTTAAGGGTAAAATATCTAAATCCTCAAACCCTAGTGAAAGTGAAATAGGTATTAAGTCAAAATGAAAGGGAAGTTGTTCTCTTAAAATCGTTAATATATACAATAAAGTTGAACTATCTTTTCCGCCAGACAAACCTACAGCTACTCTATCACCCTCTTCTATCATTTTGTATTGTAAAATGGTTTTCTTGATGGGAGTTAATAGCCGTTTTTTATCAGAATTGGATAATGTTAAAATCAATTTCTTCTACTCCTTGAAAAAAATAAAATGTCTACGTAACTGTTTCGTAGCATAATTGATAAATTCCTGGCTTAATTCGTTGAAAGTCATTGTAGACAGTGGCATGGTGACTGGGAGAATTTATACAACATTTAGAGCTAATATGAGTACTAATTGTATTTTCTTTATAAATCGTTTTGTTCTTGTTCATCTGTTCTGTTACTTCTTTAATCGTAAATTCATTTTTGTTTTTGGCACTAATTATTAATTTTACCGTATAAAGGATTTCTTCTCTACAGGTTTTAAATCGCATTAGAAACACCTCACAAATTATTGCCCTTAGCATACCAAATAAATACAAAGTAGAATAGTAATTGGAAGTTGTGAGGAGAGTATGTGATTAGAGTTAGTGAAGAAAAATGCACTTCAAAAATCGGGCGCAATTTTCGAGAGATGATTGCGCCTATTTCATGTTTGGGCCAGATTATTTAAGATATGTATTACTTATCGTTTATAAAAATATATGATTATTACATAACGAGGTGATGTAAATGATAATTAATTCTGCAACAATTTCAGATGCAGCAGTAATTCATGATTTAATGATTAAGGCATTTATGGAATATAAGAATGAAAACCCACCATCAAGTGCTTTAGAAGAAACTGTTCAGTCAGTTTCAGACGCTTTAGAAAAAGGGGAAAAAGCATTGATTGCTTTTGAAGAAAATAATCCAGTTGGTATGGTGCGATTTCAATTAAAAGACGAGGGACTATATTTTTATCGTTTGTCCGTTATTCCTGAAAAACAAGGAAAAGGCATTGCAAAAAAGATATTAAAATCTTTAGAGGACTATGCAAATAATGTCGATGTAACTACAATCCTATGTAAAGTTCGTATGACAATACCTAAAAACATACAGCTATATAGCTCCATAGGTTTTGATGTCTATGATGAAGAGGTTGTACATAAACCAAATGGTATAAATATTAAAGTTGTTTCCATGAAGAAAGAACTTTAATTCATCAATAATCAGTGGCGTTAGTGAGAGTTCTGCCATTGCATATTAAAAGCAGCCTATCATTAGCTGCTTTTAATATGGTGAATTATGGTAATTGGGGTGTAGGGCTTATTATCATAAAGTAATATTTTAAGTTATACTTTTCTATCCACTGCTTGAGGGGGTTCTTCAAACCATTTTTCTTTTATTGCAAATAGTATACCTTGTCCATAATACATTTTCATATCGTCAGCAATTTTATTAAATTTTAAAATGATATCTGTTCTTAAACTTGAAGTCATAGCCTGACTTATCATGGAAAAACAGAATATCCCCAAACATGTATTAATAAAAAACAGCATTAATTTATCGGAGAAAGGTGATACCCCTACATCAAATATTTTATAATCACCTGATGATGAAATCGGAATATTTTCTTTTTCAAGAACATCCTGAAGAGAATCTAATACTTTTTCGATTCCATCTCTCCCTTCACTAAAATATTGTTTTAGATCTTTTGTTGTAGCTAATTTATTAAAAGTTACAAAGACCATTTTTGAAAATTGTGCCCTATGAATAACTCTGGATAAATTGGCGATTTCTGGAGCATTTACAGGTCTGGATCCCCCAAAAAAACCATTGAGATATTTAATGGAATCAGCCAATTCGATTTTCTTTTCAATCGCTATCTGTGGAGGTTTTAAATATACTCCTTTTGATAACATTAAATCTACAAGTTCATTCTGTATATTCAATGTAAATTCTATGTTCTCTTGTAAATGGTATCGAACATCTTTTCTGGAACTATCTGAGAATGCAATCGGATAAGTACTCATTGAAAGCAATGTAAAATCAAAACAAAAATATAAAATAAATGTATCGGAAAAAACCTTATCTGCCTCTGCACGTAGATCTGCGTCAGTAAAACCAAGAGGAATAGTTAAATTTTCATTAAGAAAAATATCTTTAAGCTCATTTAAATTTTTTTGAGATTGCAATAACATTTTTTTTATCACTTTTTTTATTTCATTATCTTCTGTAGTGTTATAGAAATACTCAAAAAATCTCTGTTCCATGCTATTTTTTAAATAGGAAGACCATATGTTAGATACTTCTGTGGCAGTTAATCCATCTAAAGGTTCTATGTTCTCTGTATGTTCCATTTTATCCACTCCTTTCCAAATTATTATTACTCAAAATGAACTATTTATTAAAATTGTCTAAAATAAAAATCTCTCATTTGGAACCTAAACAGAATCGGGTGGTTTTTTACCAGATTGATGGGTTTAATGTTATTATTATCCACATGTAAAACTCAATGAGGTGAAGGATAGATATACTTTCTATTCGTTTCTTTCTACGGAATGACAATCATTCCGTCAAAAATAAAAATGATTGTGCTCCTGTTCATTTTGTTTGCAGGCTTTAAATTACAAGAAGGGATCTGGAAGACCTTTATGACCCATCCATTCACAAGGAATCTAGGATTGTTGACCGTAAACGAGAGCATCATCACCAAAGCCAAAAACCGCTCGCTAACCGTCACATGGCTCATCCTACTCGCTGTACTTGCACTGTGGACATTATGGATTGGAAATTTAGTAATTGGTTAAAGGAAAACCTTAGTTTTATCCATTTTCCTTGCTTTAGTGAATTAGAATTAATGATTAAGTTCGAAATCAATTTATAGTTAATCCATTATTGGGTGTAAAAATTAAAACAAAAAATGTACTGCTGTAGCAGTACATTTTTTGTTTTTTAATTAGTTAAATGGCGGTTGAATAAAGGATTGTATATTAATCTTTAATGAGACTAACAAAAGAATAAGAACAACGAAATTAAGTAAATAAACGAAAAATTGGTAAAAAATTAGAACTTTTCAATTAGACACACGTATTAAATATCAAATACTTTTTTGATGGTTATAGTTAAACAAGAATAAAAAGCATTAAGAATAAAGGGGAAACGAGATGAAAAAGAAAAAAACATGGTGGGCAAGTATTGGAATTGGTAGTATTCTTTTATTTTCAAAACTAAAATGGATTCTAGTATTTTTAAAGTTTTTTAAATTTACTACTGTTATTACTCTCTTAGTTTCATTCATAGCATATGGACTAACATATGGATGGAAATTTGGTATTGCACTAATATATATCCTAATGCTTCACGAAATGGGCCATGTTTGGGCGATGAAGAGGTTGGAGATTCCAACTTATGCCACTCTATTCATCCCTTTTATCGGAGCGTTAGCAAGGGGAAAAGAACAAGCAAAAAATGCCTATGACGATGCATATATTTCCTATATGGGTCCTGCCTTTGGACTTTTATCTATAATTCCAGCGATTTTACTTTATGCATTAACAGAAAATGATTTTTGGATGATGGTGATATTTTTTGTGGCAGTTACCAATCTATTTAACTTAATTCCAATTCCCCCTTTTGATGGAGGGCATATTGTTAAAGCTATAAACTTTAAAATTGTGATGATAGGCTTTGCCTTTGCTTTGGTAACTATGTATTTAATAAAATCGTACTCTTTGATTTTCTTTATATTGTTAGGGATGATTTACGCTATTGTTTTTTATGTTGAGAGAAGAAATGCCCCTAAAAATATAGAGAAATTAATAGAGATAAATGAAATTAAACAAGGTATCCAAGACAATGAAGTTGAAAATGAATTTTTAATAGAAATTCTTGCACAAAAGCGTGAAACTTTCTCAGGGGTATTTCAAGAACCGTTTGATCAATCAATAAAAGTACTGAAAAAAGCAGAGAGTGAGAACCTTCAAGAAGAGGTCGTGGAGATATTCAAAAGATTCATTCAAGATAAAAGAAAGTATTTTGATTATCTCGGGAGTTTTTCTACCATTACGACGAAAGAAAAATGGAAAATCACTGTCGTTTATCTAGCCTTACTTCTTATTTTAATAGCCATTACCTATTCTGGGTTTGTTGTTATTGGCGACGAAATAAAAGATATGAAATTATAATAAATGAATTGATCTGAGCAATCGTTAAAAAGCCCATCAGATTTAGCTTTATCTGATGAGCTTTTAAATGCTAGCCCGCTTCGTTATTTTAAAAGGTACCGTTGATGAACTCGGGCTACAATCCCTACGTCATATACCTGTACCGGTGTATTGGAGTTGTTCCTTATTATCATGATTTTCTTTCTTGTTTTTTACAACACTCCGAAATGAACCCCAAGCAATATACGATGTAATCATAAATATGACGAGTGTAAATACTGCATGAATAGCACCGAGCCAACCGTATGTAGTATAGTATTGGAAGTTGATAATAAAGAATAACAAAAAGGTCAAAAATCTATACAATTTATGAATTTCACCAATATTACCAATAATAAACATAATGACTGGAATAAACTCCATTATGTATACTAAGTCTTTGTGGAATTCCCAAAGTCCACCATCAAAAAAAATAGCTAAACCTGCTAAAGAAATTTGGGTGAAGAGCCCAAGCAAAAGAATCCATGCTAACAGTATAAATAAGGTTCGTGAGTGTTTTTGTATCTTAGCCTTAGTTTTCTGACTCATTTTCATTAAAACTCCCCTCCATTTCTACTTTAACAACCTAGACGTGCAAATCTATCAACTCGTCCCATGAAACAGACTTCAAATTTCTGTACCTGTGTATTGCAGTTGCTGCTTATTATCATGATTTCCTTTCTTGTTGTTTACAACAATCTGATATGAACCCCACGCAACGTATAATGAAATCATAAATAAGACAATTGCAAATACTGCATGAATAGCACCAAGCCAACCGGTTTTAGTATAGTATTGTAATTCGATAATAAAGAATAACAATAAGCTCAATCCATTATATAATTTAGGGATCCCACCAAGATAACCAAAAATAACCATAAAGACTGGAATAAACTCAATTACATTCATAATCGTTCTGTGTTTTTGCCAAAGCCCACCATCAACAAATACAGCTAAGCATGCTAAAACAACTTGAGTGACAATCCCAAGCAAAAGAATCCATGCTAACAGGAAAAATAAGGTTCGTGAGTATTTTTGTATCTTAGTCTTAATTTTTTCACTTATTCTCATTAAAAATCCCCCCCATTTCTACTTTTAAGTCCTATACATGCACACCTATCAAGATGCTTCCCAATTACTTATGCAATATTTTTATTTTATTAATAGTCTAAATAGACTGTACAATTAAAGTGTCAAGAAATCGTGCAGAAATTATGAACTTTCTATGTCTATATGTTGCGGCTAACGCACAAGCCCTGTCGAAGCCATCCTGAAATAATAATAAGCAGAAACTGAAAATGGTTTCTGTTTATTTTTTTAACTTAGGATTTTATTAACATGTTATGGTTTTCTTAGAAAAACTTAAACTGTTTGAAACTTTTTTTGAGTATAAATTCCACTAATTAGTAAAGGGGGTCAAAACAGATGGATTTGGAAAGCCACCGACTAGTAAAAAAAGCAATTAAAGGCGATAAGAGCGCCTTTGAAAAGTTAGTTCAACAGCACTATGAAAGAATATATCGGACTGCCTATCTTTATGTACATAACGAAGAAGATGCTTTGGATGTTGTCCAGGAGGCAACTTATCAGGCCCTTACATCTATCCATTCTTTAAAAAATCCGGAGTATTTTACGACCTGGCTAACGAAGATTGTCATTCGATGTTCAGGATATGTGATAAAGAGAAAAAGCAATGTTGTTATGCTGAGTGATGAAATACTATCAAATCTGCCGGGTCAAGCAAATTCGAACATTGAAGAATCTTTGCAACTCTTAAATGCAATTCAGCAGCTGAGAGAGAATTATCGTACTGTTATTATTCTATTTTACTATTACGATTACTCGATAAAAACGATTAGTAGTGTCATGGAAATTCCAGAGAATACCGTAAAAACTTATTTAAGCAGAGGGAAAGCGGAGTTAAAAAAGTCCTATAAAAATGAGGAGGACAAATGCCATGGATAACAAGGAATTCAAAACCGCAATAGAGCAAATACCTGTGCCAAAAGATAAAGTATTTAGCGCCATTTCCAAAGGGCTAAACAAGGACGTGAATGGAAGATCAAAGAAAAAGAAGGTTCTTGCTGGTTTGGCCACGACTGCAGCTCTTCTGGGAATCACGGTTGCCTCCGGATTTGTTAATCCTACAATGAATAAAGTATTGGCTAATACCCCTTTAATAGGCGGGATTTTTCAAGAATTTAATGATGCAACAGGTGTGGAGTTAGCTAATCTGAATGCAGTCACTGAGTTAAATCAAGCAATTACCAAAAACGGGGTAACTGTAAAACTAACCAGCGCTTACTTTGATGGCAATGTGGTGTCAATTACAGGATTTGTAGATGAAAATGTTGAAAAAGGGCATAACGAAAAAGGGGAAGTAAGTTTTGATGTAAATTTTGAACACAATAAAGGGGATAATGACCCTTGGCTAAATGGAATGTCAACAGGCGTTAAGAAAGTGGAAAATGGATATAACTTTCAATGGAAAATGGAGTATCCATATAAATCATTTAAGGAGAATTATACTCTTCCTATTACTATTCATAATATCAACGGGATAAATGGCGAATGGAAATTTGATATTCCAATTAAACAAGAAAAAAATAGTACACTTGTATTTAATCAGGAGCAAGGATACCAAGAAGATGGGTTCAAAATCCGTATAAAAGAGATTCTTACCGCAAAAGCGTCCTCCTCGCTTATTTATGAGACTGTGGAGAAATACAAGGGTGATGATATTTATATACTAAAGGCAGTTGATAATGACGGAAAAGTATATAGGTTTGGGAATGGAACATCACTTGAGGAATCGAAACAAGAAGATGGATATCATAATACCGTTCGGACAGAGATGACCAAGCTGAATTCTACCATTACTTCCCTTACTTTTTATCCGCGGATACATGTTGCAGATCCAAAAGTAGAACAGCTATTGGATAAAAAATCTTTTACATTAAAAAGCAAGCGGCTCAACTTAGGCCTGCAGGTCAATGATGTTATTCAAAATGGTGGGAAATTGGTAATAGATTATCAACTTACAGGGCTCCCGAAAAAATTGAGTAAAGGTAAACTAGATATTATTAATAATAACTTGGAATACGCTTTCTGGTTGGTTGATAAAAAATATTTAACCAAGATCGACCCGGAAAATCCATGGCCTCCTAAAAACCACGGTATTCCGTTTAATAAAGTAAAAATGATTGATAAGGAAACAGCACACTTCCAATCTACTTTTTACTTAAATGGAGAAGAAACGATTGAGAATTTTAAGCTGGAAAATACAATGTTGCTATTTGACTTTTCAAGCTTTGTCCCAGCTAAGGATTTAAAACCATTTACTGTTGTGCTTCCAGTGGAGAATGAATAAACTCACAAGCAACTCTCCAGTGTCGTCATATACAATCAACACACGTCGAAGCGGTCGTGAAGCTTGTTTTATATAAATAAACAGGAACTTAACGTACTAACAAGGAATGATAATTGAAGACTCTTTTTGGTTAAAAGATTGACTCGCTTTACTATGAAGAAGTAAAAAGTGGAAAACTAAAACATCATATTGATACTTTAGGTAAAATACGATGATAGCGGTATCGTTATTGGATTATCAATTTGGTGGATCTGCACCAGGAGAGCTGTTAATAAAGCATTTTGGTTTTATGATAGAAAATGTAGTAAATCAGGCAAAGGCAGTAATATGTAACAATAAAAACATAAAAATAATAACTAGAAAGACTGATAACTTTTGAATAAAGCTTTCAGTCTTTTTCTTTACTTCAAAGTTTATATAAAACTCAAACTTTGCACTTAAAAAATTTGGTGAATTACCTGAGCCTGTAAATTGTTCCAAAACAATTTCTTAGCTATACTAGTACCCCTTTTACTTAGATGAATAATTTAAGTTAATATTACATTAGATCACTCCCTTAGCCTTTGAACGGTTTAAAATAATCAAAATTGCAAACCCAATATAGCCAAATCCAACCGAACCGACTAAAATTTCGTAAGACTCTTTTACCGACTCAGGGTCGGTGAAAAGAGTATTCATGATCACTATCATAATGAAATAAATGATGACAACAATGGCAAGACCGAGTAGACTTGCACAAACGTATGCCTTTGTCGTATGAATTTCTTTATATAAAACTTTTGGCGATAGGATAAATATTACGGCTGATAAAATGGAAACGAATAGCAAATATTCAATTAATGAAAAAGAAAAATAGTGAACACTTTCAACGATAGTCCCGGCTTCCACACCTGCTGCATACAGGACATTTGAAGTGAAGAATGTAAGGACGCTGACAAGCAAAATGTAAACAGTGCTAAATATTACAGCCGGTTTATTGGACTTAATGTTTTTACTGAGCCAAAATCCATAAATAAATAACCCAAGACCTGTGATCGCCACAATATACACCGAGATTAGTAATAATTTATTAGGGATGACGTTTGAAAATTGATAACAGGCCAAAGTGAAAAAAACGTCATAGCAAATAAAACCCAATTAACATATTGCATATTTTTCTTTAGCTTTTCACTTTGGACAGATTGTTTTGTTTTCATTTTGTATCTCACTTTCTAAAATCTTGTACTACACTGGTTAATTTTTCAGGCAAGCATTGTAGCAGGATAGTAATGTTTCAATTCCTGTGCCTGCCATTGAATATTGATATTTTCTTTATAGGTTTCCATACTTTTTTTAATATCCTGGAGAGAATCTGTATAATGATTTAACTTTCTGGCTTGTGAAACAGCTCGGCTAACATCGAATCCCATCAAATCACCTCTTTACTTTTAAAGAGCACCACAGAGAAATTATTATTCATCGTTTTTCTTACAAACTAGATAAGTAATAAATTACCAACAGGAAAATTATACCATAAAAGGTTTAATTTTAGAAAAGTGTTTAAATTTAAATAATTATATCAATTTTAAAAATGGTGTGGACTGAGTTTATCTCAGAGTTAATTTTGGGGTCATCTTAAAGGAGTTACGCGTAAAGCCCACTCCTTTATTTATTTCCTTTGCAACGAATTAGTAGATTCAGTATGTAAGTTTTCTATAAAAATTTTTTAAAGAAAATCCAGGAGAAAAAGACTAAAAGAATGAAAAAATTTAAAAAAAACAACGTTTTGTTGGAACAATTAGCCTCTTTCTATGTTAATCGTCCTATTCTAAATTTCCTGTGCTTTGACAACAAAGCATTTTTCTATTTACAAACCTTCATAATCTATTAAAAAACTCCCTTTATAATCAAATTCGTATTTAAGAAAATGAATTTGAGAGGGGAAAACCATGACAAATGAGAGAAGTTTGGACGAATTAATTAGAAAGTTTAATGAAGAGAATTTGAAAAAGAACATTGATCGCCGCGGATTTCTTCAAGGTGCGGGAAAGATCGCAGGGTTGTCTCTTGGAATGGCAATTGCTCAATCAATAGGAGGATTTAAGGTAGATGCTGCTCCGAATTTCAGTGACTATCCTTTTACCCTTGGGGTCGCTTCTGGGGATCCTCTATCAGATAGTGTCGTTTTGTGGACGAGATTGGCTCCGGATCTGTTAAATGGTGGAGGTATGCCCCCGCATGTCGTCCCAGTCAATTGGGAACTTGCAACAGATGAAAACTTCCGCAATGTGATCAAACGAGGAACAGAGCAAGCTTCACCTACCCTCGCACATTCTGTCCATGTAGAAGTAGACGGCCTAAATGCGAATAGTGTTTATTTTTACCGATTCAAAAGTGGGAATGAACTAAGTCCTGTTGGAAAAACCAAAACCTTACCGGCCGTAGGTGCCGGTGTAGCAAGTATGAAGTTTGCCTTCGCTTCCTGTCAACAATATGAGCATGGCTATTATACCGCGTACAAGCATCTGGCAAAAGAGGATCTTGATCTTGTGTTCCATCTTGGGGATTACATATATGAATATGGTGCAAATGAATATCTTTCACCAACAGGCAATGTTCGTGCACATAATAGTGACGAAATTATCACGCTTGAAGATTATCGCAATCGTTTTGCCCAATATCATTCTGATGAACATCTCAAAGCAGCACATGCAGCATTTCCTTGGGTTGTGACTTGGGATGATCATGAAGTGGAAAACAATTACGCAAATGTTATTCCTGAAAAAGGTCAGTCTGTGGAAGCCTTTATCAAGCGCCGTGCAGCTGCGTATCAGGCTTATTACGAGCATATGCCACTACGCAAATCGTCGATGCCTTATGATGGTGGTATGCAATTATACCGACAATTTAGTTATGGTAATTTGGCAAACTTCTATGTTCTTGACACACGCCAGTACCGTGATGATCAAGCAAATGGTGATGGATCAAAAGCCCAAACACCGGAATCCTTAGATCCAAAGCGAACTCTTCTTGGGGCTGACCAAGAAAAATGGTTGTTCGACCATTTAGGAAACTCGAAGTCTTATTGGAACGTCATTCCCCAGCAGATTTTCTTTGCGCAGCGCAAATTCGGAACAAGCACAGCACCAAAATTCAGTATGGATGCATGGGATGGGTATCCGGCTGCTCGCCAGCGTGTTACAGATTTCATTGCCGGCAAAAACATGAATAACGTGATCGTTCTTACCGGTGACGTGCATGCAAGCTGGGCTTCTAACCTAGTGCCGGATTTTAACAATCCCGAAGCACCGATTATTGGAGCTGAGTTTGTAGGAACCTCTATCACTTCTGGTGGAAACGGATCTGATTGGCGGGCCGATACGGAGGCTACTTTAGCTCAGAACCCCCATATCAAATTTTTTAACAACTTCCGCGGTTATGTTCGTTGTCAGATTACGCCCGAACAGTGGCGTGCTGATTATCGGGTCGTTCCATTCGTGACTGAGCCTGGAGCAGATATTTCGACGAGAGCGTCATTTGTTTATGAAAAAAATCCAAAAGGCTTGCAGGAAATAGCGACGACTACGGTACCGATGGGTGCCCAGATGTCTAATGAAGTGGAAGAAGATCGCCACCTTGCTCACAACCGCGCACACGAAAAACAAATGGAGAAAAAGCGTAAAACCGTTACCCATTAATTTATGACCAAGGTTTTGTGATCGGCCATTTTGCTGTTTTTGAGGAAATTATCTCTTTGAGGTAGTTATTGGGGTGACCTATACTTTCTGCTCAGGAAAATTTCCAGTGATAGTTATTACAAAAAAACTGACTCAAAAGAGCCGTAAATTAACGATCTTTTGAGTCAGCCTCTTTTGATTATCTCAGTTTCTTTCCCTCCGACAACAACCCAACTGCCTTTATGATACGATCCGATCTTGTTTCCTGACGTTTTGCTGAAGTAATCCAGGTGACATATTCCTTTTGAGCAGTATAGGAAAGTGATTTGAAGGTAGCTACTGCGGTTTCATTATGATTCATTGCCAATGAAAAATCCTCAGGAACCTCAACTGTGCGTTCTTCTAAATCTTTTTCTAATGTCACAAGGATTTCATCACCAAAGCTTTTGCCGATTTTGTTCCGAATTTCCTGAGTAAGACCAAGCATATAACAGCCCCCCATACTTACAACCGATCCCCGATAGTCGACACCATCAAAAGTAGCTTTTACTTTAACACGTTTTGAACCGAACACCTCATAAACGTCAAATGGTGGCTCAATATAAGCGGCATTTTTGTTTTCATGTTGTTTGATAATTGCCTTGAACTCCTGCATCATAAATTTCCTCCTTATTTATAAGTTTCAGACCTTTTAAACCTTGTCCTGTATGTTGTATAAATTATTAACAAAATTCACGATAGGCTCATTATATACAAGATAGAGGGCTATGTTAACGAAATGTTATATTGAAAGATCTTTAAGTGACAGAAAAAGTTTAAATACTTAAAAGCTCTATTCAGCGGAAAAGTGGTTAATATCAAGAGATTTAATCAAACTAAACATGAGGATTGATGGGTTTAGATTTACTTCTATAGAGGAGAGCGAAAATATGTCAAACACCGAAAGCAACATGAGAACCGAAAAGGATTTTTTAGGAACAAAGGATGTCCCATCCGAAGCCTATTATGGAATCCAGACACTCCGCGCTGTTGAGAACTTTCCTATTACTGGCTACCGAATCCATGAAGAATTAATTAAGGGCATGGCCATCGTAAAAAAAGCAGCTGCCCTTGCTAATATGGATATCAAACACCTCTACTCCGGGATAGGAGAAGCAATCGTCAAGGCAGCAGATGAAATGATCGAAGGGAAATGGCACGACCAGATTATTGTCGATCCAATCCAAGGTGGGGCAGGAACCTCCATTAATATGAATGTAAATGAAGTTCTCGCCAACCGGGCCATCGAAATACTAGGGAAAAACAAAGGGGATTATTCGTACTGCAGTCCTAATTCCCATGTGAATATGTCACAATCGACGAATGATGTATTTCCTACGGCCATGCATATTGCCGTGTTGAAGCTTTTAGATAAATTGTTAGTCACTATGGAAGACATGCTTTCAGCTTTTAAGGAAAAAGCTAAAGAATTTGATGCTGTTATAAAAATAGGACGGACCCACCTTCAGGATGCAGTGCCGATCCGTCTTGGACAAGAATTTGAAGCCTACAGCCGTGTCATTGAAAGGGATATTCGAAGAATTAAACAGTCCCGTCAATTTTTATTTGAAACGAATATGGGCGCAACTGCTGTTGGAACTGGCCTAAATGCAGACCTCCGTTATATTGAATTAGTCGTTAAATATTTAGCTGACATCAGTGGTTTGCCGCTTGTCGGAGCAGAACATCTTGTCGATGCAACACAAAATACGGATGCATATACAGAGGTATCTGGAGTATTGAAGGTTTGTATGATCAACTTATCAAAAATAGCCAATGATCTGCGATTAATGGCCTCCGGTCCAAGAGCGGGCTTAGGGGAAATAAGCCTCCCTCCCAGACAGCCAGGTTCTTCGATCATGCCCGGTAAAGTGAATCCGGTTTTGCCGGAACTGATTAATCAGGTAGCATTCCAAGTAATTGGCAATGATCAAACCATTTGTCTCGCATCTCAGGCAGGTCAGCTTGAGTTAAATGTTATGGAGCCTGTTTTGATTTTCAACCTGCTGCAATCGATCAGCATCATGAATAATGCGTTTCGAACGTTTACAGACCATTGTGTAAAAGGAATAAAAGCGAATGAAGCAAGATTAAAAGAGTATGTAGAAAAGAGTGTTGGAGTGATTACCGCGGTGAACCCGCATCTCGGTTATGATGAAGCAGCTCGAATTGCCAGGGAGGCTATTTTAAGCGGCGAGCCAATCCGAGACCTATGCCTGAAATATGATGTTTTGACAGAAGAGGAGTTAAATGTGATACTTGACCCATACGAAATGACCCATCCTGGAATCGCAGGTGCTTCCTTGCTGGAAAAAGATTAAATAAATTGTAAAGTTGTAAGCGGAGGTCTATAGATGGAAAACAATGATATATTAGTTCGATTAAGATATGCTCTCGATATTAAAAATACTGATATGGTAGAGATATTTAAATTAGGTGGTATTAACGTAACAAAAGAAGAAGTTCTAAAAATGCTTACTAAATCAAATGAGGATGATGACGAAAATGAAGACATCATTAAATTAAATAATGTGAAGCTAGAATCATTTTTAAACGGTTTTATTACGTTTAAAAGAGGAAAACAAGATCCAAAACCGGGACAACCTGATAGACCTCCACTTTCGAATGAAAGCATAAATAATGTACTTTTAAAGAAATTGAAAATTGCTCTCTCCTTAAACAGTGAAGATATGATCGATATTTTAAAAACGGCTGGAGTTACTGTAACAAAGGGCGAAATAAGCGCTATTTTAAGAAAAGAAGGACATAAGAATTATAAAGAATGTGGCGATCGATATGCCCGAAATTTCCTGAAAGGCTTAACGCTTAAATATAGGGGATAACGTGGTAAACCGATAGCATAACAAGAAGTATGACGGCGATTTTTATGTTTGCGGACATCCGTTCCGCTATTTTGATAAAATGAGTACTTTTAGATAGGTGAACGGACACCAGATTCGCTATCTGTTAAAATCTGAGCATTATTCATGTGTTTTTATCAAAATAAGCGATCCTATGTCCGATAAGAGTAGTAAAAAGGTGAATTTAATCAAAATAAGGTCTTCTGTGTCCGCAAAATAACCTAATAGTGTTGTAATAAAGAAAACTCGCCAAACTCGCTGGCGAGTTTTGCTTTTATATGCCAAAAGCTATGTCAAAATGACTGTTGGACATTCCTAATTCCCAGACCCAACAGATTGCTCTTTTTTATTACGAAAAAGCATTTTAAATGTCCCGTCCAATGTTTCGTGTTTGACTTTAGTTGCATCAAACTTAAGCAGCTTAAAGGTTACCTGAACACAAAATCCGATCACAAACGCAGATATAATCGTTCCGACCCCAACCATTCCTCCAAGTTTCCAGCCGATAAACACTGCTAAAAGCTCAATGGTTCCACGGCAAACACCTACAGGTAATCCCGTTTTTCGAGTGAGTACAACCATCAAGCTGTCTCTGGGGCCTGCTCCAAACGCTGAACCAATGTAAAAGTACGATGCTAGTGCGATGATAAATAATCCTACAATCATCATTAGGATTCCAATAATAAAATTACTTGCTATCGGTATGATAGAAAACGCGATTAGAACGTCCAAAAACACTCCGATCAGCACCATATTCAAAATAGTCCCTAATCCTAGTTTTTCACCCAACAATATGGTTATAATTCCAATTATTACACCAGCAATAATGGAGACGGTTCCGATGCTCATTCCGATCGTTTTGGCCAATCCAACATGAAAAACATCCCATGGTGCGTACCCAATGTGTGCATTCATCGTAACAACGATTCCAAGCGAATATAAGAAGAGGCCTAATATTAAACGGAGCAAACGATTAAAAAATAGTTTCATATAAAATCTACTTTCTTAATGTGACTTTAATAAGGTTCGATAAACACAATTATATAGCATTCATCGTTTTTCTTCATGCGATGACAAAAATAAACTATATTGATATAATCTAAAGGATGTCACATAGTCACTTTTTGGTTTTCACAAAAGTAAGGAAAAAATATCAGGAAATAAAATTGAATCTGAATTGTTTCGGCGGTACTCTTCCTAGGGTACCGCCCAAAATATAAAAAGAGATATTAAAGAAGATTTTTTATATAGGGTTTGGCAGTTACACCGTAGGGAGGCCAAAAATGATTCGAATTGCAATAGTTGAAGACGAAATGAAATATCAGGAACAATTAATAGAATTTCTGCGCAGGTTTGAGCGAGAAAAGGGTGAAAACATCGAAATTGAGACATATTCAGATGGTGATGAATTTGTTGAGAATTATCGGGCCCAATTTGACATCATCTTAATGGATGTTCAAATGCGCTTTATGGATGGAATGTCTGCAGCAGAGGAAATTAGAAAAATGGATTCTGAAGTGGTTATTATTTTTATCACTAATTTGGCACAGTATGCGATCAAGGGCTATGCAGTGGACGCATTAGATTATGTATTAAAACCAATTTCATATTTTCAGTTTTCAGAGCGCCTGCATCGTGCTGTAGATAGAATGAAAAAACGTGATGTCCAATTTATTACGATAAAAATAAAAGGTGGAGTACAGCGTTTTAACATTGCTGATATTTACTTTGTAGAGAGTCAGGGACATAATCTCATATTTAGTTCAAAGCAAGGGGAGTTTATCGCTTCCGGAACGATGAAGGAATTGGAAAATCAACTATCTAGTTTTCATTTTTTTCGTGGCCATAAAGGTTATTTGATTAATCTGGAACATGTAGAGGGAATGAACGATAGCTGTGCAATAGTGAGGGGAAAAGAACTTCTTGTGAGCAGAAATAAAAGAAAAGCGTTCATGGAAGCCCTATCCAACTATTGGGGAGAGGTAATAAAATGAACGATGTTCTTCCGGACATACCAAGATTATATACAGCATTGGCCGAGTGGCTTGCTTGTATTATTTACATCTCTGTTTTAAAAAAGAAACTAAAAGGGTGGCAGTTGATTTCTTTTTCAAGTGGAGCCCTAATTGTACAATCTGTTTTTTTGGTGTTGACTAAAGATTTACCCATTGTCTTTTGGATTCCATGTATGATTGCAGCTATTGGAATGATGTTTTTCTTAATCTATATGAGTTGCGACATAAACGCGCTTGAGGCAGGTTATTTTAGTGTAAGAGCTTTTGTCGCAGCAGAGTTTGTAGCATCATTGGAATGGCAAATACATTTCTTTTTTTTAAATGGTGAAAAATACAACTTGTTAATAGATTTACTTGTGCTGAGTGTCATTTATGGATTCTTATTCTTGTTAATCTGGTTCCTAGAGAAACGTCATATCCCAAATGAAGGTAAATTGAATATAAGACCGCGTGAATTATGGTCAACTATCTTTATAGGAGCAGCTGTTTTTGGGATTAGCAATTTAAGTTTTGTGACTGCAAGAACCCCTTTTAGTGGAAAATATGCTCAGGAAATATTCAATATCCGAACCTTGGTGGATTTAGGCGGATTTTCGATATTGTATGCATACCATATACAATTGAATGAATTAAGGATAAGACACGAGTTAAAAGCAGTTCAAAATATACTTCAGAATCAATATGTGCAATATCAGCAATCGAAAGAGAGTATAGAAATAATCAACTATAAGTACCACGATTTAAAGAATCAGATTATTGCTCTTAGGGCT
Source organism: Neobacillus terrisolis (assembly GCF_051233475.1). NCBI lineage: Bacteria > Bacillati > Bacillota > Bacilli > Caryophanales > Bacillaceae > Neobacillus > Neobacillus terrisolis. The sequence continues at coordinate 114,722 of NZ_JBKFGH010000002.1, read as the reverse complement.
GAAGAAGATGAAGAGAAAAGAAATGCTTACTTGACACAAATGGAAAATGAGATCAAGACCTATGAAGCCCAAAATAAAACGGGAAATCATGTGTTGGATACAGTACTCACGACCAAAAATATTTATTGTATAAAGAATGGGATTACCTTAACCTGTGTGGCGGACGGAACATTGCTTAACGGTATGGATGTAATTGATATTTGTACAATTTTTGGTAATGCTTTGGATAATGCAATTGAATATGTACAACAAATTGAAGAAGAAAAAAGATTAATACATGTTTCAGTATTTGCTCAAAAAGGATTCCTAATGATTCGATTTGAAAATTATTATGAAGGTAAGCTTAAACTTGAAGGCGGCCTACCAGCAACTACAAAGAATGATACCGTAAATCATGGTTATGGATTAAAGAGTATTCGATATGCGGTCCAGAAGTATGATGGTGTCGTAAATGTAGTTCAAAAGGATAATTGGTTCGAGCTACAGATTTTAATGCCCTTATTAACTAGATTGCCGAATAATTGAATTGAATTGAATTTTTTAGGCTTGAGTTGTGTATATAATGCACACCCAAGCCATTTTTTCTTTTTACATAATGCATTTACTACAGTTCATGCAAAATTACATACAGTTTATGCGAGTTGGCTGGAATACGAAAAAAACCATGCTATCATTTCGTTGTGAAAGCGGTGAATGCGCTTTATATAAGGCGAAGGGAGTGTTGTAAAAAGCGCCTTTAAGTAAGCTGTAATTATTGTTTTATTAGACATTTTAGGGGGAAGCCATATGGCCAAAAAGAAGATGAGCAAGAAAAAGTTTCGCATAGTATGGAGCTCTGTACTATCGGTTCTACTTGTAATTGTTGTGGCAGCTAACGTGGCGTTAGCTCAATTCTCAGATGTAATCTCATCATACTTTTCAAAAATAGATTTAGAAAGCGCAGAAGCTGTTAAAGCACGTGAAAAGTCAGAGATACTTGTTGAGAAGATTGCAGACGAAGGTATTGTCCTTTTACAAAACAATGAAAGCGCTTTGCCGATCAAAACTTCACAAGACAACAAAACAAAGGTAAACGTTTTTGGATGGAGCTTTACTGCCCCGATTTATGGTGGTACAGGTTCAGGTGCATCGGATGCATCAAAAGCAGTTTCACCAAAAGCTGGTTTGGAAGCAGCTGGTTTTGAAATCAATGAGGAATTATACAAAGCTTACGAGGACACAGGTATTAAAAGACCAATTGTAGGAATGGATGGCCAAGACTGGTCAATTCCAGAACCGAAACCATCTGATTTCTACACCGATAAATTAATGAAACAAGCGAAAGATTTTTCTGATACTGCAATTATTTTCCTAGCGCGTTCCGGTGGTGAGGGTGCCGACCTTCCACGCAGCATGGATGGCCCTGATACATTTGACCCAGAAGGTGGTCCATTTGGTCCAACAGGTCAAAAATTTGGTAATGAAGATGACTTAGATGCAAACAAACATTACCTGGAACTTAGCAATAGAGAACAAGGCATGATTGATGCCGTTACGAAAAATTTCGATAATGTCATTCTTGTTGTAAACAGTGCAAATTCATTTGAACTCGGCTGGGTTGAAAAGTATGACCAAATTAAAAGTATCTTGAATGTGGCAGGTCCAGGACAAAATGGATTTAAATCACTAGGTAAAGTTCTTTCTGGTGAGGTTAACCCATCAGGTAGAACAGTCGATCTTTATACGAAAGATCTTCTTGATTCACCTGCAATGGCAAACTTTGGTGATTTCGATTACGTTGTGAAAAATGAAGATGGTTCCTATTCACAAGCAGCAGATTCAAGTAAAGTCCTTTTAAAATATGTTGATTATACAGAAGGCATTTATGTTGGATACCGTTTCTATGAAACCGCTGCAGCGCTAGGCGCAATTAATTATGATGAAAAAGTACAGTATCCATTTGGCTATGGTTTAAGCTATACAAGCTTTGAACAAGAAGTTGTAGCAGACAGCTTAAAGTGGAATGACAAAGAAGCAACTGTCGATGTTAAAGTTACAAATAATGGTTCAGTAGAAGGAAAAGAAGTTGTTCAATTATATTACTCAGCACCTTACACTGGGAAAATTGAAAAATCTTCCGTCGATTTAGTTGCTTTTGAAAAAACAGATATTATTAAACCAGGAGAATCTGAAACTGTAACACTTAAATTTAAAGTAGAAGATATGGCATCATTCGATGCTAATAAAGAATACAGTAAAACAGGTTCATACGTTCTTGAAGCAGGCGAATATAAACTGATGCTTATGAATAACTCTCATGAAAAAATTGCTGATGTTGGATCTAAGAACCTTTCTGAAGTTGTTTATGACTCAGGACGTTCAACAGATAAGCAAGCAGCTGTTAATCAGTTTGATGACGAAGTAACTGGTGAAGGAAGTATTTCCACATATTTATCAAGAGCTAATGGATTTGAAAATTTAACAGAAATCAACAAAAATGAAGCATTTACAGTAAAGACTGCTGATGGAAAGACAAAAGAAGTAAAAGGCAAACTAGTAGATTCTAAATTTGTTAAACAAATTAGCAGCATTCGTTACGATGTACCTGCTGATACACACGATTCAGCACCTACAACAGGAGCTGATAATGGTAAAAAGCTAAAAGATTATACTGGTGTAGACTTCAACGATAAGTCTTGGAACGAATTACTTGACCAGCTTACAGTGGATGAATTAGTTAAATTATCAACACTAGGCGGTTATAGAACAGTCGAAATCAAGTCTGTAGGTAAACCTGCAACATTAGATTATGATGGACCGGCAGCAATTAATAATATGAATATGGCTGCAAACGGACAATCTGGTACTGCATTCCCTTCAGAAATTATGATCGCATCAACTTGGAACACTGAACTTGCCGAAGCAATGGGTGAACATATCGGAGCCGAAGCTAAGGCATATGGTGTAACTGGTTGGTATGCTCCTGCAATGAACGTACACCGTACGCCATTCGCAGGAAGAAACTTCGAATACTACTCAGAAGATGGAATTCTTTCTGGTAAGATCGCAGCGGCTGTAACAAAAGGGTTCCAAAGCCATGGCGGATATGTATATATCAAGCACTTTGCTTTGAATGATCAGGAAACAAACCGTACTGTCGGAGTGTTAACTTGGAGTAATGAACAAGCGATTCGTGAAGTATACTTAAAGCCATTTGAAATCGCTGTTAAAGAAGGTGGAGCACAGGCTGTTATGTCTTCCTTTAACAGTATCGGTAATAAATGGGCTGGTTCAGACGATGGTCTTCTTAAAGAAGTTCTTCGTAAAGAATGGGGCTTCACTGGTCATGTTATTACAGACTTTTATATGAATGGTGGCGGAATTAACGCATATCCTTACATGAATGTTGAACTTGCTGTCCGTAATGGAAACGACCTAATGTTAACTGGTGCGGCGCCAATGGGTGTTCCAGAAGTAAACACTAAGAGCAATGATACATTATGGGCATTAAGAGATTCAGCTCATAATATTCTATACACTACAGCTAATAGTAGCGCTATTGAGGGTAATTTAAGTACTGATACACCTCAATGGATTATTATCACAGTAATTGTGGATATTCTTTTAGTATTAGGTATTGCTACTGCGTTTGTCTTTGTTTTCCGTAAAAGCAAGAATAGAGACCAAGAAATAGAAACTTTACATTCTGCATAAAAGAATATGAACATCACAGCATGAAAAAACAAGAATAAAAATCACTGTTTAGGCGGTACTTCTACTGGGTACCGCTTAAATTTTAAAAAGAGGAATCGACCATGAAATACAAAGACTTAATTAAAAAAATGACCTTGGAAGAAAAAGCATCGTTAATGTCAGGAAAAGATTTCTGGCAAACCATGGACATTGAACGCCTTGGAATTAAAAATATGTTTCTTGCCGATGGACCTCACGGAATTAGAAAACAGGCGGAAGCGGCGGACCACTTGGGCCTTAATGCTAGTATCCCTGCAACTTGTTTTCCAACTGCTGCAACGGTAGCGAATAGCTGGAATGAAGAACTCGGTGAAATAATAGGCGACTATCTTGGGAAAGAAGCTGTTGCACAAAAAGTAAACGTACTTCTTGGACCAGGTATTAATATGAAAAGAAATCCTCTAGCCGGAAGAAACTTTGAGTATTTCAGTGAAGATCCATATCTTGCTGGTAAAATGGCCGCCGGGATGATCAGAGGCATACAATCTCATGGGATATCCGCTTGTGTTAAGCATTTTGCGGTAAACAATCAGGAAGAAAGAAGAATGTCTATTGACACAGTCGTTGATGAACGAACCCTTAGAGAAATTTATCTGACTGCATTTGAAATTGCGATTAAAGAGGGCAAAACAAAGACAGTCATGTCAGCTTATAATATGCTGAATGGTGCCTATACCAATGAAAATATTCACTTAATGAGAGAAATTCTGCGCGATGAATGGAAGTATGATGGTGTTGTTGTTACAGACTGGGGAGGAAGCAATGATCGTGTTGCAGGTTTAATCGCTGGCAATGAGCTGGAGATGCCGACAACAGCAGGAGAAACGAATCAGGAAATTATCCAAGCCATTAAGAGCGGAAGATTAAAAGAAGAAATATTGGATGAGTGTGTAGACCGATTACTTGATTTAATGTTTGTAACTGAGGAAGTTTTTGAAAATCCTCAAAAAGATTTTAATAGAAAAGAGCATCATCAAATTGCTCAAAAGACAGCCGAAGAATCTATTGTTTTATTGAAAAATGAAGACAATATCTTACCTTTGAAAAAAGGAACAAAGGTTGCTGTCATAGGCGACTTTGCTCAAAGTGCACGTTATCAGGGTGCAGGTTCATCGATCGTAAATCCAACCATCCTGGAACATACATTAGAATGTCTTGAAGAATCAGAGATTACAAGCATAGGCTTTGAACCTGGTTTTGAACGTTATGGAAAAAGAAATCAGAAAAAAATAGATCGTGCATGTGCACTTGCGAAAGATGCAGATGTCATTCTTATATATATTGGTTTGGATGAAGCGACTGAAGCTGAAGGATTAGATAGACAGAGCATGAAGATTCCTGACAACCAAATGGAGTTATTAGATGCTTTGTATAATGTGAACTCAAATATAGTCGCTGTTCTCTCTTGCGGGGCAGCTGTTGAAATGCCGTGGATTAACAAAGTGAAAGGTTTACTGCATGGATATTTAGCTGGACAAGCAGGAGCACGCGCTATTCTTAGAGTCCTATCAGGTGATGTGAATCCATCAGGTAAATTAGCAGAAACGTACCCACTTCGTTATGAAGATACACCTTCATATTACAACTTTCCTGGTAAAGAAGTTAGTGTCGAATACAGAGAAGGAATTTATATCGGTTACCGTTATTATGATTCAGCAAATGTAAATGTTCTTTTCCCATTTGGATATGGTTTAAGCTATACAAGCTTTGAATACTCGGACATTCAAGTAGCGCAGGATAGGGTAACATTCACGATAAAAAATACTGGGAAATTTGATGGTATGGAAGTTGCACAGCTATACGTAGGTTGTAAATCTCAGGAGATTTTTAGACCGAAAAAGGAACTAAAAGGCTTTACGAAGGTATTTATCCGTGCAGGTGAAGCTAAAACAGTAACGATTCCATTTGATGATAAAACGTTCCGTTATTTTAATGTGAAGACGAATAAATGGGAAATCGAAGAAGCGGATTATCAGATTATGATTGGTGCTTCTAGTACTGATATTCGATTGGCAGATGCTCTTTTTCAAGAAGGCACAGGCGCACCACTTCCATATGATAAGGCTAATCTACCAAGCTACTATTCGGGGAAAACAAACAATGTCAGCGTAGAAGAGTTTGAAAAACTACTTGGACATAAAGTACCTGTCTCCAAATGGGATCGAACAAAACCACTTGGTTATAACGATACAATCGCCCAGTGCCAGTATGCAAAGGGAGGATTTGCGCGATTTGCCTTTCATTTGATTCATTTTGCCCATTGGTTTTTAAGAAAAATAGGAAAGCGAAGCACGGCTAATCTTATCATGATGTCGATTTATCATATGCCGTTCAGGGGAATTGCCAGAATGACAGGTGGCGTTGTAAATATGCCAATGTTAGATGGGATCTTGATGGTGGTAAATGGTCATTTCTTTAAAGGGTTGAGCCATGTTTTGAAGGAAAGAAGTAAAATGCTGAGGGTCGCGAAGGCAAAACAGCAATAGATGAAGCGACAGAGGAGTTGTGAAAATGAGCAATGCAAAAATGAAAAATAATAAATTAGTTGCCGGTTCAATAGACCTTTGGACACATTACAAGGATAAGCATCCCAATATTGCTCAATTCCTAGTATTTTTTATGCTAAGTAATGGAATAACGGTTTTACAAATGGTTTTAATGCCTTTGTTTAAGGCCTTATTCGGTCTTACATCTTTAGTAGGAACAAACTTCCAGATCCTACAGTTTGGGCAAAATTTTGATGGAAGTGCTTATTATGTATTCGATTATGCAGCGGGTTCACTTTCATCAGGCGGTGGCGGTGGTCTTGCCTACTTCCTTGCTGTTCAAATTACAATTGGGATTGCCCAAATAATCAACTTTTTTGCCCAAAGAAATATAACATTTAAGTCAAATGGAAATATTTGGACAGCTGCTTTTTGGTATTTGGTAGCTTATATTATTATAACAATAGGTGCAGCTGCACTTCAGGGACTCTATAAAGCTCCAATCTATAATTTATTTATGAACACATGGGGCATGGGTTCAGTGGGTGAAACAACTGCTGACTTTATTACGATGATTATTAATAGTGCGATTTCCTTCTGGGTGTTTTTCCCGATATTTAAAATAATATTTAAAAACGGACCTGAAAAGCAGGATCAAGTAAAGGTAGTGTGAGTATGAAATTATTATCAGTAGTTATTCCTTCCTATAATTCACAAGATTATATGAGATATTGCATAGAGTCCCTTTTGCCTGGTGGGGAAAACGTAGAGTTACTGATAGTAAATGATGGTTCAGTTGACAAAACAGCAGAAATTGCAGATGAATATGCAAGAAAATATCCAACAATCGTTAGAGCAATCCATCAAGAAAATGGCGGACATGGAGAAGCTGTCAATGCCGGGATCCGCAATGCAACCGGATTGTATTTTAAGGTAGTTGATAGTGATGACTGGGTCGATACAAGAGCCTATCTTAAAATCCTAAGTGCATTGAACGATTTTGTAACAGAAGAAAAATCAATCGATATGTTGATTAGCAATTTTGTCTATGAAAAAGAAGGCGCAAAGTACAAGAAAGTAATGAAATATGAAAATGTACTTCCTGAAGGAAAGGTTTTTGGCTGGGACGACATAGGGTCTTTTCGTAAAGGACAGTACATTTTGATGCATTCTGTTATTTATAAAACACAATTGCTAAGAGACTGCGGTTTAGAGCTTCCGAAACATACCTTCTATGTTGATAATCTATTTGTCTACACACCACTTCAACATGTAAACAGAATCTATTATATGAACGTGGATTTTTACAGATACTTTATCGGCAGGGAAGATCAGTCGGTTAATGAGAGTGTTATGATAAAACGAATTGATCAACAATTAAAAGTTAATAAGCTCATGATTGAGCAAGTGGAAATTGGAAAGATAAAAAGTCCAAAGCTCCGCCAGTATATGCTTAACCATTTGGAGATTGTTACGGTCGTTTCTGCTATTTTGTTAATCCGTTCAGGAACAGAAGAAAATCTGAACAAGAAAAAGGAATTATGGAAATATATTAAGAATGAGGATTTAGAGCTATATCATCGTCTTAGATATGGGTTTATGGGAAATCTATTGAATTTGCCTGGTCGGTTTGGACGCAGTATTTCGGTAGGTGCATATAAAATATCCCAAAAAGTTGTCGGTTTTAACTAACATATTTAGAAATAGAAAAACAGCTTCAGAGTTACCTAGAAGCTGTTTTTCTATAAATTAGAGAAGAAAATGAATAGATAACTAATAGAATGAAGTGACGTAAATATGAAAAGACAAGTATATAATCCATATTTACCAAGTTATGAGTATATACCGGATGGGGAACCATATCTTTTTGGTAACCGACTTTATGTGTTTGGATCACATGACCGATTTAATGGGAAATATTTTTGTTTAAATGATTATGTGTGTTGGTCTACCCCAATCGATAATCTTAAGGATTGGAAATATGAAGGTGTTATTTATAAAAAAACACAGGATCCCATGAATCAAAAGGGCTGGTATCATCTTTATGCCCCCGACGTCGCAAAAGGATCAGATGGAAGATATTATTTATATTACGCCTTAGATTTTTTTGGAGTCATGTCTGTGGCTGTATGTGATACACCGGCTGGAGAATATGAATTTTATGGGCATGTTCGTTTCCCTGACGGAAAAATATGGGGTAAAACAAGTGGCGATGCTTTTGCGTTTGATCCTGGAGTTTTGGTGGATGATGATGGAAGAGTATATTTATATTCTGGTTTTGCTCCAAAGGCACCGCTCCCGGCTGTTGTAACCGGGTTTAGGAAACATGCCATGGAGGGAGGTTATGTTATGGAATTGGAACCCGACATGGTGACGATTAAGGAAAAACCGAAGCTTATTTTCAATAAGGCAGGCAAGGCAACCGGTACCGATTTTGAAAATCATGAATTTTTTGAAGCTAGCTCAATAAGAAAAATCAAAAATAAATATTATTTTATTTATTCTTCTATACATAACCATGAGCTTTGCTATGCAACGAGTGATAGTCCGGTTAGTGGATTTAAATATGGTGGCACCATTATAAGTAATGGTGATGTATTTTTAAATGGGAATTCAGATGAAAAACACGCTAATAATTATCTTGGCAATAATCACGGAAGTATTGTTGAAGTAAACGGACAGTGGTATGTTTTCTATCATCGGCACACAAACAGACACTCCTTTTCCCGTCAAGCTTGTGCAGAGCCAATCACGATTGAAGAAGACGGGTCGATAAGACAGGTAGAGATGACAAGCTGTGGCTTGAATGGTGGCCCCCTTATAGGTGCAGGACGCTATCAAACGTACATCGCATGCAATTTGATTTCTAAAAATGGAACAGGAAGATATGATAAAATATTTTCTCGCCTTGCTTTGTCCAAGCATCCTTATCTTACACAAGAAGGTAAAGATAGGGAAGATAATCCTAATCAGCACATTGCTAATTTCCGTTCAGGTACGATTGCAGGGTTTAAATATTTTGATATCCAAGATGTAAAGGAAATTTCGATCGAAATCCGTGGAAATGCTAGAGGAAAGGTTATTGTAACCAATTCATTAGAAAGTAAGCAGCCAGTTGCCCTGATTAATATTTCTCCATGTGATAAAGCATCTAAATTTAAGGCATCAGCCTATTTTAATAATGGAAAGCAGGCGCTTTTTTTTCATTTTTATGGAAAAGGGAGTTTTGATTTCCTTGCATTTGAATTCAATGGATAAATTAGCAATAAAGGAGCATGACATCAATGACGATTAAATACGACTTTCTAATTGTAGGGGCGGGTCTTTACGGTGCCATATTTGCGCACGAGGCTACAAAAGCCGGAAAAACCTGTCTCATTATTGATAAACGGAACCATATTGGAGGAAATATCTATACGGAAAAAATTGAAGATATTCAGGTGCATAAATACGGCGCTCATATTTTTCATACCAACAATCAAGAGGTATGGGAGTATGTTAACCAATTTGCTGAATTCAATCGATATACCAATAGTCCAGTAGCTAATTATCGAGGTGAAATTTATAATTTACCGTTTAACATGAATACCTTTAATAAAATGTGGGGCGTTGTCACACCGGATGAAGCTAGGAAAAAAATTGAAGAACAGCGCAGCGCTAACTATGTAGAACATCCACAAAACCTGGAGGAACAGGCTATTAACCTCGTCGGCATGGATATATACGAAAAACTAATCCGCGGTTATACGGAAAAGCAATGGGGTCGTCCTTGTCATGAACTTCCTGCTTTTATTATCCGCAGATTACCGGTTAGATTTACTTACGACAATAATTACTTCAACGCAGATTATCAAGGAATACCAATAGGTGGATATACGGCAATGATTGACAAAATGATCGAAGGAATTGATGTAAAACTCAATACAGATTATCTTGTCGAGAAAAGTAAATGGGACCGTATTGCAAACAAGGTTGTTTACACGGGACCAATTGATGCATATTTTGACTATATGTTCGGCGTCTTAGAGTATAGAAGCGTACGATTTGAAACAGAAATTTTGAATACGCCAAACTTCCAGGGCAATGCAGTAGTTAATTATACCGATCGTGAAACTCCTTATACACGTGTTATTGAGCATAAGCATTTTGAATTCGGGAAACAACCTAAAACGGTTGTCAGCCGTGAATATAGTGTTGAATGGAAACTCGGTGATGAGCCGTACTATCCTGTGAATGATAGGAAAAATAGCGAGCTGTATCAAAAGTATAAAGCAATGACGGAAACACAAAGCAACGTTATTTTTGGCGGACGTTTAGCCGAATACAAATATTACGACATGGACAATGTTGTAGAGTTTGCTTTGCAGAAAGCAAAAGAAGTTTTGAGGAATATGTAACGAAAGTCCAATTACGTTATTAAAGGTGGTTATTAAATTGAAAAAGCTAATTGGTATAGATTTAGGCGGCACTACCGTAAAGTTTGCGATACTGACTGAAGATGGGGAGATTCAACAAAAGTGGAGCATGGAAACAGATATTCAGAATGGTGGAAGGAATATCGTTCCTAAGATAATCGAATCAATCAAACAGCGACTAAACTTATATGGACTCACTGCTAATCATTTCTTAGGTATAGGAATGGGTTCGCCGGGAGCAGTTGACCGTGAGAAAGGGACTGTCATCGGAGCTTACAATTTAGGGTGGACTACGTTGCAACCAGTAAAAGAATTGATTGAAGCTGGAACGGGCATCCCGTTTTTTATTGATAATGATGCTAATGTTGCGGCGTTAGGTGAGCGTTGGAAAGGTGCGGGTGAGGGCGGAGCTAATGTTGTCTTTGTTACACTCGGAACAGGAGTTGGCGGAGGTGTCATTGCCGAAGGAAATTTAATTTCTGGTTCATCCGGAGCTGCAGGGGAAATTGGCCATATTATTGTAGATCCAAATGGGTATCCATGTACCTGCGGGAATCAAGGGTGCCTAGAGACAGTGGCTAGTGCGACAGGTATTGTACGGCTTGCCCGTGATTTGTCGGTACAATTTGCTGGTGAATCAAAATTGAAGTGGTTAATTGATGATGGGCAAGAAGTAACTGCTAAGACCGTGTTTGACCAAGCAAAACTTGGAGATAGACTGGCTCTTATAGTAGTAGATAAATTTTATTTTTATTTAGGATTAGCGTGCGGGAATATTGCTAATGTTTTAAACCCTGAAGCTATTGTCATTGGTGGTGGAGTGTCCGCTGCCGGAGAAATGCTTTTAAAAGGAGTAGAGGGCTACTTTCTAAAATTCGCTTTTCCGCAAGTAAGAACAAGTACGAAAATCAAACTTGCTCAGTTAGGAAACGATGCAGGAGTAATTGGAGCTGCATCATTAGTAAAAGTTAGGAAAGCGTAGATTAGTAGAAAAGTTAAGATATCGTCTTGTTTAGAACCCTTTGTATTTTCGGAGATAAGTTGGTTAATTCACTTTTGGTTATGCTATCATAAGCTTACAAGTAATGATCCTAAATTGAGACCTTTTATGTTTGGAATAAGTGAATATCAAGCTATTATAGATATTTTCTTGTAAAGGGAGCAAGGGTCTCAATAACGTTGTATGTTCATGAACAATGGAGATGACAAAATGAGCTTAACCATTTTAGATATTGCTAAAATTGCAGGAGTGGCTAAAAGTACAGTATCACGGTATTTAAATGGTGGGTCTGTGGGCGAAGCCACAAAGAAGAAAATTGAACAAGCCATTAAGGAAACCGGATATGAACCAAACCCATTTGCGCAAAGTTTAAAAGCCAAAAAAACAAATATTATTGGAACGATCGTACCAAGACTGGACTCTTATGCTTCTTCGCAAACATTAATTGGCATTGATCAAGAATTAAAAAAAATGAATTATCAGATGCTTATTTCCAATACGAGTCAAAGTTTAGACCGGGAAATAGAGAGTATTTATAGCTTTGCCAATCAAAAGATGGCGGGAATCATCCTACTTGCTACTGAAATAACCGACCAACATATTCAAGCATTTGAGGATGTAAAAATTCCGGTCTTATTGATTGGACAAGAGCATAAGGCATTTCATAGCATCATTCATGATGATTACCATGCCGGGTTTGCGATGGGACGTTATATCCTTGAAAAAGGGTATCGTAAAATTGCCTATTTAGGAGTAACAGAAAGAGATAGGGCAGTAGGGGTTCAGCGAAAGCAGGGATTTAAGGATGCTTTGCAAGAGATTAAAGATTGCAATGTTGAATTCTTTGAAACCGAATTTAAAATTCCAGCAGCTCAAACAAGTGCAAGGGAAATTATCTATGACTTTCATCCATCAATTTTTGTATGCGCAACCGATAATATTGCACTTGGTGTTCTAAAGGCAGCTTATTCCGAGGGGCTTGTAATTCCAAAGGACATCGCGGTTACGGGTTTTGGTGGTTATGAGGTTACGGAAATTATCCATCCTTCCTTAACAACAGCAAAGTTTTTTTATAAAGAAGCCGGTGAAACGGCAGCAAGACATATAGTGGACCTTGTAAATGAGCGTACTGTGGAAAAATTAACCACATCCAAATTTGAAATTATTGAACGAGAAAGCGTTGACATAAATTTTAATCATGTACTATAATATAAACAACGGAACCGGTTCCAACAAAAATGAAATCGGTTCCTCACACTATCAATTATTTTTTTTAGCACAAATTGGAACCGGTTCCACTTAACGAGGAAACGATTATTTGGGTAAAATAGAACCGATTCCCATTAGAGGAGGATCATAATGGATCACAGAAAAATCGCACAGGAATTACTTGAAGCAATCGGTGGAAAAGACAATGTTTCAGCTGCTGCTCATTGTGCTACACGACTACGCCTTGTTTTAAATAATGAATCAATTGTAGATCAAACAAGATTGGATAGTTTGGATGAGGTAAAAGGGACTTTTTCAACAGGTGGTCAGTTTCAAATCATTCTTGGATCAGGGACGGTTAATGAAGTTTATAAGCATTTTGCGGCTTTAAGTGGTCAAACAGAAATGTCTACAAATGATGTGAAAGAGGCGGCAACAAAAAAGCTTAATCCGATTCAACAATTTGTAAAAATGCTTTCAGATATTTTTGTTCCGATTATCCCGGCTATTGTGGCAGGCGGTTTATTAATGGGAATTAACAACATTCTTACTGCCCCGGATTTATTTATTGACGGGAAATCTTTAGTGGATGCTAACCCTGAAATGGCGGATTTGGCAGCGCTCATCAATACGTTTGCAAACGCGGCCTTTGTCTTCTTGCCTATTTTAATTGGTTTCTCGGCAACGAAACGATTTGGCGGGAACCCATTCTTAGGGGCTACTTTAGGTATGTTAATGGTTCATCCGGACTTATTAAATGGTTATGGCTATGGTGCAGCTTTACTTAATAACGAAGTTCCTGTGTGGAACATATTTGGCTTAGAGATTGAAAAGGTTGGGTATCAGGGATCGGTCCTTCCGGTTTTAGCAGCATCTTATATCTTAGCCAAGACAGAAACCTTCTTGCGTAAAGTGGTTCCATCTGCTTTAGATAATCTTCTTACTCCTTTATTTTCAATTTTTATTACTGGTATTTTAACGTTTACTTTAGTAGGACCGCTTACACGTTCAGCAGGAAATCTATTAACAGATGGTATCGTTTGGATGTATGATGCGACTGGTGCAATTGGTGGAATCATCTTCGGCTTATTCTATGCTCCAATTGTTATTACTGGAATGCATCATAGCTTTATTGCAGTAGAAACACAATTACTGGCAGATATGGCCAAGACTGGCGGCTCCTTCATTTTCGTTATTGCTGCGATGTCAAATGTTGCGCAGGGTGCAGCGACTCTTGCTGTGTTAAAGTCAACGAAGAACGCTAAAATTAAAGGAACGGCTTCTGCTGCAGGGATTTCTGCATTATTAGGAATTACCGAACCTGCTATGTTTGGGATTAACCTGAAATTACGTTATCCGTTTATTGGTGCCATCACCGGTGCTGCTGTAGCATCTGGTTTTGTGACTTTATTCAAGGTGAAAGCGACTGCGCTAGGTGCCGCAGGACTGCCGGGAATTATCTCGATTCGCCCGGATACGATTGTTTCATATATTATCGGAATGGCCATCTCTTTTGTAGTAGCCTTTGTCGTAACCATTGTTTTAGCGAAAAGAGAGGCAAAAAAAACGGTTAACCAACAGTCAGATCGAGCAGCAGCATAATTGAAAAAAGTAAGGGAAGGAGAATCCGTAGATTCTCCTTTCTGTATTGGGAGTGAGTCAGCATGGAATGGACACAAGAGCAAAGATACAGGAAGTTGGAAGATGTCAAAGATGAAGAAATTCAAGGATTAGCCAAACTGGTCAATCATTGTCCGTGGAGGCAGTCCTTTCATATACAACCGATAACCGGACTGTTAAATGACCCGAATGGGTTTGCTTATTATAACGGTGAATATCACTTGTTTTATCAATGGTTTCCGCTAGGACCTGTCCATGGGTTAAAGCATTGGTACCATACCAAATCTAAAGATCTTGTCCATTGGGAAAACGTTGGGATGGCGATTGAGCCAACTAACGAATATGACAGTCATGGTGCTTATTCAGGAAGTGGAATTGAGCATGATGGGCAGCTTTTTCTGTTATATACGGGAAATAGTCGAGATGAAAATTGGAATAGACACCCCTATCAATGTTTGGCGGTAATGAATCAAGATGGGGAAATTACAAAAATGGATGTTCCCGTTATTCGTGATGTTCCAAGTGGGTATACCGACCATTTTCGTGATCCAAAGGTTTGGAAACAAGGTGAGGAATTCTTTACTGTTATAGGCGCCCAAAGGGAAAATGAGACAGGCTGTGCCGTCTTATATCAATCAACTAATTTACAAGATTGGCAGTTTGCAGGCGAAATAAAAACGAATTTGGACCATTTTGGCTATATGTGGGAATGCCCTGATTATTTTGAGATGGAGGAGCAAGGAGTGTTTATTTTTTCGCCACAAGGGCTTGAAGCCGTGGGCAATCATTATCAAAATATTTATCAGTCAGGGTATGTGATTGGAAGACAATTAGATTTAGTCACAAAAGAATTTATTCACGGTCCTTTTCATGAGCTGGATCGAGGCTTTGATTTTTATGCACCTCAAACGATGCAGGACCCTAACGGAAGACGAATTTTGGTTGGTTGGATGGGGCTTCCGGAAATTGACTATCCAACGGATAAAAATGGCTGGGCCCACTGTTTAACCCTTCCAAGAAAGCTGTCGATTAAAGAGGGCAAGATTATTCAAAAGCCTGTAGAGGAACTTACATTACTCCGTGGGGAAAAGACAGAGTCTGATAAAGTTGTAAATAATGAATCAATTGCCTTCAAAGGTTTTGAGGGAGAGGTATATGAACTACTGGCAGAATTCTCAGCGAGTAATGCGGAGGAATTCGGTATTGAGCTTCGTGTGGGGGAAAATGAGAGAACAGTGATTAAATATAATACGGTTGAGAAAAAAATCATATTTGACCGCACTTACTCTGGAGTTTCCTTTGCCGAGGAGTTTGGTTCGATTCGAAAATGTGATCTAGATTCTGAAACCGTCACGTTTCAAATCTTTGTCGATGCTTCATCAGTGGAAGTGTTTGTCAATGATGGGAAAGAGGTTTTCACTGGGAGAATTTTCCCTGGCAAAGAAAGCAGGGGGATCAACTTCTTTTCCCACGGTGGCCAAACAAATGTTAAGGCAGTCAAATGGGAAGTAGCAGTTTAAACTTATTTTGAGATCAACTAGAGGTGTCATAATGGGAAAACTTTTTTCGATTGGTGAAGTATTAATAGATTTTATTCCCTTGGAAAAGGGAGTGGCATTAAAGGATGTTGTAGCTTTTGAAAGAGCTCCGGGTGGTGCACCGGCAAATGTAGCTGCGGCTGTTGCTAAATATGGTCAGAAAGCTGTGATGATTTCAAAATTGGGTAACGATGCTTTTGGAGACTTTTTAGTGGAGAAGCTTGATGAGGCTGGGGTCCAAACCGATAAAATTCTTCGGACGGATGAAGCAAATACAGCCCTCGCATTTGTATCACTTAAGAAAGACGGAGAACGCGATTTTTCATTTTACCGAAATCCATCGGCTGATTTGCTTTTACAAGCAGATGAATTAGATGAAAACGCCTTTGAACAAGGAGACTATCTCCATTTTTGTTCGGTGGATTTAGTCGAATCACCAATGAAATATGCTCATCAAAAAGCAATTGAAATGGTGAAATCCAAACAAGGTATTATCAGTTTTGATCCTAATGTTCGATTGCCATTGTGGGAGAATGAGCAAGATTGCCGTAAGACGATTTTGGAATTTTTGCCATTAGCTCATATTGTAAAGATATCTGATGAAGAGCTTGAGTTTATTACTGGAATGGCTGATGAAAAAGAAGCTTTGAAATCATTGTTTCAAGGTAATGTCCAGGTGGTTGTATATACTCAGGGAGGGAAAGGTGCTTCAGTTATTACAAGAGATACGGAGCATTTTAAACCAGGGTACAAAATAAACGTAGTGGATACTACAGGAGCTGGAGATGCTTTTATTGGCGGCTTTTTATTTGTGCTATTAAAAAATAAAGTGGACCAATCAAGACTTAAGGCTTATGTAGAAGATCATGCCTTTGAATTACTTTCATTTGCGAATGCCAGCGGAGCTTTAACAACAACCAATAAAGGTGGAATCAGTGCTTTGCCAACTCTAGAGGCAATTGAAGCATTAATGAATGAAAATAATTAAAGTAAAAGAAATAGTGGAAACCTGGAAAGCGCCTTCGGGTGCTTTTTTCGTTGGAAATCAGACCTTTAAAGTGCGTGAAGGTGTAGGAGTATTAACTAAATAAACTTAATTGGCTGAAAATGTCCGTTGATATTGACGCGAAACTTTATCCTTGTTAGTATTATCGTTATTCTAAAATAATTAAATTTACCTTGTATAAGTTCAAGAATATGGCTTGAACGTTTCTACCTGGCTGCCGTAAATAGCCTGTCTACAAGGGGCGATAATTCTGACCTTTTCAGACTTTGTATTGTCCTTTGCAGATCCTCCGGCAGCTTGCTGGGGGATTTTTTATTTTTATAGATTCGGAGGAACTAACATGAAGAATTACTTTCAATTTTTCGAACGGAATACGTCCTTTAAGCAGGAGAGTATTGCGGGAATTACCACGTTTTTATCGATGGCGTACATCCTGGTTGTGAATCCAGTCATCTTAAGCCAGACTGGCATGGATAAAGGGGCACTATTTACGGCGACTGCTCTGTCCGCCATTATTGGTTCCCTATTAATCGGACTGATTGCCAATTATCCGATCGGAATTGCACCAAGTATGGGCATCAATGCCTTCTTTACCTTTACTGTCTGTATTGGAATGAATATTCCTTGGGAAACTGCATTAGCGGGTGTGTTTATTGCTGGCGTATTATTTATGATTTTAAGCTTGCTAAAGATTCGTGAAAAGATCATCAATGTCATTCCCCAGGATTTAAAGCATGCGATTGCAGGGGGAATCGGCTTTTTCGTTGCTTTTATCGGCTTGAAAAATGCAGGGATTGTTACTGGAAATGAAGCGACATTTGTTGCGATTGGAAACCTGAAATCCGCCCCGACATTGCTCGCTGTCGCTGGCTTTATCATTACGATTATTCTGTTGAATAAGGGTGTAAAAGGCGGAATTTTTTACGGAATGGTATTATCGACCATTATTGGTATTCTATTCGGGGTTATTGACACGCCTAAGGCCATTGTTGGAAAAATTCCTAGCATCGAGCCTACATTCGGTGTGGTTTTCAGCCATCTTGATGATATTTTTTCACCTAAAGTACTTGCCGTTATTTTTACCTTTTTGTTCGTGGCATTTTTTGATACAGCCGGCGCGTTAATCGCTGTTGCAAGTCAAGCAGGTCTAATGAAGGATAATAAGATTCCAAATGCGGGGAAAGCGCTCCTTGCTGATTCGATGTCAACCATTGCCGGAGCCGTTTTAGGCACATCGACAACGGCTTCATTCGTTGAGTCTTCTGCCGGTATTGCCGTAGGAGGAAGAACAGGCTTTACATCGATCGTTATTTCTGCCTGTTTTGTCATTTCATTATTTTTCTCACCTGTCTTAAGCATTGTCACTCCTGAGGTGACAGCACCAGCGCTTATCATTGTTGGAGCTCTAATGGCGACAGAAATCGGCAGGATTAATTGGAGCAATTTTGCAATTGTCATTCCTAGCTTTGTTACGATTATTATGATGCCGTTAACCTACAGTGTAGCTACAGGGATTGCCCTAGGGTTCATTCTTTATCCAATCAGCATGATTGCTTTGAAGAAGACAAGAGAAGTTCATCCGATTATGTATGTTCTTTGTTTAACGTTTATTGGATATTTTGTTTACGTGGTATAAAAATGAAAAAAGCCAGTTAGGGTCGTGAACCTTGACTGGCTTTTTTAGTTTTTTGTCGGTGGTGGTTTTAAGCGGACACCAGTGCCGCTATTTATGGGTTTAGGAGGTGTTTTGAGAGATGAGCGGACACCAGAGCCGTTATTCGTTAGAAAACGGGCATTATTCAGTGGTTTTTATCAAAATAAGGGATCCTATGTCCGCCAAATCTTAAAAACGGGTTATTTTTTCAAAATAAGGGCTTCTATGTCCGCTTGAAGTTTAAACGGCCAAAGGTTTTCCCTGGATTCGTGGAATAATAAAGTCTCAAAAGTAGACATTATAAAAAGGGCTGTCTTATGATGAAAGGAATCGGATAATTAAGATAATTTCAATACATCTGATACAACAATAAAAATTGGACAAAAGGAGATACGATGACAAAAGAACGAATCGAGACAGGATGGAACTTTGACAATAGCTACGCCCGACTGCCGAAATCATTTTTCTCTAGCCTCAATCCAACCCCTGTACGCTCACCAAAGTTGGTTATTCTCAATGATCCTTTAGCAACATCCCTTGGTCTAAACATTAAGAATCTACAAAGTGATGACGGGGTAGCGGTTTTTGCAGGTAACCAGATTCCAGAAGGTGCTTCGCCTCTTGCCCAAGCTTATGCGGGGCATCAATTTGGGCATATTAACATGCTAGGGGACGGTCGGGCGCTGTTGCTTGGGGAACAAATTACTCCTCAAGGTGAACGATTTGATATTCAGCTTAAGGGTCCAGGCAGAACGCCATATTCCCGCGGGGGCGATGGCCGTGCGGCACTTGGGCCGATGCTTCGCGAATACATCATAAGTGAAGCCATGCATGCGCTTCGTATTCCCACTACTCGTAGTTTAGCGGTGGTAACAACCGGTGAGTCGGTAATTCGTGAAACCGAACTTCCTGGTGCAATTTTGACCCGTGTGGCTGTCAGTCATCTGCGTGTCGGTACCTTCCAGTACGCTGCAGGAAGGGGAGATGTTAAAGAACTGCGGATGTTGGCTGACTATACAATAAAAAGGCATTATCCAAACATCGAAGCAGATGAAAACCGATACCTTTCCTTGCTTCAGGAAGTGATTAAGCGACAGGCGGCACTGATTTCTAAATGGATGCTCGTTGGTTTTATTCACGGAGTAATGAACACGGACAATATGACGATTAGCGGCGAGACCATTGATTATGGTCCTTGTGCCTTCATGGATTCCTATGACCCGGCAACTGTCTTCAGTTCCATTGACAGGGAGGGTCGATATGCTTACGGGAATCAACCGTATATTGGCGGGTGGAACTTGGCACGATTTGCTGAAACTCTTTTACCGCTATTACATGAAGATGAGGAAAAGGCCGTTGAATTGGCCCAGGATGCCATTTCAACCTATAATGATTTGTATTTTTCCAATTGGCTTTCAGGAATGAGAGCAAAACTGGGGATTTTTAATAGTGAAGGACAGGATGAATCGCTTATTGAAGGTCTCCTCAGTATGATGAAGAAGCATCGTGCCGACTACACCAATACCTTCCGTGTATTAACCACTGGAAAAATTGAGGATACCGTTCTGTTCGGGACGCCGGAGTTTACTGAATGGCATGAACTCTGGAAGGCGAGATTAGAAAGACAGGAGGAATCGAAAGCGTCTTCCCAACAGTTGATGGCGAATAGCAATCCTGTAGTGATTCCTAGGAACCACCGGGTTGAAGAGGCGTTAGAGGCCGCAGTTGAACAGGGCGACTTTAGTGTGATGGAGCGACTTCTTGAAGTGCTCTCGACGCCCTATACTGATTCCCCTAAGCAGGCAGAGTATTGCACACCTCCTGCTCCATCAACCCGTCCTTATCGGACTTTTTGCGGCACATGACCTGATATGAATCTTTCTGTGTAGAGAGTAAAGGAGAGATTACATGAATTTGGATAATCATTTACTGAGGCAAACGGAACGATTCCACTATGATGATCCAACATGTGGTGTTTTGGTGGATGTGTTCCGAAGTGGGACGCATTGGCACGCAGTGGCAATCGCTGAAAACGCAGAATGGTTTTGTCATAATGGATTTGGAGATTCAAAAGAGCAAGCAATTGAAGAAGCAGTGATGGGGGTAATAAACCTAGTAAGAAATCGAGATTTGTAAAGCATCCTTCGGGGTGCTTTTTTGGGTGGAGCCACTAATTGAACATTAAATTTTCCATAATAACATAAAAAAAGTTAAAGAACTTATTGAGAGCGCTTGCGTTCATAAAAATATAATTTGTATACGTTTCCAAGTCGGTGATGGTAAAAATGTCACATTTTTTTCAAAATCATTGTGAAATATTTCACAAACAGGTGCTATACTGACACTTATTATCGAACCGACAATTACTTATCAATAATATTATCAATGAAAGAAGATGAGGTTATGGAAGCGATGAATCAAACAAGAAAAGGTTATTTAATGATGGCTGTTTTGTGGGTAGCTTATGTAACTTTTGCAATGAACTGGGTGGCAGGTTCTTCGTTAACACCACAAATTACAAAAACATTTTTCGGCGGACCGGTTGATCCATTAGTGTCACAATTGGTAAACTACTCGATTACAACAGCTCGTGTGTTTGCAAATATATTAGCTGCTATAGTACTAATGAAATTAGGCCCGAAAAAAGCGGCTGGTACTGCAATGGGACTTTTAATGATGGGGCTTGTGGCGATTTATCTCCCTAATTATTGGGCATTTACTGTAGCAAGAATGGTAATGGCGGTGGGGGGCTCCATGGTTATTGTCTATATGAACCCTGTTCTTGCTCATTACATCACAAACTCAAGAGTTAAGCTGCGTATTTGTGCAGCCAATACTGTTTCTTATAATGTAGGGGCCTTTATTGTTGCAGTATTATTTACCCTTTTTGCAAATCAACTCATTGTAAACTGGCGTTTAACTTTAACATTTTTTGCTTCCTTAACCATCTTGGTTTTTGCTGCTTGGTTATGGAAGGCTGAAAACTTTGAAACGAGACAGAATGTGGGTAAGAACACTGAAACTTATGGGTATAAGGATGCTTTAAAGGACAGCTTTCTGTGGCGTTATGGTTTAGCTTTTGCTTCCTTCTTAACCTTATATGTACTATCTTTGGTAAGCTTTAAAGCTATTTTTGATGAATATACTTTATTAAATGGTTCCGTTACAAACTTGTTAATCTCTGGATTTGGAATTTTAGGGACATTTGCTGGCATTACGATTGGCAATAAAGGAATGCCACGGAAGCCCATTCTTGTCATAACAGGAATAGTCATGGTGGGAACTTTTGCCCTTGCTTTAGTCTTTGCAAATGCCATTCCATTACTTTCATATGCGCTTATTGCTGTTTCTGGCTTTGCGATGTTCATCCAGTATCCAATCTTTTTGAATCTTCCTCATGAGCTAAAAGGAATGACACCACATAAATTGACGATATTGTTTGGTTTATTTTGGGCATTGGCTTATGCAGGTCAAACGCTTGCGACTATTGGCTGGAGTTATATTTTGGGTGCTGTAGGCTATACAGAAGCAATGATCTTTTTTATCTCTGTTTCAAGTTTATATATCATAATGGTGGCTACCTTCCCTGAAACAATGCAACAGGTGAGTGTAGAAAGAAAAATTCCGGTTAAGAAAATGGCACAGAAAATAGGCACCTCCCTATAATAAGGGGGTGCTTTACTTTTCATTATTTTATTACAGTGACTAAGGATGTATCTGGACCGGGGTTCCAATCGGGACGATTCTGGCCAATTCCTCAACATCTCGGTTATACATTCGAATACAGCCTTTCGATACAGCTTTGCCAATTGAACTTGGATCATTTGTGCCGTGGATCCCGTAATGTTCTTTTGACAAACTCATCCACATTGTTCCGAAAGGACCGCCTGGATTAGGGGCTTTATTAATGATGATAAAATTCCCGGTTGGCGTATTGTGAAGTATTCTTCCAACCGCAATAGGATACTGTTTTTGTAGGACCCCATCTTTTAGCAATCTAAGCCAACGATTATTAACAGACACTTCAATCTTATAGCGCATAGTATTAGTAGGCGGAAAACCTGGTATCACAATAGGTTGGCCTGGGTAAAGGACATTAGGATTAATCCTCGGATTTGCCCTAATAATTACGGATAGTGGCGTTCGGTAATCCTTTGATATCTGAGCAAGTGTTTCACCACGTTTTACTGTATGAATCAGGGGAAGCACCTCCATAGCTTTACGTCTCATGTTTATATCCTATTTTGATTAATAAAGAAGGTGTCAGGCATTTCTATAAATATAGAAAGTACCTGACACCTTTATCTTTTGAAATATGGCAGCTCAATAATAAATTTCGTACCATCTTCATTACTCATCATATGCATCAACCCGTTATGATTTTCAACAATTTTCTTGGATACCGATAGTCCTAAACCAGTTCCAATATCCTTGGTCGAGAAGAAAGGTTCAAAAATATGGGCTTGGATTGAATCGGGAATTCCTTTTCCATTATCACTAAAAATAAATTGGACACTAGAATTAATAAGATTGGTACAGATTTTTATTTTTAAAGGGCTATCTCCTTTTGCTTGTAAGGAATTTTGAAATAAATTAATAAATACCTGTAATAACTCTTCACGATTGCACAGGATGAAAAGACTCTCAGTTTCAGGCAGAATCTCTACATCGAACTCTACATTGTAGAGCAATGATTCACTCTTGAGAAATTTTGATAGGTACTCAATTAAAAAATCCCGGACCCGTATCGTTTCCAATTCTTTAGAGGAAGGCTTTGCAATACTAAGGAAATCAGAAATAATTTTATTAACCCGATCAATTTCTGGGATTAGTAAACTGCTAAAAAGCTGAGAAGTAGTGGCGTCTACATCTTTTTCGAGAAATTGTAAGTATCCTCTTACTGTTGTTAGTGGATTTCTAATTTCATGAGCAATTCCGGCAGCTATTCGGCCGGCGAGTGCTTGCTTCTCTGCATCTTTTATTTTTCCCTCAATTAAATAACGTTCGGTAATATCCCTGAATTGTCCAAATGCACCAATTACCTTTTCGCCTTCATAGATGGGGTGTGCATCAAATAAACAGACTACTTGATCCCCATTTTCATTACTATATTTTAATTCTACATTTTCATATCGTTCTTCAAACTCAATTACTTGTTTGAAAAAGTCCCCTGTCAAAATACAATCAAATATACTTTTTCCGGTAACTGAACTTCGACTTTGGTTGAAGATTTGCTGAGCATAATCATTAAACTCAGTTGTAATCCCTTTTTCATCAGTTATTAAAATTCCATTCCTGGTGCTGCTTAATAGAATTTGATTCAAAATATTAAGTTTCCTATTTTGTTTCCGTAACAGTAGTTCTCTTTCAATGGAATCGACTACTTGGGTTAACATTGTTAAAAATAAAGGATTATGAAGAAAGACAGGGACCATTATACATACACTGCCAAGTAAATTATCTTCATCTGCATAATGAAATGGTGCCCCATAACAAGCGACCTCATGAAGTGGTTTATGGTAATGATCATCGCCTATTAGACGAACAGGGTGTCTATGTTGTAAGGCTAAACTAACCACATTTGTACCCATATCTTCCTGGGTAAATAGACTTCCTAATTGAATACCAAAGTGTTCGACAGTAGACTTGATAGTTTCATCTCCGACAGAATCTAACAAGTATCCTTCTGAATCGGAGATCACAATCAGGATAGGGGTTCCCTTTAATGAATTCAAGAGTTTATGTGAGAAATAGCTTACAACCGATAAGATCTCACTGTATGCCTTTCTTTTTTTGGATAGTTCTTGAATTGACATCGTTTTTTTGGGACTAGCTATTTCATTTGGATCCATTCCGTTTTCTTTACATATCCTCTTTGATTCAGTTATATAATACGGTTCTTTTTCACTCATCCGTCAGGCACCTCAAAGTTGGTCAAGAATACATTTGTTAGTTCAATAATATCTATAATAACGTTCTATCGACGATAATAAAATGCTAATATAATTTTTTCCATAATTTTAAAAACCTCAGAAGACTCAATCGAAATATTATGAAGTACGATTGTATAAAAGGTCATTTCTTTATGACTTCTTATAAATTTTCTATTTGTCTTTTTCTGCATTATACTAAAGGTGTAATGGCACAATAGTTTACCTTCTGATAAATCAAGATTTACAAAAACCCTCATATATACTTCTATCGAACGTAAAGTGCGTTCCACCACATTTAAGATTGAACATTCACTTCAAAAATAGAGAATTTCTCCACTCAGTCAATTCACCTAAACTGAATCTTTTTAGTTCGACTTAATGTTTCGGCAAAAAGTTGATAAGAAAAGGAAAGGTGATCAATATGAACATTGGTATTATCGTTCACTCCCAAACAGGCAATACATTATCTGTTGCCAAAGAACTTAAAAAGGTCCTTTTAGGAGCAGGTCATTCGGTATCAATTGAAAAAATGATTGCAGTTCATGACAGGGAGCAAGACTTTCGGAAAGTAAAGTTAATCATTATTCCGCAACACAGTTCATTTGATGCGTTGATTTTCGGGGCTCCTGTAAGGGGTTTTTCACTTTCACCTGTAATGAAAGCGTATCTATCACAGATCGAAACATTGCAGGGGAAGAAGGTTGAGTGCTTTGTTACGGAATTTTTCCCTTTTCCATGGATGGGCGGGAACCAAGCGATCAGACAGATGAAGGAAATATGTGAATCCAAGGGTGCAGATGTCATTGAAACAGGGATTGTTAATTGGTCAAGCAGAAGTCGTAATGTTAAAATCGACTACCTTGCTAAGGAACAAAGTACATTGTTTTGATAACTTCTCTTCAAATATATGCTTTTTATTGAAACAAGCAGGTAATAAATATAGTATATTATAATAATAATTTTCTATATTTAATAAAATCGAATATAATAATTTTTAAAGAAAAGTCAGGTTGAAGCCACCAAGAACAGAGCAGAAAAATTTTGAAAAAAAGCAATGTCACTGGAATATGATTTCTTCCAGTGACATTTTATTTTTTCGGAATCGGTGAAAAATCAGACTTTCTGTTAATTTTGGACCAGAAATCGACTACCAAACTGTGGGCTTTATGTAATGATCCGTAGTTTTCGTAGCCCTGGCCTTAGATTGAAGGTCGCTATCCGTGGATTTATTAACATTATCCGTGGATTTGGTCTGTTTATCCGTGAATCTTAGTCCCTTATCCGTGGATCTAGCCCTTCTATCCGTGGATTCCCGACTTCTATCCGTATATTAAAATAATTCTAAAATACATCACACCACGGAACATGGTAATAATCTTCTACATAAATACGTTTTCATAGCGAGAATTAAATTAATGCAACCCTTTTCATTTTTGTGTGAAAAAGTCGGTATTAATCCAATTTTGCAAAATTACTATACTGAAAATAGAAAGTGGATAATGCCAACAAGAGCAAGATGAGGAGGAGAGGTTATGGCTGATACTTGGTTGGGCTTAGAAGGAAAAGTAGCCATTGTGACTGGTGGTGCTTCTGGCATTGGTTTGCATATTGCGCAGGAACTCATTAGAAACGGGGCAAAGGTAGTTGTTTCCGATTTGAATGTTGAAGAAGGACAACAGGCAGACGGCTCTTACACGATTCAGTGTAATGTTACCGAAAAGGCAAGTGTTGACCAAATGGTTGCAAAAACAGTTGAATTATTTGGTTCGGTGGACATCCTAGTAAATAATGCAGGTGTAAATCTGCCTCGGCTTTTAGTCGACGTTAAAGGAGAAAGACCGGAATATGAGTTAAGTGAGAAAGACTTTGATTTCATGGTGGCTGTTAACCAAAAGGGTCCATTCCTTTGTGCACAGGCTGCTACGAAAGAAATGGTCAAGCAAAATCATGGTGTTATTGTAAATGTTGCTTCAGAAGCTGGTCAAGAAGGCTCGGCCGGTCAAAGCTGTTACTCTGCTACAAAAGGTGCTGTCATCTCATTCACACGCGCTTGGGCAAAGGAACTAGGTCCATACAATATCCGAGTTGTAGCCATTGCTCCTGGAATCATGGAAACAACAGGATTAAGAACAGACGCATATAATGAAGCACTTGCATACACTCGTGGCGTAACCGTTGACGGATTATCGACTGATTATAGTAAATCGATTCCGCTCGCTCGTGAGGGGAAATTAAGTGAAGTAGGGGAACTTGTTTCTTATCTTGCTTCCGAACGTTCAAGCTACATTACTGGTACAACCATTAATATTTCAGGTGGAAAGTCCCGCGGCTAAAACTTGAAGTATGTAAAGGTTAAGCAGTCAGAACTGTCCTTGGCAAAATGTCGATTGGTTAAGGTTAATTTCCACCTATGTGACAGTCTTATTTTACAAAAAAGGTGGTGATAAAATGTCTGATTTCACAATGGATGAGCGGGTTGTCGAGATAATTGAATTAACGAGAAAGAAAACGTACTGTTCATTAGACTATCTGGCATCAACAATGGGCGTTAGTACACGAACCATCCGCAATTATATTAAACAGCTAAACAGTGACTTAGAAGGAATAGCGTCTCTTGAGAATGAAAAAGGGAAGGGCTACTGCTTACATATTGAGGATGAATCATTGTTTGAGGATTTGATAGGAAAGATAAGCTCAGAGGCAAATTTGCAGGATTCTCCCCAAAAACGCATTGCTTTTATTATCGACCGATTAATCAATAACGATAAGGCTAATACCCTAGATGAACTAGCATATGAAATGAATATCAGCAGAACAACACTCGTTAATGAAATGAAGAAGGCTTCGGTTGCGCTAGAAACCTACAATTTGTTCATTCGCGGGAAACAAAACAGTGGGATGTTTTTAAGCGGAAATGAGTTGGATACTCGTTTTTTTATCCTGGACAATGTCTATGACTATATCTATAGTGGCTATCCATTGGATGAGGATATAAAGGAAGCAATAGCAAAGATTGCACAAAAGTACGATTTGGAATCAACAACGCAAACCAGACTCATGAGTACTGTAATTGTTATGCTAGACCGTCTTTTGAAAAATCACCCACTTGAAAAAATGAATGAAAAATATAATAAGCTATTAAATTCAAAGGAATACCTTATCGCTTCAGAAATTGTGTCTTCCATTGAAAGTCATCTGCCAATTTCGATTCCGGAAACTGAAATTATTTTTATTACTATCCCGATTGCAGGCAGAAGGACACCAACAAACAATCGAACAATGGCTGATATTACGATTACTGAAGATATCCAAAATCTTTTGGACCAAATGATGGAACAGGTTGGCTTTGATAAAGAGATTGTCCTTGAGCATGAGACATTTTTCAGGGATTTACAATACCATTTAACTTTTATGTTAAATCGACTGATGTTTAATATACGAATCAAAAATCCGTTACTCGGTGACGTAAAAGAAAAATATCCAGTTGCCTTTAAGCTGGCAGAGATTGCTGGACAAGTCATTGAAAAAGAGTATGGATTAACGGTTTCTGAAGATGAACTTGGGTATTTAGCCTTTTATTTCGGAGTGTTCATTGCTCAAAATGAGGTAAATGTAAAAAGATTAAGGCAAGTAGCTGTCATTTGTGGAACAGGTAGAGGAACAGCCAAATTAATTGCTATCCAATTACAGCGAGTTCTGAATCAAAATACTGAGATTGACCTGTTTTCCGAAACAGAAGTAACGAAAGAGCAATTAGAAAACTATGATATCGTTTTCTCCACTGTAAAATTAGCTTTTGAACTGAACTCACCGCTAATCATGATCAATGAAATATTTGATGAAACTCGTGTTTCGCAGCAAATTGAAAAAGTGACGTATCTTCAAAAGTTCAAGCTAAAAGATGGAGGAAATCATAATTCAATCGTCAAGCTTTTAACGAACGAAGATAAATACTTTGTTTTGAATAGCAAGAAAAGCTACCAAGAAAATGTCAATGAAATGATCGATGATTTAGTGGAAAAAGGTTACTTTGACGGGGGTTTTAAAGAGCGTCTTTTAAAAAGGACAGAAAAAGGCTCAATGGTCTTTGACCAATATATTGCCCTGCCGCATACCGTTAACCACGCATCAAATAAAGTTGAGCTTGCCGTGGGTGTGTTTTCGGACGCGATATCTGTAGATGGAAAAGAACTAAAATTAGTCTTTCTGTTAGGGATACCGAAACAAACCGATTACGATGCAAGTCTGTTAGTGAAAATTTACGATGAAATCATAAAGATTGCTTCTGACCAGCAACTGGTGTCTCAATTAGCAAGCACATCAAGTTTTAAAGAGTTTTCGAAATATCTTGAGCAGGCTAGTAGGTCATAGATGAAATTATAGTAAGGAAGTGAAATCATGCAAATTTATATCATCATGGCCTTTATGGCAGGTGCTTTCTTAATTCAGATGGCTTTGGGCTATCTTCAACTGAAGCATTTTACGAAAGCGTATGCAGAAATGCGAAGAGTTGGAAAAGTAGCAATCGGGAAAAAACCAGGAAAAATTCGCTCTGGCACCATTGTCTTATTTGCAATTTCTAATAACGGGAATATTTTGAAGGCTAAAAAAATGCAAGGGGTTACAGTCATGGCCACGTTTAAGGATTTACCGGGATTTGAGGGGAAAAACCTGAGAAACCTGAAAGATCAAGACATGGCTCATTGTAATAAATTATTAAAATCGGCCATTCAGGATGCCGTAAGTAACTACAAGATCATCATGAGCGGTGGAACCATCCCGGAAAAGAGTAGCCTCTTTAGACGAATGATGGTAAAAGCTGAACATGTGGCTACTTTAAAAAAATAATAAATTAAGAGGTGAGCGTTAATGGATTTTATCATTGTTGTTGCCGAAGGTTTTATGAACCTATTTAAAACTGGCGCAGATGTTTTTATTTCATGGATGAAAGGGATCGTTCCAATTGTCCTGCTCTTGTTAGTGGCGATGAATACCTTGATTCAATTAATTGGAGAACAAAGAATTAACCGGTTGGCGATGGCCTCATCGAAAAACCCAATCTTGCGATATATGGTATTACCATTTGTTGGATCGTTTATGCTTGGAAATCCGATGGCACTTTCTTTAGGACGATTTTTACCAGAAAAGTACAAGCCTAGCTACTATGCATCTGGTGCTTATTTCTGTCACACAAGCAATGGATTATTCCCTCATATTAACCCAGGTGAATTGTTCATTTTCCTTGGTATCGCTGCTGGTATTGAACAGCTTGGACTTAGCACAGCTGAATTAGCAGTCCGCTACATGTTAGTCGGTTTAGTAATGAACTTCTTTGCAGGATGGATTACAGACTATACAACGAAAATGGTTGAAAAGCAGCAAGGTATCAAATTAAAAGAAGAAGTGACATTCCATCACTAGAATTTAGAGGAGGGCTAAAAGATGGCACAATATCGTTCGATTAGAATTGTAAAAGGCAGCGGTGGTTTCGGAGGTCCGCTTGTTGTAACTCCAACTGAACAAAAAAATAAAATCGTTTACATTACTGGTGGCGGTGCAAAACCAGCTATCGTTGATAAAATTGCTGAGTTAACAGGTGCTGAGCCTGTGAATGGCTTTCAAACATCTGTTCCAGATGAAACAATAGCATTAGCTATCATTGATTGTGGTGGTACTTTACGTTGTGGAATTTATCCTCAAAAGCGGATCCCAACAATCAATATTATGCCGACAGGTAAAACTGGCCCATTAGCAAAGTTTATTACCGAGGATATTTATGTATCAGCAGTTGATGTTGATCAAATCCAGCTAGCCGAAGCTGGCGCTGAAGCCCATGTTGCTGCAGCAGCAGAAAAAATTCAAACGCCACAAAAAGAATTCAAATATAGTACGGATAAAAAGATTTCTCAAACGTTGGCAGATAAGAAGAATAAAAGTATTATAACAAAATTCGGCCTTGGTGCAGGTAAAGTCATTAATACCTTCTATCAAGCAGCACGTGAAGCCGTTCAAACGATGATAAACACAATCATCCCGTTCATGGCCTTTGTATCCTTGTTAATTGGGATTATTCAAGGATCTGGTATCGGTGATGTGTTTGCAAAGGCGATGTCGCCTCTTGCAGGGAATATATGGGGCTTGCTATTAATTGGATTTATATGTTCCTTACCGTTCCTGTCACCTTTACTTGGACCAGGTGCAGTTATTGCACAGGTTATTGGTACCTTGATTGGGGTAGAAATTGGTAAGGGGAATGTTCCGCCACAATTAGCTCTTCCTGCATTGTTCGCCATTAATACTCAAAATGCTTGCGACTTTATCCCAGTTGGATTAGGTCTAGCAGATGCTGAAGCAGAAACTGTAGAGGTTGGGGTACCATCTGTTCTTTACTCCCGATTCTTGATTGGGGTTCCAAGGGTATTTGTCGCCTGGTTAGCAAGTTTTGGACTATATAGTTAATAAATTTGGTATAGGGGTCTTGCCAATATCTTATGATAGTGAAAGTAACAGAAATTAGCTAAAAGTTTAATGCATAGGAGGATGGACAGCATAGCGGTGTGTTTATGCTAAAAAATATGAAAACAATTTATGAAAATCAAGTCAAAAGTATTGGTGCATTAGCAAACTCCTTTTTGGAAGAAAAAATGTTCATTTTATTTGGTAATGAGGCACCGCAAGATTTAAAAGACTTTTGCTATAACATTGATGTTGTCGAAGCAAATGGAGAAATTCAAGCAGGACAGAAGCTTTATATCAACAATGAAGAGTTTAAAATTACATCTGTTGGAAATCTTGTAAACCGGAATCTAATAACTTTAGGACACATTACTTTACGTTTTGACGGTTCAGCAACTCCGGAATTACCTGGTACAATGTATCTAGAGAGCAAAGACATTCCTGAAATTGAGCTAGGGACCACCCTAAGGATTGTTAGCGAGTAGGGAAGTCTGGGGTAATCTCTATACCAGACAAGGATTCTGTGCAAGTAACGTTTTAAAGGCTTAATCTTAACCGATTAAGCCTCTATTTGATGAAGGAGGAAGAGTAGGTTTATGAGATTGTATATTGATTCAGCCGATGTGAAAAAAATAGAATATCTGAATACATATTACCCGATTGCTGGGGTGACAACTAATCCGTCCATCATTGTGAAAGAAAACCGACCATATTTAGAACTACTTAAGGATATAAGAGCAGCCATTGGAGATGAAAAAGAGCTTTTCGTTCAAGTAATTGGTGACACGGCAGAAGAGATGGTCGAGGAATCGAAATATATTCGAAATCAGTTAACAGGGAATATTGTAATGAAGATTCCTGTGACTGAAGAAGGAATCAGAGCTATTAAGTTGTTGACAGCAGACAACATTCCTACGCTGGCAACGACTATTTATACTTCCTTTCAAGCACTCGTTGCTGCAATGGCAGGCGCAAAATTTGTGGCTCCTTATGTAAATCGGATGGATAACTTAACGATAGATGGTGTTAAAGTAGTTTCGGAGATCGCCGCGTTATACAAAAACTACGGAATAGAAACCGAAATTTTGGCGGCAAGCTTTAAAAATGTTCAGCAAGTATACGATGTGTGTCTTGCTGGGGCACAAACTGTAACGGTTGGTCCTGATTTGATTGAAAAGTTTATTGCCTTCCCTGCAACCGAGAACGATGTTCAAGTATTTAAAACGGAGTGGCAGAAGGTATATGGACTTGATAAGAATAGTTTAGTTGGGTCTTAAGTTAAGGATAAATACATTCATCGGCCTGATCCTGGCATTTTTGTGCATGGGATCAGGCTTTCTTAGAAATTAAATTCCTCGGTTATTGCAGTACTCATCCACGATTTTTTCAATTTGATCAAGCTCAGGATATTTTCCAGAGAAAGAGAACTTCACTTCTTCAACAAATTCCCCTTTGTTATATACGTGAATCGCCCCATTTTGTTCAATTACACTATATTCCGGTTCAAATCTGAATCCATTTCGTTCGATCGCCCCCATAGAAACAACAACCCCTTAGCTAAAATGAACATCTGCTATTTATTATTTACTAAAAATCATCAAACAAACTTTAAACATTAATGGGTTGTTTTTTTGTAAAAGATTGGTAGGATTCGAACAAAAACATTGTCATATAAATCTATTTGTCTTACAATTATACAAATAAGGAGTTTACAAACAATCTTTCAGTTATTGGAGGGATTAGTTGTGAGAAGCTATCTCATCTTAGGGATGTGCACATTATTTTTACTTCAATACTTCACGCAGGGTCATTGGCTTCAATATATAGTGGTCATTATGTCGCTTATTGCTTTTTTTGGCAGTGCCGTAAAAGCAGATCGATTTCCACGCTGGCTCGGCATCGTGATGATGACTGCCGGTTTATTAATTGAATGGAACAAGGGAACAGGTGTGGATGGAATAAGTGAAGGTATTTTTTTAATACTGCCTTTACTTTGTTTGATAACATTTGCACCGCTTCTCTCCATTCCTTTAAAGCTGGGGGGATATTTCGAAGCGGTTTCGATTTTATTGCATGAGCTAATCCGCAAGCCCAAGCAGTTTTATGCAGGAATAACTGGAACTTTATTTTTATTAAGTCCCATCTTAAACTTAGGGTCGGTAAGGATTACGAATGAATTTTTAGCGGAACTTAAACTGCCCTCAGCAGTGTCTGCCAAAAGCTATTTAGTTGGATTTTCAACGGCGGTTATGTGGTCGCCTTATTTTGCCTCGGTTTCTTTAGTCCTGCATTACCTTGATGTACGGTACAAAGAATATATCATTTATGGAATGGGCTTATCGGTCCTTTCTTTATTAATAGGGAATTTGTTGTTTGCATTCTGGCATCGAAGCAATCCTATGAGAATAGACAGTCCTATTGAAGGAAGATTAGAAAAAATTCATCGAAACCAGCTTATTAAGCTGGCACTTATAGTTGTTTCGTTAATGGGTTCTTGCTTATTCATTGAAAGTGTAACGCATTGGTCCATGATGGTCATTGTTTCTTTAATATCATTATTGCTCCCATTATTTTTTGGGATTGCAACAATGGATTGGAAAAGGATCAAGCCCCTACTAACTGATTATCGGGATCGTACCGTACCAATGATGAACAATGAGATTATGCTGTTTATGAGTGCGGGGATGCTTGCATTTGCGGTGAAAGGAACAAGTGTTGCGAATGGAATCAGTTCATTGCTTACTGATCTGGCGCATCAGTCCTTTTTGTTATTTGCTCTGGGAGTAATGGTACTTGTCCTAAGTATTACCTATGTCGGGATTCACCAAATTGCAGCAGTTGGAGGATTAGCCATGCAATTGAATGCAGTTGATTTAGGAATAAGCAATATTGCATTAGCGATGTTATTACTGCTTTCTTGGTCAATCTCGACATGTTTAAGTCCATTTTCAGGTTTAAACCTCATGGTTAGCCGATTTGCAGGTATATCTGGAGTTCAAACAGGGCTTCGGGCAAATGGGGTCTTTTTAACCCTTTTTGCCTTTATTGGGATCGCGATCATTTCGCTAGTTGTATAATAGCTTCCTGTTGAATGAAAATTTTAAATAAGAAGATGTCCAAACGGTCACATGAATTATCTCATGTGACCATTTACATGTCCTTTGGCTATGAACTGGTTCTTAATTTATATTGAATATATCCGGTGAATAGCTGAAACAGATCAGTGAATTTCTTCGGGTTCTTGTTCGTTAATTGCTCAATTTTTTGAAGTCGATATGCCAAACTGTTACGGTGGATATGAAGTTCCTTAGCAATAACATTCATGTCTCCATTATTTTCAATAAAACTGATTAGTGTTTCTATCAACTCTACCCCTTTTGGATTGGTTTCAAGTTCCCGGAAACAAAGACTGATTTCCTCAAAGGCACTATCGCTACTGGTTAAAGAATCTATGAATTTAAACTCATCATAGTAACAATGGGTGCTAGATAAACCAAGCTTTTCTGCAATTTCAATCGCCCGTTTGGCTTCTTGTGTTGACTTGGCGATGTGGGTACAGCTTGTACCGATTCCAATAATAGTGTTATTTGAGGTGATGGCCGCCAATCGTTTTAAAATATCACTGTTTTCAGGGACAATATACAAAATGGTATTTTGGCTAAGTCGGAATGTGAATTCCTGCTCCTTTAAAAAGGTTTCCTTAAGTGAACTGCCCTTAACAATAATGGCTTTTCTGATTAGATTTACATCAATTCCAATCGCTTCTCCACTATTTTTAAAAGCTTTATCATATTCATCATTTCGAAAAACCCATTGATATAAAAACTCTTCTTTGATTTGTTCCTTAATCCTTCTTTCCTTAAATAAGAACTCTTGGGTGATTAATAGTTCAGCTGTAACTCGAACAAGCTCAGCAAATGGTGAGACTGTATTTGGATCCCCGCTAATACCAATTACGCCAATAATTTTATTTTTAAAACGAATCGGAATATTGACCCCAGGCTTTGCTCCGCCTTCAGAGTTAAAAACGGAAACGATTGTTCCGCATTCAATCGCCGCAATGGCACCTTGATGGTATGTGCCGATTCTGTCCGAATCACCACTGCCGATTATCAGGCCGATATCGTCCATTATATTTACATTGTAAGGAATAACCTTCATTACTTTATTAGCAATCTCTTGAG
This sequence comes from Neobacillus terrisolis, assembly GCF_051233475.1. Classification (NCBI taxonomy): domain Bacteria; kingdom Bacillati; phylum Bacillota; class Bacilli; order Caryophanales; family Bacillaceae; genus Neobacillus; species Neobacillus terrisolis. The sequence goes on along the minus strand of NZ_JBKFGH010000002.1, from coordinate 79,489 downwards.
CTAGCACTTTGTTCATTTTCATAAGAATCCTCCTGTACTTAGAGAAAATTGGTTATTTGCCCAAAAAATTTTTTGATTTATTATTAATTTGAATGATGATTTATTTGTAAGACAATTATACAATAAAGATGTAAACGGTTACTAGAAAAATTAAAAACGGTGACAGAGTTCAAAATTTAGATGATTAACCGTAAAAATAAAGTCACTTGACTTACGTTTTTACTTCCTAGATCATCAGGGACCTAAACATTCTTTTGTTCAAATGACTAACAAAATGCCGATAAACTTTATTTGGATGAACGAAGATTTTTTCGTAAGAACCGTTTACGATAGTTGTGTGAAGAAAATTACTTGTAAATTTGTCTTACAATTAAATGAACCTTCGCATTTCTCTTATTTGTAATAACTTTCGCATATATAGTGAAGAAATAAAGATTATTATGAGATTACTATCGTGAAAACAGTGAAAATCAAGTAATAGTCTTTTATTGACAAAAAATATGTGAAGTTGTTCACAAATAGTGTTTTCTTAAGAAAGCCTAAAAATAGTGTCTCTGAAGTAATAGGAAGATCAAGGAGGAGTCAACAATGTTTAAACCAACAGGGGTCATCCCCGCATTAGTAACACCGTTAGATAAGAATGGGAATTTAATGGAAGATGCACTAAGACGAGTAATTGATTACACCATTGCAGGAGGAGTACATGGGCTGTTTATTTTAGGAAGCAGCGGAGAAATTTATGGATTAACAAATGAACAAAAAAGACGTGTTGTTGAAATTACAGTAGAACATACTGCTGGAAGAGTACCTGTGTATTGCGGAGCCAGCGAAATCACTACACGTGATTGTATCCAAACTGCGAAGATGGTAGAAGAAGTAGGTGGAGTATCAGCACTTTCAGTGTTAACGCCGTATTTCATGACTCCGACGCAATCAGAATTAATTGATCATTTTACAGCGATTGCAAAATCAACAGATCTTCCAATTATCCTTTACGGGAATGAAGGTCGAACACAGGTAAAAATTGATGTAAATACTTGTGCAGAATTAAGCAAGGTCGATAATATCATCGGGATTAAAGACAGCAGTGGAGATATGACGAAGCTTGCCGAATATCTTCGCGTAACAGATCGGGATTCATTTTCTGTTCTTGCTGGAAGAGATACGCTAATTTATGCAGGACTTTGTCATGGTGGTACCGGGGCGATTGCGAGTACGGCAAACATCGCACCAAAATTAGTAGCAGATATCTACAATACATTCGTAGCCGGTGATTATAAAAAATCATTAGAATTGCAATTCAAATTGGCTCCTCTACGACTTGCAGTTGATAAAGCGACTTTCCCAGTTGTATTAAAAGAAGGCTTAAGAATGGTTGGGGTTGACGTTGGCTATTCATTTGCACCTGCAGCAGAAATGAGTCCTGAAAGCCGAAAACAATTAGAAAATGTACTTAAAGATTTAGAGCTATATCAAACAAACTAACTTACTCACATTTAGAAGGAAGTGTATAACATGCCATTATTGTATGTTGCATTAGCAGTTGTCCTTTTATTAATCTTAATGATCCCTCTAAAAATGAACGGGTTCATAGCGCTAATCTTGACTTCTATATTTGTTGGTTTCCTTGTAGGTATGCCAATGGAACAAATTTGGGAAGTCATTGGTGATGGTCTTGGAGGCCAGTTGTCGGGTACTGCCCTTATCGTAGGGATCGGAGCTATGCTTGGAACAGTTCTCGCTGATGCGGGTGCTGCACAACGTATTGCTACTAGCTTGGTGAACAAAATGGGAATAAAACGTGTTCAGCTTGCAATCTTGATTACTGCCTTTGTTCTTGGCGTTACCATGTTCTTTGAAGTAGCGTTTGTGTTATTAATTCCACTTGTATTCGTTCTTGTTCGTCAAACAAAATTAAATCTTTTATGGATTGCTTTACCAATGGCAATCGGGTTATCTACTACTCATAGTTTTCTCCCGCCACATCCGGGACCAGCAGCTGTTGTTGGCGTGTTCGAAGCCGATATGGGATTAACTCTTTTATACGGATTATTTATTGCTATACCTGTAGCTACATTCATTGCCTATACTTGGACAAGAGTTCCATTCTTCAAAAAAATTAATCCAACTATTCCAGAGGGACTTGTTTCGACCAAACAGTTTAAAGAAGAAGAATTGCCATCATTTGGAGTAAGTCTTTTCGTTGCTCTTATTCCAGTAGTACTTATTGCTATTGATGCTGTTAACACAATATTCTTACCAGAAGATAATGGTTTCAGACACATTATGAGTTTCATTGGTGCATCAGAAACGGCATTATTAATTGGCCTCTTAATCTCTATGTGGCTGCTAGGACCAAGAATTGGTCGCCCTTTAAAAGATGTAATGAAGTCTTGCTCCGATGCTGTTAAGCCGATGGCAATGATCCTTTTGGTTATTGGTGCAGGGGGCGCATTTAAGTCAATTCTAGTAGAAGGTGGAATTGCAGATTATATCAAATTGATTACAGATGACTGGGCTATGTCTCCAATCATTCTTGCTTGGCTTATTGCTGCTCTATTACGTATCGCTCTTGGTTCAGCAACGGTTGCTGTTATGACAGCTGCTGGTGTTGTACTGCCAATCGCTCAAGCGTCAGGAATTCCAATGGAGTTAATGGTACTAGCTGTTTCTTGTGGAAGTGTTGCGTTCTCTCACGTAACAGACCCAGGTTTCTGGATGTTTAAGGAATTCCTTAACTTAACGGTCACAGATGCAATAAAAGTTAGAACAACCTATACTACCGCGCTAGGCATCCTTGGTTTGATCGGTGTATTAATCCTAAATATGTTTATTGGATAATACCATCTTTTGAGTCAACCGGGCAGTAAATCATTATATGTCTCAGTCAGCTGGGAGTTTGCTGCCCGCCATGGTTTCAAAATTTCTAAATAAGATAGGCACATTCATACCTATCTTTTAATAAAAAAATTTGTAGGAGTGAAGTAAATTATGAAGAAAATTGGATTTATTGGTTTAGGAATTATGGGTAAGCCTATGAGTAAAAACTTAATTAAAGCTGGCTATCAGTTGATTGTTAGTGATTTCAATAAGGGTGCTGTTCAAGAACTAGAACAATTAGGGGCAGAAGTAGAAACAACTCCAAAGGCAATCGCTCAAAAAGCGGATATTGTCATTACCATGCTTCCAAACTCTCCAAACGTAAAAGCTGTTGCGCTGGGTGAAAACGGACTAATTGAAGGTGCACGTGACGGATTGATTTATGTTGACATGAGTTCCATTGCACCTGCTGCTTCGCAAGAAGTGTCTAAAGCATTAGCAGAAAAAGGCGTGGATATGTTAGATGCTCCTGTCAGCGGTGGAGAGCCAAAGGCTATTGATGGAACGATCTCTGTCATGGTTGGCGGTAAGAAGGAAGTATTTGAAGAAGTGAAAGATGTCTTAGCAGCAATGGCTGGATCTGTCGTTCATGTTGGTGAAATTGGTGCAGGTAACGTAACGAAGCTTGCTAACCAAATTATCGTAGCGCTGAACATTGCGGCAGTATCTGAAGCATTTGTTTTAGCTCAAAAAGCTGGCGTGAATCCAGAAGCTGTATACGAAGCAATCCGCGGCGGTTTAGCAGGAAGTACCGTTCTAGATGCAAAGGCGCCAATGATGTTGGATCGCAACTTCAACCCTGGTTTCCGAATCAATTTGCACATTAAGGATTTATTAAATGCAATCGAAACTAGCCATGAATTCGGTGCTCCAGCTCCGTTAACTGCAGCGGTTTTAGAAATGATGTACGCCTTGAAGGTTGATGGTCATGAACTTGAAGACCATAGCAGTCTTTTAAAATACTATGAAAAATTAGCTAACGTGGAAGTAAAACGTTAATATCATTAGCTGATGTGGGACTTTGGATTAAATGAAGGTCCAACCCATTCAATGTTATAAAATATGATAACTAAATCTATTTTACTAGGAGAATTCCCAATGAAAACAGTACAGAACTTAACTAATCTTACTCCTGTTGTTACTGAAATGGATGTTTATCCTGTTGCTGGTTATGATAGTATGCTGCTTAATCTTAGTGGGGCTCATGGAGCGTACTTTACCAGAAATATAATTATTCTAAAGGACAGTAACGGAAATGTCGGTGTTGGGGAAGTCCCAGGCGGTGAAGGGATTCGCAAAACACTAGAAGATGCTAAGCCGCTAGTTGTCGGAGCTTCTATTGGAAATTATAATAATATCCTAAATAATGTTCGAAAAACTTTTGCTGGTCGTGATTCTGGCGGCCGTGGTTTACAAACCTTTGATTTGAGAATTACCATTCATGCGGTAACAGCCATTGAGGCAGCTCTTTTGGATTTATTAGGAAAGCATTTGAATGTTCCTGTAGCCGCATTATTAGGTGAAGGACAGCAGCGTGACAAAGTAAAAACACTTGGCTATCTATTCTTTATTGGAGATCGTAATAAAACAGATCTACCTTATTACAGCAATCCTGAGGCAAGTGAAGAGTGGTACCGAATTCGCCATGAGGAAGCATTAACTCCTGAAGCTGTAGTAAAGTTAGCTGAAGCTTCTCACAAGCTGTACGGATTTAAGGATTTCAAATTAAAAGGTGGAGTTCTTGCAGGAAAAGAAGAAGCTAAAGCTGTTCGTGCATTAAAAGAGCGCTTCCCAGATGCAAGAATCACACTTGATCCAAATGGAGCTTGGTCGTTAGCTGAAGCAGTTGAAGTCGGTAACAGTTTGAAAGATGTTCTGGCATATGCTGAAGATCCATGTGGAGCAGAAAACGGTTATTCTGGACGTGAAATAATGGCAGAGTTCAGAAGACAGACTGGACTTCCAACTGCAACGAACATGATTGCAACGGATTGGCGTCAAATGGGACATACCTTTTCTCTACAATCAGTAGATATCCCACTAGCTGACCCACACTTCTGGACCATGCAAGGTTCAGTACGTGTTGCCCAAATGTGCAATGAATGGGGCCTAACATGGGGCTCACACTCGAACAATCATTTTGATATCTCCTTAGCAATGTTCACACATGTTGCTGCAGCAGCTCCTGGTGAAATTACGGCAATCGACACACACTGGATTTGGCAGGAAGGTCTTGAGCGCCTGACGAAGGAGCCATTTAAGATTGTTGACGGTGACATCACTGTTCCCGATAAGCCAGGCTTAGGAATTGAAATTGATATGGACCAAGTATTAAAAGCTCATGAGGTTTATAACAATATGGGATTAGGATCTCGTGATGATGCTGTTGGAATGCAGTTCTTAATTCCAGGCTGGAAGTTTGATAACAAACGTCCTTGTCTTGTCCGATAAAAAAACTTATGCTGGATGATTTTTATAAAAAATAGGGTGGCTGTCAAGGTCACCCTTACCTTTTAAGAAAACGATTTCATTGATATATTAATAGAAGGAATTTATGTGTTTTTGGCTCTGTTAAATTTAGCTGTTGATTTCCGCTCCAGGTGCTCGCTTTCCGCGGGGGAGTCCGGGAGCCTCCTCGGCGCATAGCGCCTGTGGGGTCTCCCGTGACACCTTCTCCCGCAGGAGTCTCGCACCTTCCGCTCCAATCAACAGAGTGTTCAAAATTAACATTGTTCTTTAACACAGCCTATTTTTAAAACGATTTATTAAGTGTTAGAAGATTTTAATCTATGTAAAGGACCGATTGTTATGAGGTTTGTCTTGGCGCCTGATTCATTTAAAGAAAGTATTTCGGCGAAAAATGCAGCTCTTGCTATGAAAAAAGGCATTCTAGCAGTATTTCCGAATGCTGAATGTGAAATCGTTCCAATGGCTGACGGTGGAGAAGGAACAGTTGAATCGTTAGTTAGCATGGAAAATGGTGAATTAATCAAAACGGAAGTAATAGGTCCATTAGGACAAAAAGTGAACGCTGAGTTTGGCTTATTAAAGAAGGAAAAAACTGCAATTATTGAAATGGCAAGTGCCAGCGGAATTGAATTGATCAATAAGGAACAAAGAAATCCGCTCGTTACCACCACCTATGGGACAGGGCAGCTAATTAAACAAGCTCTAGACAATGGAGTAACTAGAATTCTTATCGGCATTGGCGGTAGTGCAACCAATGACGGTGGAGTAGGAATGCTGCAAGCCCTTGGTGTTTCATTTAAGGACCAAAACGGTGCAGAGCTTTCATGGGGTGGGGGGGCTCTAAATCAATTACGCACAATTGATATAAGTGGATTAGATAAAAGAATCAAAGATGTCCAAATTGATGTTGCTTGTGACGTTACTAATCCTCTAATTGGAGCCAACGGTGCATCGGCCATATTTGGACCACAAAAGGGCGCTACTCCTGATATGGTAGTACAGCTCGACCAAAACCTGGCTCATTATGCTGAAATGATCAAAAAAGAACTAGCCATTGATATCGCGGATGCAGAGGGAGCTGGAGCTGCAGGTGGTCTTGGGGCAGGTTTGATGGCTTTCTTAAATGCCCGTTTAAGAAAAGGCGTCGAGCTTGTGATTGAGTATACTGGACTTGAGCAACGGATCATTGGAGCAGATTTTGTTTTTACTGGGGAAGGGAGTATTGACGGACAAACATTATTTGGTAAAACACCATTTGGTGTAGCTTCAATTGCCAAAAAACATTCAGTCCCGGTCATCGCCTTCGCCGGCCGGATTGGAAAAGGTGTCGAACCGTTGTATGAAAATGGATTTTCTTCCATAGTAGGTATACTTAAGGGAGTCACTTCATTAGATGAGGCACTTGCTTTAGGAGAAGAAAATCTAGCGTTTGCGACCGAAAATGTTTGCAGGATATTAAGGATAAAATAAGATGACAATTTAGTGAGCTGCCGTTACATTGGCAGCTTTTTGCAATTTTTTTGTTATAATATAATTAGTCTAACAAATAAATTGTAATAATTAAGGAGCGAGAAAATGGAGGAGTCTCCTAAAAGATTTTCAGTTGAATCAGTTAATCGAAATACATTATCAAAGCAAGTTTTGGAACGCATTGTCCAGCTTTTAACGAGTGGGCAATTGAAACCAGGAGATAAATTGCCAACCGAAATGGAGCTTTTAGAAGAACTTGATGTCAGCAGACCGGTGCTTCGTGAAGCACTTAGTTCCCTTGAGACGCTAGGAGTTATTACTCGCAAAACTCGAGAAGGGACGTTTTTTAACAATAAAATTGACAGCCATCCTTTTTCCGTTATGCTTGCTTTGGCCGCTGACAATATGCCGGCTATTTTAGAAGCTCGGATGGCATTAGAATTAGGGTTAATTACCATTGCAGCAAAAAAGATTGATGATGACCAGCTATCAAGATTAAAAAAGACGATTGATTTTATCGCAAACAGTGAGGACAACAATTACGGAGAAGCAGACCGGGAATTTCACCGAATAATTGCTTTAAGTGCAGATAATCCTATTGTTGAAGGAATGATCGATTCGTTATTGATAACACATCGAAAAATTGACAGCCAAATAAAATATCGTGAACGGGATTTAACCGTACAGCACCATTCAGCTATTTACGAGGCTTTAGTAAAGCGGGATCCTCTTGAAGCTTTTCAGCAAATGTATCGTCATTTAGATTATGTCCGAAAAAAGGTATTACAGCATTACAATTTTGAATAAATGGAATTGGTCCAACCTTATCAATACGATAGGGTTTTTTTAATAATTCTAAATTTTAAAGGCTGTGTTAAAGAGTAATGTTGATTTAGAACACTCTGTTGATTGGAACGGAAGGTGCGAGACTCCTGCGGGAGAAGGTGTTACGGGAGACCCCACAGGCGCTAAAGCGCCGAGGAGGCTCCCGAACTCCCCCGCGGAAAGGGAGCACCTAGAGAGGAAATCAACAGACAAATTTAACACAGCCAATTTGAAAATTCTTTTTACTTGTGGGGGGTTATTATGGATTTACAATTACAAGGTAAAAATGTGCTCATAACTGGCGGTTCCAAGGGGATTGGCAAGGCAATTGCTGAAGCATTTATTTCCGAAGGAGCAAACGTTTCAATTGTTGCTCGAGGAATTGAATTCTTGGAAAAGGCGAAAGAAGAATTAGGCGGGAATGTATCTATTTTTAAAGCTGATATTTTAAATGAGGGTGAGCGAGAAGAGCTGATTAAGGCTTTTATCAAAGAAAAGGGCACCATCGATATCTTAATTAATAATGCTGGTGGAAGCAACGGAGCTAATGCGATGAAAACCTCAATGGACTTATTTTATGAGGCAATGGAGCTGAATTATTTTTCAGCGGTACATTTAAGCAAAATGGCTGCTGAACATATGAAGGTATCCGGAAGCGGCTCGATCATCAATATTACGTCTGTTTTTGGAAGAGAGAGTGGCGGCAAGGTAACCTATAATAACGCCAAAGCCGCCCTTATCAGTTTTACAAAATCTTTCGCAGACGAGATGATCCCTTTTGGGATTCGCGTGAACAGCATAGCTCCGGGGAGTATTCTCCATGAATCAGGGAATTGGAAAAAACGACTTGATGCCGATCCTGTTGGAATTAGGGAGTTTGTTAAGAAGGAAATTCCGGCCGGGCGATTTGGCACTGTTGAGGAGATTGCAAATGTCACAGCGTTCCTGGCTTCAGAAAAAGCTTCTTGGATTGTCGGAGCCAGCATTAATGTCGATGGTGGACAATCACGAATGAATTTTTGACATTTACATACAAATTAAAGAGGTTGACTTAATTGGTCGAACTAATTAGCTTAAAAGGGTCGTTTTCTAAATCAGAAAATTGACCCTTTTTTTATTGATAAGGATATTGTATCTTACGATATTATAGTGTTATAATGTTGTAGTATGATAATATGGTAACGTACTAAAGCGAAATTATTGAGATAAGGGTGGTATTCACAAAATGAAACGTATAGCTACTAGTATTCTAATTCTAGCCGCAGTTTTTTCACTACTTGTTGGATGTTCCAGTTCTTCATCATCTTCATCGAAAGAAACGGATAAAGAAACTACACTTGTGGTCGGTATTGATGATAAATTTGCACCAATGGGATTCCGTGACGAGAAGAATGAAATTGTTGGTTTTGACATTGACTATGCAAAAGCAGCTGCCGAAAAAATGGGTGTAAAGGTAGAGTTTCAACCAATCGATTGGAAAACGAAAGAATCCGAGCTTAGCAGTGGACGAATTGATTTTATTTGGAACGGATACACTATTACTGATGAGCGTAAAGAAAAGGTTCTATTCACAAAGCCTTATTTGAAAAACGCACAGGTTGTAGTAACATTAAATGATTCTAAACTTACTAAATTAGCTGACCTTGAAGGTAAAGTGGTAGGACTTCAATCTTTATCATCTGCAGCAGATGCATTGAATGCTAATCCAATTAAAGATAAGATTAAAACAGTTACTGAGTTTTCTGATAATGTTCTTGCTCTTAATGATTTAAAGAGCGGTCGTTTAGATGCAGTAGTTATTGATGAAATTGTCATTAATTTCTATATGACAAAAGAAAAAGAAACCTTTAAAGTACTAGATGAATCACTTGCTCCTGAAGAATATGGGGTAGGGGTTAAAAAGGGAAATGAAGAATTACTAGACAAGCTTCAAAAGGCTCTTGATGAGTTAAATGAAGATGGCACAGCAGCAGAGATTTCAACTAAATGGTTTGGTGAAGATAAGGTATTAAAGTAATAATAGAATATACAGCAAAACAGGATTTCCTTTGGGAACCCTGTTTTGTTTGTTCATAAGTTCTTACTTTAAATATAGAAAAGTTGAAGCTCAAGGCGCCATCGGCTTATCGTCTAAAGCCGATATTTGTGCGTCTTAAGCTTTTCAATTTGGAGGAATTCTTTTATGTCTTTTGATTATATTGTGTCAATATTAGGCCCGATGCTCGAGGGGGCACAGATGACTGTCCTCTTGTTTTTAGTTTGTATTATCGTGTCGATTCCGCTTGGTTTTTTATTGACACTTTCCGTAAGAAGTAGTTTTAAGCCAATATCTTGGTTTGCTCAAAGCTATGTGTACGTAATGCGTGGAACACCGCTATTGCTTCAACTGTTGTTTATATGCTTTGGGCTTCCGATGCTTCCGGTAATCGGTGAGTATTTGGTGCTCGATCGCTTTGTTGCTGCATGTCTAGGTTTTATTTTGAACTATGCAGCCTATTTTGCTGAGATTTTCCGTGGTGGTCTTTTGGCCATTGATAAAGGCCAATATGAAGCAGCACAGGTCCTTGGCTTAAATAAATGGCAGACGACAACAAGAGTAGTTCTGCCGCAAATGTTCCGAATCGCCCTTCCTGCTGTGGCAAATGAGTCCGTAACACTTGTTAAAGATACCGCGCTACTTTATGCTGTTGCGGTACCTGAATTGTTACACTTTGCCCAGACTGCTGTGAACCGTGACTTTACGATCGTTCCATTCTTTGTCGCAGGTATTATTTATTTGATCATGACGCTCATATTGACATTTGTGTTTAAACGGATCGAACAGCGGTTTAAATTTGAATAGGCAGGAGTGTTGAAAGTGGCTATTATTGAAGTATCCAACCTTAAAAAATCGTTTGGCAATCTTGAAGTACTTAAAAATATTACGTTTGATGTAAATAAAAATGATGTCGTTGCTGTAATTGGCCCATCAGGTTCAGGTAAAAGCACGATGCTCCGCAGCTTAGTTCAACTCGAGGATATCAATGCAGGCAGTATTTCATTTTCCGGGGAATATCTAGTGAAAGATGGAATCTATTCAAAACCTCAAGAGATTAAGCGAATTACAGCTAAGATGGGTATGGTGTTTCAACATTTTAACCTTTTCCCCCACCTTACTGTAAAAGAGAATCTTGAACTTGCCCCTAAATTAGTAAAGAAGGAGTCATCAGCTGCGATTGAACAGCGAAGTGCAGAGATCCTTGAAAAGATTGGTCTGACAGAACGGGCAACTGCATACCCGGCAAATTTATCAGGCGGTCAAAAACAAAGGGTAGCAATTGCCCGTGCCCTTATGATGAACCCTGAAATTTTGTTGTTCGATGAGCCTACTTCTGCATTGGATCCAGAGCTGACCGGAGAAGTGCTGCAAGTTATGAAAAAACTAGCAGAAGAACATATGACGATGATTGTAGTAACGCATGAAATGGGCTTTGCTAAGGAAGTTGCTAATCGTGTTATTTTTATGGATAACGGGGAGATTGTAGAGTCTGGTGCTCCAACTGAACTGTTTGATCATCCTCAATTTGACCGCACGAAAGCGTTCCTGAACCGGAGTTATAAATAAACCTAGAAACAAAAAACTCATTCCAAATTGGGAATGAGTTTTTTAATGAAGAGCTTCAGATGAAGCGAAACCATTTATCTAACTTTTGCAATGATTCCTTCCTCGTCATCAAGTACTAGTTCGATTCCTGAAAAAGGGTCTCTGTTTAGAAATTCATCGAGCCAGAGCCGCAATGCTTCAATTAAGTTTGCCGCAATTAACACTTGCTTTCGTCCGCCAACAAATGCCTCTGCAGAAAATCCATAATCATCATCATACATAAGCTCGACTTCGACTTCCTCAGGTTTTACTTGCTTTTTTCGAGAAATATAAACGCAAACTGCATTAATAATATCTTGTTCAGATATGATTAATTTCTCCATGAATCAGAAACCTCTTTTTTCTTTTTTTCTTTGAATAAAGCGAAAACCTTTCGAATTACGGAAATTAAAACGACAATGGCTAATACATTAATAAAGAATCCAAGAATCGATCCTAATAGTCCCATGTTTGCAAATAATCCACCAAACAGTAACCCGGCAAGTCCACCTAGCATAAGACCTTTCATAAGACCGCTTGGTTTAAATGATTTATTTGTAGTCATAGATTTATTGGTAGTAGTAGATGAATCTGACTTTTTATTTTGAAACAAAGAATTATTATTGTTTGAAGTATTGTTGTTTGTGTTAAATGATTTTTTTCCTGATCTGTAGCCTTTTGCTTCCACAGACGTTGTATGATCCTGGAAAACAAAGCTGCCCACTGGCGAAAAGACAAGCGCTGCTGTTAATAGTGCTGCTAATATTTTTTTCAACTAAAATTCCCTCCGTGTATAAAAAATGTTCAATTTGTTAAGTGCAATGATAAAAATAAACGTTTTTATAACACTTTCCAAACTGATTTAATAGTAACTACGCTGTAAAACAAAAAAAGTTTCATTTTTTTCGAAAAAAAATATTTTAAAATCTTAGGGCCAAATGTTTCGTTTTGGATAACCTTGACTAGAAAGGAGAAACATAAGGATGAAAAGGAGGTCTGATCGATGAGTTCAAATATATTTAATGAAAATAGCGGAGAAGAAAAAGAAAAACTAGAAGCAACCTTAGAAAACTCGATTCAAATAGAAGAAGATTTAATGCGGACTTATCTCATTACCGCTGAGCGGATCCATGACGATGATGAATTAAAGGACCGCCTCGAAAACTTTGCGCAAGGAAATGCGAAACGGACAAAGCAGCTTATTGATGAACTGAATCAAATAAAAGAAAAATAAACGAAGGCTGTGCGAATTTAAGTATCGCACAGCTTTTTATTTTGCAGTAGAAGGTAACATTTATAGGCAGGGTGAATATAGAGATGATAAAATAACTGTAAATTCAGAAAATAATATAGCGAGGGAAAAATGGAGAAACCGAAAATTCTAATTATAGAGGATGAAGAAAAGATTGCTCGTGTTCTTGAGTTGGAGCTGACTTATGAGGGCTATGAAATTAGAAAATCCTTTGACGGTTTAGAAGGATTCAGGTTGTACCAGGAGCAATCATGGGATGTCATTTTATTAGATGTTATGCTGCCTGGTATCAGTGGAATTGAGCTGTTACGAAGAATACGTTCCAATGATTCGCGCACACCTGTAATCCTATTAACTGCCAAGGATTCTGTTGAGGATAAAGTGTCTGGACTTGATTTTGGGGCTAACGACTATGTAACGAAGCCTTTCCAGATAGAAGAATTATTGGCCCGCATTCGTGCTTGTTTAAGGGTAAAATACCCGAGCTCTGTTGTTGAAAGTAATCAAAATTGGCTGACCGTAGCAGATTTAAAATTAAGCGAAATAACTCATGAAGTGATCAGAAAAGAAAACAAGATTGATCTGACGCCGCGTGAGTTTGATTTGCTTGCCTTTTTAATGAAGCATCCCCGTCAGGTACTTAATCGGGAGCAGCTTCTTAATGGAGTTTGGGGATATGATTATTTTGGGGATACAAATATCGTTGATGTATATATTCGCTACTTACGTAATAAAATTGATAAGCCTTATCACACGTCGCTTATTCATACCGTTCGTGGTGTAGGCTATGTGATAAAGGACGCCTAATGAAACTAAAGGATCGAATCAATCTTTATACAACCGTAGTGTTTATTTTGCTCTTGATCGTAATTAATGGAGTGATCTATTTTACCTTTAGCAATATGATGTTGGGTCGTGAATTAGAGAGGGCTGCTGCAGAAGCGAAACAAGCCATCGAGGGGATAAATGGAGCAGCGGATCGCGTCCCCACTGCCGAATTGCTTCGGGCTTATGTTCCCATCAATGGAATGCTCCAGATTGTTAAAGCAGATGGCAGTCGAGGAACGGCTGTTACGGTTTCTGGTGAACAGGGGCTCCGCGAGCAATCGGTTACGTATTACTCGAAAGAAGTAAAGACCATCACCGTATACGATCAGATTCCGCATGCCTTTATTTCGATTCCAATTGTATGGACAAATGGTGAGGTGGCAAATATTCAAGTGACAGAAAATCTTAAGGCAACTGTAAATATGCTCCGAATACTGAGAATTGTCCTAATTGCTGCTACAGTTTTCGCCATTATCCCAGTAGTGATCTCCTCAAGATTGTTAAGTAATTTTATTTCCCAACCGATAACTTCGCTGATCAAGACGATGAGGGAAATAAGAGAAAGCGGACGATTTAAAACGATTTCTTTACAACAGGGATCTAAGGACGAACTCTATCAAATGGGAGATACGTTTAATAAAATGATCGAGTTGCTCGAGGTTAACTATGAGAAGCAGGGGCAATTTATCTCCAATGCTTCTCATGAAATGAAGACACCAATTACCATTATCGAGTCCTATGCTTCACTTTTAAAAAGGAGAGGCTTTGAGCGTCCTGAATTATATCAGGAATCCATTCATGCGATACATTCTGAAGCAATACGCATGAAGGACATGATTGAACAATTATTGTTGCTTGCCAAACAGGACGAACAGTGGAATGTGCAGATGAAGGATATTTCCTTAACTAATATAGTCAAAGAATTAGTTCAAACTTTTCAAAAGGCGTATCATCGAAAAGTGGAATTACAAATTGACGAGGAGGTTTCTGTGAAGACAGATCTGCAAAAGTTTAGACAGCTCTTATATATCCTGATAGATAATGCAAGAAAATATAGTGAGGATGTTATCAAAGTTCGAATTAGAAATACAGAACAAAAGGCATTAGTTGAAATATGTGATAACGGGATTGGCATCCCGGCGGCTGAATTAGATAAAATTTTTGATCGATTTTATCGAGTGGACAAAGCAAGAACGAGAAAAGAGGGGGGATTTGGCTTAGGGCTGTCCCTTGCCAAAGAAATTGCTGAAGCCATCAAGGCTGAAATTCAAATCGAGAGTGAGGAGGGAAATGGAACAAGAGCAACGATTGTTCTTCTTCTATCAAATCCTCACTGATTTCTCATTTTAATAAATTATAATCATTGCAAACATTTTTTGGAGTGAGTTGGATGAGGAAAATGGCGCTAGGTGTAGTGGTACTAGTGATTCTTGTATTAAGTGCATGGCAGCTTTTGAAAATTGGTAATTTTAGAGAACAGCTATCTGTAGCGGAAGCAAGCAGCAAAATTCAAGAACTGTATAAAGGAGAAATAATCCAAATTACTGAGCACCCAAAAATATACGAGATGACCTTTCAAAACGATAAGGGGATTTATGAAGTAGAAATCAATCGAAAAACAGGAGAAGTAGAAGGCTTAGCAAGGATAAATAAGCAAACAACAAGCAGTAATGAACAAGATAATCCAAATGGAGATTCAGGCCAATCTTCTCCAAAACCTAGGGGAGAGCAAGAATCTAATGAGCCGGGAAAAATTATTACTGAAGAGGAAGCAGTAACGATCGCTTTATCCAGTGTAAGTGGTGATGTAGATGACATTCATTTCGAAGAATCTGGTGATGGCGCCTACTATCTAGTAAAAATTGAAAAGGAAAATGGTGAAGAGGGAACGGTTCAGATTCATGCAATAACAGGTGAAGTAATGTCCATATCTTGGGATGATTAACCAAAGGAAAACGGTTTTCGTGCTATCTCAGCAAATTCTCATTTTTCTATCCGTGTTTCCTCATTTTTGTTGGCTATAGTGAAAGTAACGACAAATAAAGGAGGAACAAAAATGAAAATAAAGCTAATGTTAGGCGTTTTGGCAGGTTTGGTCTTGTTAGGTGGGGCAGTGGGTGTTGGTGCAATTTCGGATAAAGGCACAAATCAGAATGGGAACACTTCTAATGTTAATGTGGTGAAAGATGATTATTATGATGACGATTATATGAAACGTGATGGAGATGGAAGTGATGACAAGTTAAATCAAACCAAAAATCCGCAAGGTAAAATTTCCGAGGAAGAGGCAGTCGCGATTGCTACAAAGGAAACGAAAGGAAATGTAGTCAAGGTCGAGTTAGATGATCATTACTATGAAATTGAAATAAAGGATGGAAGTTACGAGGTTGAATACAAAATTGATTTATATACCGGGAAAATTTTAGACAAAGAAGTGGATCAAGACGATTCGAGCAATGCTGATTAACATTATTAAAGCATAGCGGAGCCTTCAAAGGCAGCTATGCTTTTTGTTTAGCAAAATGATGGGAATAATAGTGGATGAAATCTAAAATAAAAACTATGATGATTGTAAAAGACAAGTTTTAGCCCAAACATTCGTAGGGGATGTCTGTGGTTTTATAAGGAGCTTTAGAATCGATAGAAAAAGAGAATGTAGTTTTAGGGAGGGTTAAGTATGTACGTTGCCGGGCAAAAGGAAATGCAACAAATGGATCAATATACAATGGAGAAAATCGGTTTACCAGGCGTAGTTTTAATGGAAAATGCAGGTGCAAAAGTAGTGGAGGAAATTATTGCTAATTCTCCTGAAGACCATCCGCGCGTGGTTGTCCTTGCTGGAGCTGGAAATAATAGCGGCGATGGGTTTGTTATTTCACGTAGGTTAATTGATTTAGGTTTCGAACCGTTATTATGTTTGTTAGTAGAGCCCGGACGAATCAAAGGCGATGCTAAAGTTCATTTCGATGTTTACATAAACAGAGAGTTGCCCATTTTTTATCTCCATGAAAACACAGTAGAGGATTTGAAAAAGGAGCTAGATCGGTCAGATATTATTATCGATGCCATTTTAGGAACTGGGGTGAATGGCCCAGTAAGAGAGCCATTTCATCAAGTAATATCGTTAGTTAATGAATATGGGCAAAAGAAATTAGTCATTTCTGTCGATATTCCTTCAGGTGTCAGCAGTGATGATGGAAAGGTTGAAGGGGTTGCTATAAAAGCTGATAAGACAATTAGTTTTGTTTTTCCCAAAAAAGGTTTCTTTTTAAATGATGGTCCAAAGTACATTGGAGAGTGGAAAGCGGTTGATATTTCCGTTCCAGTTCAGATTGTTGAGGATATCGGGCTTCCTATGCCCAAATTGATTACGAACAAGCTGGTTAAAGCTTCCCTACCGGTTCGGCCTGAACATGGCCATAAGGGAACTTTTGGTCACGCACTAGTTATCGGTGGTTCTCGGTCATATGTGGGAGCACCCATTTTTACAGCTAAATCAGTCTTAAAATCCGGAGCAGGATTGGTAACATTAGCTGTTCCGGAAAGTATTTATCCGATGGTAGCCGCTCAGAATCCGGAAGCGTTATTTTTGCCATTACCAGATTGTGATGGTCATTTGGCAGAAAAGGCTGTTGAAAAGCTAATCCCTCAGCTTCACCAATTTGATTGTATAGCCATTGGCCCCGGAATGAGTAGATTTCCTGGTGGTGAACGGTGGATGAAACTATTCATGTCCTCTTTGACAAATCAACCGATTGTGGTTGATGCTGATGCTTTATTTTTGCTTCGTAACGAGCTGGAGTTGGTGCGTATGTATGCAGGGCCTGTAATCTTTACTCCTCACCCCGGCGAAATGGCAAGTTTGCTAAATAAAACAGTAAAAGAGGTGGAAGCGAATCGGATCGAAACTGCCATCACTTTTGCCCAAGATAACAATGTTTATTTATTATTAAAAGGGCATCGTACCATTATAGCCTCACCTGAAGGAGAGGTTTTTATCAATCCTCACGGGAATGATTCGCTCGGAAAAGGTGGAAGCGGAGATGTGCTGACTGGGCTGATTACATCGTTTCTTGCTCAAGGGACCACACCAATGAATGCACTTATTTCTGCGAGTTATTTACATGCAAGAGCGGGAGAAGAAAAGGCAAGCGTCTTATCACGTTATGGAGTCATGCCTTTCGATATTATTGAAGGGATACGAGATCAGTTAAGATTACTGGATTTATAATAGTTTTAACATTTTGAAAAAAACGTGCCACGCTTGATAAATTATGGTAAAATACAATCGAAGATTGCTAGTATCCTTTGCAGAATATTTATTTAACAATATTATTCTACTTTTTTATGGGGGGAGTATAGTGAGGAAAATTTATTTTAATAAAACTATACAATCCTTGGTGATTTTTGTAACCGCTATCATTTTTGTTTTTACTCCTTCTTTCACTAAATTAACATTAGAAGATAGGGAAATGATTCCGATTCTAACCTATCCAAAAGCCTATGCGGTAGCAGATGTGGGAATTTTGCAAATACAGAACTTGGATGCAGCTTATAACGAGAGTACAGGCGAACTTAGTTTAGATATATATGGGATTCCGTTGCTTAATTTAAGCCTTGTTACCACGCAACAGTTTGTATATAAGTTGCCGGAAGAATTGAAATTTATACTGGACAATCCCCGTTTTACAGAAGTCGCTAGAATCCAGTTAACAGAACCTTTATTTGTTTATAAGGAAATTCCTGGGAGCGAATTGGCGGTCAGTAGTAGTAACGGAACGGTAAAAGCGAGTTATGTTCAAGGTCTCAACCTATCACTTGTTTCACGAATTAGTGCAAAGCTATTCATTAATTTAGGCCAATTAGGCCTAACAGCCTTACCTCCAAGTCCTGATGGGAAATTAGATTTTTACGGAATAGCGGCAGATGCTTCATTAATTACAGTAGACATATTAGTAAGCAAAGGTGCTTACGATGAAATCGCAACCGGTGTATTAGATAACATTCCTCCAGATCCACCAATCATTAATCCAGTCACAGATGTTGATTCAACCGTATCCGGAACGGGTGAAACAGGTGCAACTGTTCATATAGTTACCCCAGATGGTACATATCATGGAATAGTGGATGAAGCAGGCAATTATACAGTCGCTATACCAATTCAAGGGGCAGGGACGATTATTACCGCTTCGCAAACGGATGTAGCAGGTAATACAAGTGAAACAGTATCAACAACTGTTATTGGAACGATTCTTGAATTTACTGTTCCGAGTGAAATTCGCTTTAAACAAACAACCATTGGCTTTCATGAAATAACGATTCCTAGAGAGATTCCAAATTGGTCCATAATCGTTCGGGATACTCGGGGACAAGGAGCTCATTGGAGAATAAAGGCAAAAGCAGCGAATCCTTTAACATCCACCGACGGACATTCACTTGACCCGACGGCACTTGTATTTGTAAATGCTGACCGGCTGAGCTATTTAAAAGATGAAACCCTCATTTACGAAGGAGTTACGGGTTTAGAAAGGGAAACTGTAGTTACTTGGAATGAAAATGAAGGGGTATTGATCAATATCATTCCTAGCGATGTTCATCCTGGTGTGGACTATTCCACCACAATAAATTGGACTTTAGAAAATGCTCCCTAGATTTTTGCCTAAATATTTAAGTTTATTATTTAAATAAAAAGGAGGCATTAATGTGCGTTTATCTAAGTATGTATTTTTAGGATTAGCTTGTATTTTATCTTTGTTTCTTTCGGTTCAAGGGGTTTTTGCAGCATCTACAGGAACATCAAATGCAATCGTAAATTTTATTGAAGATACCAGTGTTCCACCTGTGTTAGACCCTGATGATCCAACAGATCCATATGTCCCAGGCGATGATGATAATGATCCAACCGGAAATTATGGACCGCTAAGTCTTGATTATGTTTCCCATATAGACTTTGGGCAGCAAGTGGTTTCTGTTAAGAATGTAACTTATGAAGCTAAAACTCTAAAACCTTTTCTCCAAGTAACCGATAAGCGGGGCACCCCAGATGGATGGAATGTTACTGTAAGTGCAACACCTTTTAAAAGTGCTGGTGGAAATGAACTGGCTGGTGCATATTTGTCATTTAAAAATGGTACAACGATTTCTGATCTTAAAGACATGTACGGTCCCCCAGTCACAGGACCATTTACTTTATTTACTAATAATGACGCGGTCAAAGTCGTTTATGCAAATCCAAATGAAGGTCGTGGTACATGGATTACAAAATGGTTTCCAAGTAATCCGACGGCTTCTACAAATGATAGTGTAACGTTAACCGTCTATGGCGGGACAATGAAAGCAGAATCCTACACCTCAACTTTAACTTGGACATTGACCACTGCCCCATAAATGGGTCTATTAGTCCCGAGTAATAGGGTAATTCTATTGTTCGGGGCTTTTCTTTTGAAATCAAATGTGGGGTGTCTAGGATGAAGAAACTGACAAATGTAATGATTTTTGCTTTTATTTTTTTATTTTTACTGAATATCGACATGACAAAGGTTGTTGCAAATGAGGAGAATGTTGGTTATTCCGTGCGGGCGATTATTCCTGACAATCAGATTAATCAAGATATAACCTATTTTGATTTGCGTGTGAAACCTAATCAAAAACAAATCATTTATGTTGAGCTTTTTAATAGTTCAAAAGAGGATATGGAAATCGAGGTTCATATTACGAATCCGATTACAAATAGGAATGGATTAATTGACTATACGAATATAAACGCAAAGTTGGATGAAAGTTTAAAAGTTCCCATGACAGAAATTGCTAAAGTTGAAGAAAAAACAGTGTATCTGCCAGCGGGGGATTCAAAAATTATACCCATTGAATTAAATATCCCTGAAGAACAATTTGATGGAATTATTCTTGGGGGGATTTATTTTGAGAAACGAATAGATGATAGTGAAAAAAATAAGAATGGGGTTCAGATTTTAAATAAGTATGCATATGTTATCGGTTTAAAATTGTCTGAATCGGATAAAGAAATAGAGCCGGCTCTTAAGTTAAAATCTATTAAACCTGATTTGGTAAATTATCATCCCGCGATCATAGCATCTATACAAAATACAGCACCAGCTATTGTTGACAATTTAGTATTAAATGCGATTGTTTATAATTCAAAAGGTAAAGAAGAAACTCGGGTGGATGCTGAAGACTTTCGGATGGCACCAAATTCGACAATGGAATTTACTGTAGATTGGCAAAATCGAGAACTAAAGCCAGGAAAATATAAATTATCATTACATGCCAATGTAGGAACACAAAATTGGGAATGGGAAGAAGAGTTTGTCATTCCTAAGGTGAAAGCAGAAGTGATAAATGAGACAGCAGTTGAAATTAAAAAAGACTATACTACCACAATTGTCATCAGTTTCTCATTAATAATATTCATTCTAATATGTATTATCGGCGGGTTAATCCGAAAAAACAAACGCTTAAAAGAAAATTGATTTTTTCCATTTCACTATTATTGTTTTATAAAAAGAGGATGTCCCAAATTAAACATTAGGGACATCTTCTTTTTGTATAAGCTAAAAAGTATACAAAATTAATAAAAGTTTATATAATAAATAAAACTTATGTGAAAGGTCGGGATTGGAGTGTCTAATATCGTTCGGTCGATTCCTCGACCACTTGTAAAAACAAATCAGTGGGTTATTGTTATTAGTGTTTTGTTGACGTGGGTAAGCGGTCAAGAATGGTTCTTGTTCGTTCCCTTTATTGCAGGATTAATGGGGCTTGTTTTTGGATATAATCCGATCATGCAATTAACCAAGCGTTTTTTGCGCAAGGATTTGAAAGAATACATTCCGGAAGATTGGGAACAGCAGCAGTTTAACCAAAAGATTGCCGTTCTTTGTCTTGGGTCTGGATTTATCGGGTTCTTTTTTGGAGTAAATTCGCTTGGATATATTTTTACCTCGTTAGTGGCTGTTGCAGCTTTTGTGGCTATAAATGGATTCTGTATTGGCTGCTTTATCCTTTTTCAATGGAAGCAATATCAATATAGAAGAGCAAATCAACAATAACATAAACGGGCTGACATGAAAGCGCCGGCCCGTAATCTTTTTTTCCTCCATTAACACCCTGCTTTTTCTATAGGGTACTAAAGCAGGTAACTAGTCCCTTGCGTTAGTACCCTCTTTTTGTTTAGGATTCAAAAAACAGGTAATTAAACCTTCCGTTAGTACCCTCTTTTTGTTAGGATTCAAAAAAAAGGGTAACTAAACCTTTAACAGGTTCCGTTTCCTATCGCAAAACGTCAATTTACACAGGAAAATGCAAACCAAATTGTAATCCTTTTTGCACTATAAAATGTCGATTTTTGTGTAGGTATGAGAATTCCTAAGCGGAAAATTTCCGCCTAATGTATATAGAGTAGGCTAAAGAAGCGGATATAAGCGGATAATTTCCGGTTAACTGCTTTAAATAGGACAAAATTCAAAGATTTGGACCATATAAGCGGAAAAACTCCGCTTATTATTCGGGAAATGGGGGTATTTCCTAATTTAAGCGGAATTTCTCCGTTTATTTTTCGTTTCCAGTCAAGTCGATACTAAGTTACAACAGAGCCTGACCTTAATCTTTCTGTATACCAATTTGCAAGTAAAATTGTAGTGTGTTTTGCTGCGGTACACTGGCTATTGTACCCCCGCATTTTAATATAAAATTGCCCTACAAATTCTCCCGAAATAATTATCAAAATCCTTTTATATCAACAAAAATAGACCTCCAAATTATCATGCAATTTGAAGGTCATTTTGTGTTTCATATTTTATGTTTGCGATAGTTAACGGAACCCGTTACTAAACCTTGAACCTCTCTTTGAGGAATTTAAACCCCTTTTACAAATGACAATTCCTTAAAACGCTCGGCAGCTTTAGCCGGGTCAACTGGGTAACCAAGCTCATTCATTGTTTCACCAATTAATACAATGGCTTTTTCCAGCATTTCCACCGTTGTGTTCCCCATATGTCCGATTCGGAATGCTTTTCCTGCTAGATGAGCGAGAGCTCCCGCTACGATGACTCCTTTTTTTGCTAGCGCAGCTCGAAATGCTGCATCATCCATTCCTTCAGGATAAAGGATGCAGCTTAGTGTTGCAGCAGCAACCTCCTCCTCGGCCAATGCCTTCATTCCATAAACGGAAAGTGCGCTCCTTACCGCTTTCCCAAATGCCTTGTGCCGTTCATATCGATTTTCCAAACCTTCTTCCAGGACTAGTTTCATTCCTTCATCATATGCATAAATGAGATTTACAGGAGGTGTAGCAAAGTATTTTTGCGGATCGTTCATGATCGGGATCCAATTGTGAATATCACAATAGTAGGCCGGTACATGATTCAGTTTTTCCCTTTCTGCTAATGCCGTTTTATTAAAGGCAACGATAGCAAGTCCAGGCGGGACACCAATTGCCTTTTGTGATCCAGTTAGAACGATATCGATTTTGGCATCCGGGGAACCATACGTTTTACTCATGTTTTCTTCCATTGCGGCGGTTGCACAAACTCCGTCGAGAATAACAAGGGCTTCGTGCTTTTTTATAACAGGAATAAGCGCATCTAAATTAGCTGCAACTCCGGTTGAGGTATCGGCATGTGTAATCGTTACCGCTTTAAAATTGCCAGTTTCAAGCTTTGAATCGACATCCTTAGCAGCAACCTGCTTTCCCCATTCTGCTTGAAGTACGTCAACCTCGATACCAAAAGCTTCACCCAATTTAATAAACCGGTCGCCAAAGTAGCCATGACTGATGACTAACAGCTTTTCACCTGCAGAGACTGTATTTACAAGTGCCATTTCCATAGCCACTGTTCCAGAGCCAGCAATAACAAATACTTCACCGTCAGTTTTGAACATTTCTTTTGTTCGAACAATTGCGTTCCGATAAATGGCCGCAAACCTTGGGTCTGTGTGACCTCTTGTTTCTTGGGCAAGTGCATCGTAAATAGAATCCATCACTGGTGTTGGTCCTGGAATAAGCAGCATCTCTCTGTTCGTCATTTCAATCCTCCTAAGTTCTTTTAGAATAATAAAATGAATAAGCTACTACCATTGGGTTAGTGCACAGTACTAACTTCTATATTTCTGTTTTGAAATCCTTTTTTTATAGTTTATTAACTCAAAAAATTCAGTAAATAACTATATAAGAATAATAAGGCGGAGTCTGCTTTAATTCATTGCGGTTTTTTGTAGGATTACTTATTGCTTAATGGGAAAACTAATGTTAGCGGAACATAAGATCACATATAAGTTTAGAAAGGTGAGAAGTGAATGGAATCAATATGGCTAGAGTATGCTTGGGCATTGTTAATTCTAATCGGATTAGAAGGATTGTTATCGGCTGACAATGCTCTTGTATTAGCGGTTATAGCCAAGCATTTACCCGAAAATAGTAAAAGAAAAGCGATAAATTATGGTATTATTATGGCCTTTGTTTTTCGATTTGTTGCTCTTTTTGCCATTTCGTTTATCGCAAACGTATGGCAGATACAGGCGATAGGAGCAGCTTATCTTCTATACTTAGGTTTAAAGCATGTTATTCAGGCTCGTTTTGGGAAAAAGAATGAGAATATTCATAAGGATGATGAACAGGGAGCTGCTGGAAAAGGGTTCTGGCCGACAGTAGGGAAAATTGCGCTAGCTGACCTCGCTTTTGCAGTTGATTCAATCCTAGCTGCTGTTGCTCTTGCACTTGGACTTCCAGATTCACCCCTCGACGATTTCGGCGGTATGGATGGAGGGCAGTTTATTGTTGTGCTTCTTGGAGGTATTGCTGGCCTGATCTTGATTAAGTATGCAGCCACCTGGTTTGTGCAACTTCTGGCACAACGTCCAGCATTGGAAACAACAGCATATGCCATTGTCGCTTGGGTCGGGGTTAAACTTGCGATCATTACCCTTGCCCATGAGGATATTGGGGTCTTAGATCATGACTTCCCCCACAGCACAGCTTGGACTCTCATCTTCTATGGGGTATTAGTCGGCATTGCCCTAATTGGTTGGTTTTCATCAGGAAAAAGCAATTCAGCTAAATAATAAATTAAAGGTAATTCATTCATAATGGATGTAAACTATATTATAGTTTAATAAGAGACTAAGATAATTAGGTGTGAGAGATGAAAGAACATTATTATGATGAATTGCTAAATATTAAAACACGAGGGGAACAGAAGGGATTTAACCAATCGTTTCATTATCATCGATATGAGCCAACACCTTATAGTGCATTAGAGACATTGTTTAATCAATACGAATTGAAAAGCACGGATCGGCTGGTGGATTTTGGATGCGGAAAAGGCAGGTTAAACTTTTTTATTCATTATTTATTTGATGCAACGGTTGTTGGTATTGAAATGAATGAGGATTTCTATCGAGAAGCTATCCAAAATCAAACCAATTATGTAAAAAAGTATAAACAGAGTAAACATAAAATTCATTTCCTTTGTTGCTTGGCTGAAGAGTATCAGATTGACTCATTAGATAACCGCTTTTATTTTTTTAATCCGTTTTCCATTCAGATTTTTAGAAAAATCATCAACAATATTTTGTGCTCGGTAGAACAATTTGAACGGGAGATTGAGTTGGTTCTTTATTATGTATCCGAAGATTATATTTATTTTTTGGAAAATCATACTTCATTTGAATTGAAAGCGGAAATTATCCTGCCTCATTTTTATGATCAAAATTCCAATGAACGATTTCTTATTTATCGATTGGCTTTTTAGATAGGGGATGAAGGGGGAAAAGCGGTTGTTTGGAGTGTGTGTCAAAAATTTCTAACTTTGTAAATAAGAGTTGTCCTCAAATTGTTATGATTGGTTCACTCTTTATCTTTTTTGTGTGTTATCGTATAGGATAGAGGGTCGGCTTTTGGTAGTAAATCAATCATACTGGGGGTTTACGACGATGACGACACAAAGAAGAGAACTCAATAATGGTCCAGTCATTCAAAAGGAAAAAGAAATTGTCACGAAAATGATCGAGTTATATTGTCGGAAGAAGCATCATTGTGATGGACTGTGTGAAGATTGTCTTGATTTAAAACAATACGCTTATAAAAGACTCTCGCTTTGCCGTTTTGGTGAAGAAAAAACAGCCTGCTCCAATTGCTCAGTGCATTGTTATAAACCAGACTATCGTCAAAAAATGAAAGCAGTTATGCGCTTTTCTGGTCCATGGATGCTCTTATACCATCCGGTGTATTCTGTGAAGCATTTGTTGAATAAGTGATGATTTTTAAAAAAATATATCGTGCAAATTAGGCACCTAGAAACTTTACCGGTTTTTAGGTGTTTTTATTTTAAGTAAAGAAAGTATATAAGTTAGATGGGTGTCTAGCTTCAGCGCCCAGCGCCTAGTGGACTTCGCCCACCTCCCTACGATAAGTCAACATCGAATCGCTATCGCTCTTCGTGTTTCCTTTATCTCAGTCGATGTGCTCCAGTCCTGTCGTGCGCTACCCGGGCGCTTGCGCTTTTCTTTTTAGGAAAAGGGATAGCCGATTCATCTTAACATTTTCTTGACATTTTCAAGATAGGTTCTGGAAAGTTATTCGCTAAGATAAAACTGTAAGAAGACAAGTACTCTTTCTAAAAGGAGATGGATAAGATGAACTGGAAAAATCTTTTAATCGGCGGAGCTTTTGTTGGAGTATTCACCTTAGGGGCAATGTTTGCTCCGGTTGGTGAGCCGACGGCTACAACGAATGACGTAAATTCTGCCGGGAAGGTTTCCGTTACCAAAGTGGCGGATGAGAAAGATACATCACAAACAGAGACTGGTGATGTTAATTGTCCAATGACAGGTGCCCCAATGGGTAAAGGAGCTGGAATGGGTCACTATTTTGCAGGAACGATGCCGGAGGTAATTGCAGATGTGCTTGGGATGACAGTGGACGAACTCCAAACCGCTCGTAATGAAGGGAAATCTGTAGCTGACCTAGCAGAAGAAAAAGGAATTAACGTCGATGATCTTGTTGCCAAGATGGTAGAAACAAGAAAAGCAGACCTTGAACAGCTTGTTAAAGACGGTAAGATTACTCAAGAACAAATGGATACGATGTTGAGCAATATGGAAACAAAAATGAAAACGGCTGTTGAACGAGACAGTGTAGGACCAATGCATGGCCGTGGCGGCGGAATGGGTATGATGGGCCAAGGTGGAAGATGGACCGGCAATGCAGACAGTCAAGAGCTTTAATAATTGAGAATGCGATAGAAACTCTGGAGCTTAGCTTCAGAGTTTCTTTTAAAATACTTGTTAATCTCAAAATTTAATAAGATTTAGCTGAATTTTGGGACATACAAGTTGTTATAATGAAGAAAGATGAAGGTAAAGGAGGGATACGAGTGGGAAAGCTAGTTGCAGTTGTAGACGATGAAAAAAAGATTCGTGAGACTATTCATTCTTATTTAAATAATGAAGGGTATAAAATTATTGAAGCGGATGATGGTCAAGGTGCAGTTCAACTGGTTGAAAATCATGACATCGATTTGGTGTTATTGGATGTAATGATGCCTAACAAGGATGGTTTTCAAGCTTTGCGAGAAATCCGGACCATTCGAAAAAAAATCCCAGTCATTATGCTGACGGCAAAATCAGAAGAAATAGACAAGCTTTTAGGGCTGGAAATGGGTGCAGATGATTATATCACCAAACCATTTAGTATGCGCGAACTAACGGCAAGAATAAAGGCAGTTTTGAGAAGAAGTAATGCAGATGATGATCAAGAAGAGCAGGATGAGGTACTCACCCGCGGGAGCATTGAAATTAATTTAACCACATATGAAGTAAAGGTAAATAATCTCGCTTTGAATTTAACTCCTACCGAATATAAAATATTGGTTACGCTTGCCCAGAAGCCTGGGCGTGTTTATAGCCGTCTACAATTGATGAATAGTGTAATGGGTGAAGCATTTGTCAATTACGAACGGTCAATTGATACTCATGTTAGTAATTTAAGGAGAAAAGTGGAGAAGGACCCCTCTCATCCGGAATATATCCATACTGTATATGGAATTGGTTATCGTTTCGGTGATAAAAAATGAAACTGCAAACAAAGTTAATCATCGCATTCATTGCCATTGTATTGTTAATGGGGATCAGTCAATCCTTTTTTCTCCAATCAAGTATAAAGTCAACCTTTCAAAGTTACTTAAATCAATATAATTTTGGATTTATGGAACGAATGGAACAAGAACTTGAGCTGTTTTATGAAGAAACGGGATCATGGGAAAATGTTCAAGGTCTATATTTTGAGAATAGTTCGATGGATGGACAGGGCCACGGCATGATGATGCGTGGGATGATGATGAATATGGCAATGGCCAATGCAGATCTGCTTCTCATCGATATGAGGGGAAGAGTGATTGCTGATACAGCAGGTACAAGGATTGGCATGAGTGGAATTGATTTTACTGGCAACCAAAAAGATGTAATCGTAAATGGTGAAAAGAAAGGAACGCTTGTCCTCTATCAACATGAACTTCAAAATTTGGAAAAGGAGTTCTTGCGATCATCTAATACTGCCATTTTGATCAGTGGCTTGATTGTATCGGTTATGGCTGTGCTGTTCAGCATCCTGATTGCACGAAAAATATCTAATCCGCTGCGTATTCTAATGAACGGCATCAAACGGATTGCATGTGGAGAAAAAGTGAGTGAAGTAAACATCTCAACAAAAGATGAATTTTTCGAGTTAGGAACAGCCTTTAATGAGATGTCTAATAAATTGCTAAGAAATGAAGAAATTAGACAAGCGCTCGTAGCGGATGTGGCCCATGAATTGAGGACACCTCTTTCGATTTTACAAGGGAAATTGGAATCGATTCAGGAAGGGGCAATCCAACCTAGTGAAGAAATTGTCCTAGAGCTTACAGATGAAGTATATCGCTTGAACCGATTGGTTAGTGATCTACAACAATTGAGCTTAGCAGAAGCCGGCAAGCTCCCCCTTCATAAACAGTCGGTTAATGTAAGACAGCTTGTTGGGCGGATTTGCAGCCATTTACAATGGCTGGCGGATGAAAAGGAGATCACGCTTCGGTATGATAGAATTCCCAACGATTTCGTTCTCCAAATCGATGCTGATCGGATGACTCAGGTACTTGTAAATCTGATTGGGAATGCACTTCGTCATACGCCAAATAAAGGACAAGTGGAAGTATCCGGACAAGAAAATCGAGACTCATTTTTACTTGAGATTTCTGATTTCGGGCAAGGAATTCCGGGAGATGCACTGCCATTTATCTTTGAACGGTTTTATAAAAGAGATCCATCAAGGACTCGTAATGAAGGAGAGGGAGGCACAGGTCTCGGACTTTCCATTGCCAAAGGATTTGTTGAAGCGCATGGCGGAACAATTAACGTTGAAAGTGAAGTGAATAAGGGGACTGTCTTTACCATCATCCTTCCAAAGGAGGAGTTTAAAGAACAATAAAACACTCGGCAAATGGCAGGCCGAGTGTTTTTTAAACCTCTTTTTAAGTGACAATTTTGGGGAATAACAGTGTCCTGTTACAAATTATGTCAAAGAGGGGTTTGGTTTAATTGGACTTGGTTTAGATTTAAACCAGTACTTGTTTGCTAATTTTGCATAATAAGCGATGCTTTGTTGTTGAACGATAAATGCGATCGTTACGATTAAGGCTGCCTCTGCACCAAAGGAAGTGGCGGCTAACCCAACAGCAATCGATAAATTGCGTAATACGGTTCCGTTCACTAATGCAATCCCATCCTCACGATTTAAAAACTGTTTTGCTGTAAAAGTGCTTATTAAATAATTAATCAAGTAAAAGGCGATTAGCACAACCAATGCAAGCGAGATTAATTCCAAATTATCGATAATCATATTGGCTTTCATACTAATACTGACGAAAACAACGTAAAGCATGCCCCATATACTTAACGGTCCAAAATTAGGCTTAATCTTCTTTTGGAATTGCTCCTGCGTATATTTTTTCATTAATACTTTAAAAGTTAAATGACCTAATAACATTGGTAAGAATACTACTAAGAATATTGTTTTGAAGGTTTCTAAAATGTCTACATCCACATATTTTCCAACCATTAATAATAGATACCATGGTGTTAAGACTGAGCCGAGAATTAAGCCGAATACTGTTAATTTAATCGCTGATGGAACATTTCCTTTTTGTATGGATGTCCAGGAAATGGTCATTCCGCTTGTTGGTAACAAAGCAGATAAGGCTAGACCGGCAAACATGATGGGATGATTATTTAAAAAAAGCTTCCCCAGAGAAAAAGCTACTAAAGGAACGACTGCAAAGTTGATCAGCAGAGAATATCCAAGGACTTTTGAGCCTTTGAAATTTGTTAGTTCTTTAAATTTAAATCCAACCATTGTTGCATAGATCATGACAATCGTTCCGATTAAAATAGTCGATTTTAAATAGCTCGTATCTACTAAACTGCCAATAATAAAACCAAGAAGTAATGTTATTGGAACACTGATCAGCAAATATTTTTGTGGAAAGGTATAAAGTTTTTGCATCAAAAAATACTCCCTTCAAGATTAATAAGAATTCAACTCAGTGTGCAAAAAGAATTCTGTATACCGAGTGGGGTATGTTATTGATTTAACTTTATATCTGTTTCAATGTTAAGTCAATCGTATTAAACGTAAATAGGGTTTATCCCCTACCATGGTGTTCTATAAAACAATTGGTTTATGATTTATTAATTAGGCTGTGTTAAAGCTTAGTGTTGATCTTTCGCAAGTTGATTGGAGCGGAAGGCACGAAGACTCCTGCGGGAGTAGCTGGTATGGGAGACCCCACAGGCGCGAATGCGCCGAGGAGGCTCCCAACTAGCCCCGCGGAAAGCGAAGTGCCTGGAGTGGAAATCAACATTCATGTTTAACACAGCTATTAATCAAAAGCCCTTGATTAGGAGATCAAGGGCTTTAAGTTTTTTTTAATAACTTCAGTTAATTTCTCATTATTCTCAGTATTGATCCATGCCTGGGGAATGATCCAATGGTTACTAGAACTCCCTTTTAAATAGCTGTAAATAATCTGAGCCTCATCAATTTCGTCCCGGCTAATCTTCGTGCTATCTAGGATTGGAGTCGATTTGAAATAGTGATAAATAGTTGATTTTATTGTTTCAAGAAGATGATCATTTTCGTTATTCTTTAACTCAAACTTTTCACTATAAAGAATTTTGTTTCTTTTAATAAGGAAAAGTTTAAAAGTGGTGTCAGTTAAATATTCGATGACAGTGATGTTTTTATTGTCTTCTGTGAATTGAGTGACTTTTTCCCGGTTGATAAGGAATTTAATTAACTCAATACTGTCCCGATATTTCATGGCTGTTTCAAAGTCGAATTTCTCAGACGCTGTTACCATCTTTTGTTGGAGTTCTTCAATAATGCTCATGTCTGAGCCGTTTAGTAAAGCAATGATCTTGTTGATGATGTTATCATAATGTTTGTTTGCAGAGTCATTTATGCACATACCAATACACAAGCCTAAAGAATAATTTAAGCAGGCCGATATCTTTTTTGAAGGACTAGTGCAGTCTATTTTATAAAATTCCTTAATAACTTTTATAGCTCTTTCCACTGTGCTTTTGTTCGGATAGGGACCGAAATAAATATTCTCAGTTCTTTGATCCAGCTGGTTGGTAATATGGATTTTATCGAAACTCTCTCTTTCAATCACTATATAGGTATAAGCTAAAGGATTTTTCATTTTCTTATTATAGTAGGGCTTGAATTCTCTTATTAAGCTGCATTCCAACATAAAGGCTTCAAACTCTGTATCTGTTAACCGAATGTCGAAATCCTTTACATGATATACGAGCTTTTTTGTCTTCGGGGAATGGCTTTTGATATTATGAAAATAGCTTTTTACTCGCCTCTTTAAATTTTTAGCTTTCCCTACATAAATGATCTTGTCCTCGGAATCTTTCATAAGATAAACTCCTGGGGATGATGGAAGGTTTTTAACCTTTTCCTGCAGGTTCATAATGATTCTCCCGTCATGATAAACTTCTACTAGTTTAACATGACATGGATAAAAACTGCAGTCATTTTACTTATTTTTCGACAAAATTCGATTGTTTTTGCAAGAGATGAGTTTATTTCATCCCCATGCGTCCTCCGCCAGTACTGCCTCCACTTGATGTTCCTTCCATTTGGGCAACCTTATTTTCAAAAGCGCTTTGATGGTTTTGTGATGCATACATTAATTTTAGAAACACACTTCTAACATCGTCAGGTTGATTCTGTTTAAGAAATGAATCATACATCGCGATATTATTGATTTCCGCTTGCACACCTGCTTTATAGGCTTCAAGTAGAGTGTTCGGAATGATAACATGTTCAGCTGCTGTATCCTCCGGGAGCGGCACCTTATATTTATCAAATAAAGGCTTTAACATGGAAATATGCATTTCCTCAGACATTTCTATGTTTGAAAAAGGCTTTTGGGCACCGAACTTAGCCATAATTTCATTGTACTCTGCACGGGCCAGGTATTCATCCTGAATTGCATACGTAAGCATTTCTGCTAGGGAATAACTGTTTTTTACGAGTGCACCCGATGCACCATAGTTGGTTGTTTCTTCGGCATTGATGGAACTAATCCCCAATAAGCTGATCAAAACGGCTACAAGCATTGTTGCTACTAATTTCTTCATTTTTCAACTCTCCTCCATATAGATGATTTCTACTCTATTAATCTAAACTGCATATGTGAGAGAAGATTGAGCATTCGATGAAAAAATAATGAAGGTTTTCAAGGAAAAATCGACAAAATCGAGCTCATATTTGGTCAAGACAGGTCAATAGTGAAAAGTTTTGTAATTTTTCAATCTTTTTTAACAATTTGAGTTTACAATATTTGTAGAGAATAATTTTTAGAAAATGCAGAATTAATATAGATTATTTTTAAAAAGCAGGTGATAGGATGGAAAAGGACAAAATCCTCATTGTTGATGATGAAGAACGAATTAGGGAAATGATTCGGGAGTATACGAGTCTTGAAGGGTTCGACATTGATGAGGCTGCGGATGGGGCGGAAGCATTGAAAATGTTTAATAAAAAGCATTATGCACTGATAATTCTCGATGTCATGATGCCAAAGGTTGATGGGTGGAGTGTTTGTCGAGAGATTCGAAAAACGTCTCAAGTACCGATTATCATGTTGACGGCTAGAGGCGAGGAATATGATAAGCTGTTCGGATTTGAATTAGGGGTGGATGACTATATCGTTAAACCATTCAGTCCGAAAGAACTATTGGCACGTATGAAAGCGATTATACGTAGAAGTAATAAAGCAGCAGAGGAGAAGTCCTCGGAGTTTGAAAGGGTTAAAATTGACGGCCTAATGATTGAATACGAATCTAGGGATGTTTATGTTGATGGAGAGGTAGTCAATCTAACTCCAAAAGAATTTGAGTTACTCAGCCTGTTTGTGCAGAATCCGAAAAGGGTGTTTTCTCGAGAACAACTTTTGAATGCAGTTTGGGGCTATGATTATAAAGGTGATGATCGAACCGTTGATACACATATCAAGACGTTGCGAGAAAGTCTCAAGGAATATCGCCGATTTATTGTGACTGTATGGGGGACAGGCTATAAATTTGAAACGACCGATTTACAAAAATAAGGAGATAAACAGCTGTTGCAATCCTATTAGGAGGAAAAAATGAAGAGCATCCGTTTTAAGCTTTGGGCAGGGATGATGGCTCTGGTCGGTATTGTGTTACTACTTCTTTGGCTATTCCAGATTGTCTTCTTAGAAACCTTTTACAATCAAATGTGGATTTCTTATATAAAAACAGAAGTTTTAGCCATCAATCAATTACTTGTGAATGGAGAAAATGAGCAGTTTGAAAGCAAGCTTGAGCAGTTTGCATTTAATAATAACATCTATACTGAGTTAGTTAATGAAGAAGGAAAGTCTCTTTATATTACCGGCTCGTCTAGCTCTGCGGGTAAGATGCCGATGATTGACAGCAGCGAGAGGGAGAAGGTTATTCAGGAGATTTTAGCTGGAAAAGAGGTAGAAATCCCTGTAACGCATCCTCGGTTTGGTAATAAATTTATGCTGATTGGGTT
Source organism: Neobacillus terrisolis (assembly GCF_051233475.1). Taxonomy (NCBI): domain Bacteria; kingdom Bacillati; phylum Bacillota; class Bacilli; order Caryophanales; family Bacillaceae; genus Neobacillus; species Neobacillus terrisolis. Next base: position 46,015 of record NZ_JBKFGH010000002.1, on the reverse strand, counting down.
GCCGATTAGATTATCGATGGAGAGATCTCAGGCGATGCTGATCATTACACCTCTGGCTCCAATGGAGGATATGGCACTTATTTTAAAGGGACAGCTTGTGTATATTACAATTATCCTTTTATTTGCATCCTTATTAATCTCTTATCTGTTATCACGCAGTTTTTCTAGTCCAATTTTAGAAATAAAACGAGCATCGGAAGCAATGGCATCTGGTAATTTTTCAGCAAGAATAAAATCGAATAAACAAGATGAGATAGGGGAATTAGCCGTATCGATCAACTATATGGGAGAACAATTATCAAAAATTGAGCAACTTAGAAAGGACCTCATTGCCAATGTATCTCATGATCTTCGTACACCATTAAGCCTTATTCGAGGATATGCTGAAACAATTAGGGATGTTACTGGAAAGGATCCTGTTAAACGGGATAAGCAGCTTGGAGTGATTATTGAGGAAACAGAGCGGTTAAGCAAAATAGTCGATGACATTTTAAATCTGTCACAGCTTCAGTCTGGGAATGTAAGGCTAAGTAAAAGCAGGTTTAAAATTAACGATTTAATTGAAACAGCGGTAAAGAGCTATGATATTTTAAGCGAAAAAACGGGAGTGAACATTGTTCGCACCGGAGTTGTTGACAGATTCGTAGGAGCCGATGAAGTGAGGATAAGCCAAGTAGTCCATAATTTAATTAATAATGCGTTCACCCATACTCCAAAAGGGGGAACGATTACCGTCAATATGATAAACGGAACGAAAACAGTCAAAATTGAGGTTTCAGATACCGGTAATGGCATTTCTGAAGATGAATTACCTTATATTTGGGAGCGGTATTATAAGGCAGAAAAAACGAGCCAGAAAAAAACAACTGGAACGGGATTAGGGTTGGCCATTGTCAAAGGCATCTTGGATGCTCACGATGTAGACTACGGTGTCGAAAGTCAAAAATACATTGGAACAACATTCTGGTTCGAGCTCCCTTTCGTGGAATAAATGCGCTTTATTTACAGAACCATTGAATTATTGTTTTAGGCCGTTATAGAACCGAGCTTGTATATCGTTGATAAATGCTCTTCTTTATGTTAACTTATTTTTAAAAACGGTTAACATAAATTACGGAGGGTATGAGATGAGCAGTTATTTTATTACCGGAACAGACACAGATGTCGGAAAGACGGTAATTACAGCGTTATTGGCAGCGTATTTTCGGAAGCAGCAAAAACAGGTCTTGCCTTACAAACCTGTTCAAAGCGGGGGAATCGATGTTGCAGGAAACCTTGTTGCTCCTGATGTTGAGCTTTATCAGTTGGCAATTCCAACATTGAATGAAGGGGAGGCAAATACGTATTTATTCAAAATGCCTAGTTCCCCACATTTAGCGGCAAAAGAAGAAAAGGTAGAAATATTACCGATGAAGATCATCGATCATTTCAAGATGCTAGAACAAAAATATGACACTGTCTTAGTTGAAGGTGCGGGAGGCTTGATCGTACCGCTTCAAGAAACTGGTTACTGTATGCTTCAGTTGATTCAGGAATTATCAATACCCGTCATTCTTGTAGCACGGGCTGGTGTTGGAACGATCAATCACACGGTTCTTTCTGTTATGGCGCTGAGGGCAGCTGGAATAGAGGTCGCTGGGATTATTCTAAATCGATTAGGGTTAGAGGATCTTAAGGTTGAACAAGATAATAAAAAAATGATTGAGTTGCTAACCGAGATTCCTGTAATTGGTACAGTTCCGTATTTGGACAAAATAGAAGACGTTTTTCGAAATAGTAAATTACTAGACAAAGTATTAGCATCTTTCCAATTCGAAAGATTAAGAATATGAAACCTTCTATTACGGATGTAATCAATTCCCCGGCAAACCACCAGCTAGAGTATCTATTAAAACCAGATATTTTTACGTATTAATTAAATGAAAATCAATTATCAGATAAGGGAAAATCGCATGAAGTAGCGGTTTTCTCTTTTTTTATTGCTAACTTCAGATCGGGGTAGGACAGTAAAAATACACCTTGACGAAAGTAAGCCTAAAATATACAATGATTACAAATGTAACACATAAGAACAAATGTAAAACAAGGAGGAGTAATCATGTTAAAAACAGTTAAACTTCCACCAAATGTGGCAGAAGCAAAATTAATTGATTTATATAAGCAAATGTGGGTAATTCGTTTTTTTGAAGAAAAGGTTGATGAATTCTTTGCAAAAGGGATGATCCACGGAACAACGCACTTGGCAGTCGGACAGGAAGCTTCTGCTTCCGGTGCATGTGCTGTGATCGAAGAAATAGATAAAATTACGAGCACCCACCGAGGGCATGGACATTGTATTGCTAAAGGTGCTGATGTTAATAGAATGATGGCGGAGTTGTTTGGAAGAACTACAGGTTATTGCAAAGGTAAAGGCGGTTCCATGCATATTGCGGATGTAGATAAAGGGAACTTGGGAGCGAATGGGATTGTAGGCGGAGGACTTCCACTTGCAGTAGGCTCTGCTCTAACATCCAAAATGAAAAATCAAGGCTATGTAACGCTTTGCTTCTTCGGTGATGGTTCAACAAATGAAGGCAGCTTTCATGAAGCAGTTAACCTAGCCTCTATTTGGAAACTTCCTGTTGTTTTCATCTGTGAAAATAATCAATACGGTATGTCCGGTCCAGTAAAGGAAATGGTGAACATCGAGCACATTGCTGAACGGGCTGGTTCATATGGTATTCCAGGCAAAGTGGTAGACGGTAATAATATTATCGAGGTTATGAATGAAGTATATGATGCAGTTGCATACGCCCGTTCCGGAAATGGTCCTACATTAATAGAAGCAAAGACATATCGCTGGAAAGGTCACTCTAAGAGTGATGCCAAAAAATATCGTACCCGTGAGGAAGAGCAGGAGTGGAGAGCGAAGGATCCAATTGCCCGTCTTGCCAATCTATTGATTTCAGAAGGGATCTTTACTAATGAAGATGCTGACAGATTAAGACAAGAAGCAAAAAAGGAAATTGAGGAATCTGTTGTGTTTGCCCAAAATAGTCCCGAGCCAGGGTTAGAGACTTTAATGGAAGATATTTTCGCATAAGAAACGGGAGGAGTAATAGATAATGAGGGAGATTACTTATTTAGAAGCCGTTAGAGAAGCAATGAGCCAAGAAATGAGAAAAAATGAGGATGTTTTTATTTTAGGTGAAGACATTGGTGTATATGGGGGAGCTTTTGGTGTTACCAGGGGAATGATCGAGGAATTTGGTCCTGAACGGATTCGTAATACTCCGATTTCAGAGGCAGCTATTGCTGGTGCTGCTGTTGGTTCTGCTTTAACGGGAATGAGACCGATTTTGGAACTTCAATTCTCTGATTTTATTACCATCGCAATGGATCAAATGGTGAATCAGGCAGCCAAACTCCGTTATATGTATGGTGGAAAAGGAAAGGTACCAATGGTTTTAAGAACTCCTTCCGGTTCTGGAACCGGAGCTGCTGCTCAGCATTCTCAAAGCTTAGAAGCTTGGATGACTCACATTCCAGGTTTGAAGGTAGTCCAGCCTTCAACGGCTTATGATGCAAAAGGTTTATTAAAGGCAGCTATGGACGACGATAACCCGGTAATATTCTATGAACATAAATTATTGTATCGAACGAAATGTGATGTTCCGGAAGAACAATATTCGATTCCGTTAGGTAAAGCAGATGTAAAACGGGAGGGCACTGATGTTACTATCGTCGCAACTGCGATTATGGTTCATAAGGCACTTGAAGCAGCAGTAGAACTAGAAAAAGAGGGAATCAGCGTTGAAGTCATTGATCCACGGACACTTGTACCCCTTGATGAGGAAACGATTGTAAACTCTGTTAAGAAGACTTCAAGAGTGATTGTTGTCCACGAGGCAGTCAAACGTGGTGGCTTTGGTGGAGAAATTGCCAGTATGATCGCAGAAAGTGAAGCGTTTGACTATTTGGATGCACCGATTAAGCGATTGGGAGGAAAAGCAGTTCCAATTCCTTATAATCCTGTTCTTGAAAAGGCAGCAATACCACAGGTACCGGATATTATTCAAGCTGTCAAAGAAACGTTAAACCGCGCTTAATGAGGAGGACATTTTAATGGCTAAAGAAATATTTATGCCCAAGCTAAGCAGTACGATGTCGGTCGGAACGCTCCTTCAATGGTTTAAAGAAGAAGGTGACAGTGTTTCCGTTGGTGACCCATTGTTTGAGATTATGACAGATAAAATTAATATTGAAGTGGAGGCCTATGAAGAAGGCACACTTATCAAACGGTACTATAAGGAAGACGATGAAGTTCCGGTTAACCATGTTATTGGTTATATCGGTGATTCAAACGAATCTGTACCGGATCATCCTCCGGGTTCAGCAGAAGGTAATTCAGAGGCAACTTCAAATTCAGATGATAATGGATCCGCACCGTCTGTAATGGAGGAAGAAAGACAGTCTGTAAACGCTTTTACAGAAAAACCAAGAGTAACTCCTGCAGCCAGAAGAGTGGCGAAACAAAAAGGAATTGGCTTGCAAGAAGTCCCTGGTTCAGGACCAAAAGGGCGGATTCATGTTGCGGATGTAGTCTCATATTCTATTAATCATGCTTCACCAAAAGCAACGCCGCTTGCTAAAAAGCTTGCCCATGCGCAAGGTGTAAATTTATCAGGCATGCAAGGATCAGGTACTAATGGAAAAATCCTTAAGCAGGATGTAGAAGGTTCGTTGGCAAGCCCTGTCACAACTACACAGCCGGTTCAACAGGTTAAGCGTACCGTCAAGCTTGATGGGATGCGCAAAGTGATAGCCAAACGAATGGCAGAAAGTGCTTATACCGCTCCACATGTTACATTGAATAGTGAGATTGACATGTCCAAAGCGATTGAAATTCGAAAGCAATTGCTTGGAAAAATCGAAAAGCAAACAGGTTTCCGACTATCTTATACGGAAATCATTCTTAAGGCTGTAGCTCAAACATTGAAAAATCATCCGATCATCAATGCATCTCTCCAAGGTGATGAGATTGTATTTCATGATGAAGTCAATATAGGTCTTGCTGTGGCAGTCGATAATGGTCTTGTTGTTCCAGTCATAAAACATGCAGATCTTAAAGGTTTGGCAGCATTAACAGAAGAATGCAAAACACTTGGAAATGCAGCAAGAGAAAATAAACTAACGCCAGCCCAATTTTCCGGTGGAACGTTTACGATTAGTAATTTAGGAATGTACGCAGTTGATACGTTTACTCCGATCATTAATCAACCTGAATTAGCGATTCTTGGAGTAGGTAGAATTGTCGAAAAACCAGTTGGAATAAACGGTGCCATTGTATTGCGTCCGATGATGGGGCTCAGTCTATCCTTTGATCATCGTGTCATAGATGGTGCACCTGCTGCCGCATTTTTGACCGACTTGAAAACAGTCTTAGAAAATCCATTTGAATTACTAATTTAAAGGAGCTTGTATCATGAATCAATTTGATATTGCGGTAATTGGCGGTGGCCCGGGTGGCTATGTGGCAGCGCTCAAAGCAGCACATCTTGGCAAAAAGGTTGCATTGGTAGAAGCCGACTTTTTGGGTGGAACTTGCCTTAACAGGGGCTGTATTCCTTCGAAAACCCTGCTTAAGCATGCCGAAATTATTGAGTCTATTAAGGTTGCGAAAGACTGGGGAATTGAGACAGGCGAAGTTGTTTTTTCCTTTGATAAAATGAAAAAACGTAAGGATGAAGTAATTGTTCGCCTCCGCAAGGGAATTCAATATCTGTTAAACCAGGGAAAAATTGCAGTATATCAAGGTTTTGGAACAATTGAAGAAAATCAAATGATCAAAATTGATAGAGATGGGATGGAGGAGCAAATCCAGGCAAAGCAAATTATTGTCGCGACAGGTTCTTCACCTTTTGTTCCTCCTATTGTGGGGTTATCTTCGGTCGATTACCATACGAGCGATACCATCTTTGATATCAGCGATATTCCCGAGTCTATTGTCATTATTGGCGGCGGTGTAATTGGATTAGAATTCGCCTGCATTTTTGCAAGCTTAAATACAAGCGTTACGGTTATTGAAATGGCGGATCGAATTGTTCCACTTGAGGATGCAGAGGCCTCAAAACTGTTAACAAAGGATTTAAAGAAAAAAGGGATTTGTATATATACTGGTACTAAAGTGGTCGAAGTCAAGAAAGATGGACAAACTGTTGTTCGTTGTATAGATTCTAAGGGCAAGGAATTTGTCGTTGAATCGGAGGCACTTTTAGTAAGCGTTGGTCGTAAACCGAATTTAGCAGCTGTACAAAATCTTCAGCTCGTCAAAGAGGGTCCATTCATTAAGGTCAATGAAAAAATGGAGACAAGTATCCCGAATATTTATGCAGTTGGTGATATTGTTGGGGGCTACCAATTAGCCCATGTGGCAAGTGCCGAGGGAAATATAGCTGCTGCCAATGCAGCAGGGGAAGTGGAAAGAATCGACTATAAAGTGATTCCTCGCTGCATTTATACTTTTCCTGAAATAGCTAGCGTTGGTCTATCAGAGGATGATGCGAAAAAGCAAGGTTTGACAGTTCGGTCAGAACGATTTGATCTTGTCGGGAATGGTAAGGCTTTGGCACTAGGAGAGACGAGTGGATTTGTAAAAATCGTATATGATGAGCAATTTGGTGAAATTATTGGTGTCACAATGGTGGGTCCGCATGTTACGGAGATGATTTCTGAAGCCTCTGCGTTTATGTATTTAGAAGGAACAGTAGTGGAAGCGGCAAAAATGATTCATCCACATCCGTCTGTAACAGAGGCTTTCTATGAGTGTGCCGAAAAGATTGTTCATAAATTAAAGAACAAAGTTGCATTAGTATAAAATATAACTAGGGCTGCTTCCAGCAAGTTGGATGCAGCCCTTCTTGGAATTGAAATTTGATTGTGAGTATTCAAGTGGTTTAGTAGGTTCTTTTTTGGTTAAAAAATAGTAGAATAAAGATTAGACTTTAACTCTACATAGAAGGTATTAGTATGGGAGGTGAACGTATGTTAAGTTGGGAAGAAAGAAGGCAATTAGTTAAAATTGCAAATCTTTATTATAATGATGGCTGGACACAAGAACAAATCGCCAAAAAAATTGGTGTATCCAGACCAGTAATTTCGAAATATTTACAAAAGGCAAAAGACGCTGGAATTGTCGAGGTTTATATTAAAGATGAAACGGTCCATACAGTCGAACTGGAAAATGACTTAGAGAAGAAGTTCGGTTTGAAGGATGCTGTTGTTGTACCAACTTTCGGCCTAACCCCGGATATGATCAAACGGGCAGTGGGGCAATCAGGTGCATACTATGTATCAAAAAACATTAAAAATTGTAATCGGTTAGGTATTTCATGGGGAACTACGCTTGCTGAGCTTGTTAGAGAGTACCCGTATGAACGTCGTTTAAATATGAAAATCATCCCGCTAGAGGGCGGTATGGGCAGTCAGCATGTGGAAATACATGCGAACCAATTAGCCTATGAACTGGCGAAAAAAATGCATTGCAAATGTTCTTATCTATATGCGCCGGCCATTGTCGAAACAGAGGAGCTAAAAGAGCGTTTAATGGCAATGGAAGATATTAAAGCTGTTCTAGAAGAAGGAAAAAATGTAGATGTAGCCTTAATAGGAATTGGAAATCCGCATAAATCTTCTACTCTTGAAGAAATAGGCTACTTACAAGAAAGTGATGTTAAACATTTACGTGAGGTCGGAGCCGTCGGCGATATTGGTTTCCGTTTCTTTGATAAGACTGGAACTGCCGTCAATGATGAGTTAAATAATAAGGTTATCGGAATCTCATTGGAACAGCTGAAAGAAGTAAAAGAGGTTATCGCTGTTACCGAAGGAGCTCATAAGCTTGAAAGCTTGCTCGGTGCCCTGAACGGGAAACTTATCAATGTTTTGATTACCGATGAACATACAGCAACAGCTTTAATCAAAAATGTGTAAAGCCATTCGAGGGGATGGCTTTTTTTTATTTTTCGAAAAATCGGCACGATTCAAAAACATGCCTTAAAATTAATAATGGAATCTTCAATTCTTTTTATTAGTATTGTAATATGATAATATAATTTACAGTTTTTTGGAACATATGTTACAATTAGTATCAATGGTGAAGAAAAAACAGATGAAATTTTTATTTTATTTAATAAATTAAGCGCTTTCAGGTAATTGGTGTTAAACTCTATTACTATTTCGAAAAAATTATATTGAGAAAGAAGATGAAGTTATAGTGTCTTTATTAGAAGATCGTCGACTGCTGGTTAGAATTGCTCAATTATATTACGAACAAGGGGCTAACCAATCCGATATCGCCAAAGAAATTGGAGTGAGCCGATCCCTTATTTCAAAATATCTTTCCAAGGCAAGGGAAATGGGGATTGTCGAAATCATCATTCATGATGAAGTTATCCATCCATTTAGTCAGTTAGAACGAGAAATTGAACGATTATACGGTCTTAAAGAGGTAATATGTGTTCCAACAGTAGGAAATGAATCTTCAAAGGCTAGAATTGGTGCAGCAGCCGGTCAATATTTACTTAGGGTAATAAAAGATGGTCAAACCATTGGTGTGTCATCGGGAACGACTTTGGATGAAATGGTGAAATCAATCGCGACTAATTTCTATTATCGATCAGTCACATTTGTTCCATTAGTTGGTGGTCTTGGGGATGAAAAGGTGGATTTTCATTCAAATTATATCGTTTCAAAGCTTGCTGAAAGTCTTCAAGCTAACTACAAGCTCCTTCATGCGCCAGTTATGGTCGATTCAAAAGAAGCAAAAGAGATTGTCATTCAGCAATCATCCATTCAAAATATATTCGAATTAGCATCCCGATCGGATATTGCGATAGTAGGGATCGGTGGAATTCCTCAGCATTCCACAATGGTCAAATCATATTTTGGGCGTAAAATAAGGGAGAACAACGATTTTAATGACTCTATCGGTGATATTTGCTATAACTTTATTGATGAAAACGGAAATGTATCCTCATATTCATGGAATGAGAAGGTGATTTCACTGCCAATTGAAAAACTGAAGGAAATACCGATGGTAATTGGAGTGGCAGCAGGATTAGAAAAAGTAAAGGCAATTAAGGCCTCACTAAAAGGGAAGTTAATTGACGTTTTAATTACCGATGAACTTACAGCGATGTCCCTTCTGCAATAGTAAAATTCTCATTAAAAATGAATAACTTGGAAATCATAAGTGGAGCGCTGACTCCGCTTTTTTTTATTTAAAAAGTTTTTTTAATATTATTTATTGACAATAAACTGAAAGCGCTTTTATAATAATAACATAGGTTACGGTATGGAACATTTGTTACACAATTCATGGTAAAGGAGGAATAGCTCTTGTGGGGGTGGTTCATCGGTTTATTCGTTGGGATATGGTTGCTGCAAATTGCACTAACTTGGAACCAGAATAGACATTACAAGAATACGATCAGACAAATGAGCAAACGTTCTTCAGGCTATCTTGGTGTTGGGGTAAAAAAGGAAAGACTTGGCACTGGAGTTGTCGTCATTATCGTAACTGATATTAATGGAATTATTTTAGAATTTAAAAAATTAGAAGGTGTCACAGTGTTTGCAAGATTTAAGGAGGTAACCAATTTTAATGGATTATCCTTGAACGAATGCAAACAAAAAATCAAAGACAATAAATTGGGGTTCGCTGTTAGCATGGCTATTGAGAAAATCCATTTACAGATGGAAAAAACACAACCAATTGGTTAGGGGGAAAAAAGATGGACGTTTTGGTACATGTTGCTGAAGGCTTTATCGGAATGTTTCAAAAGGGTGGCGAAACATTTATGGGTTTGTTCACGGGAATCATCCCAACCCTCATTTGTTTAATCACTGCCATAAATGCAATTATTAAAATGGTAGGGGAAGAACGAATTCATCGTTTCGCTCAAAAGTGTACAAAAAATATTGTGTTACGCTACACGATCTTTCCAGTATTAGCAGTATTCTTCCTTACAAATCCAATGGCATATACCTTTGGTAAATTCCTTCCAGAAAAACAAAAACCAGCTTTCTATGATGCAGCCGTTTCATTTGTTCATCCTGTTACAGGATTATTTCCACATGCTAATCCAGCCGAACTTTTCGTATATATGGGGATCGCTCAAGGGATTACGACTCTAGGGTTATCATTAGGACCTTTGGCTATCCGTTTCTTCATAGTAGGGGTTATTGTAATCCTAATCAGAGGTATTGTAACTGAAAAAATCACAGAAGCAATGATGAAGAACAAACAGGTTAAATCTGATTCTGACTCCGCTCAAACAATGAGTGCGTAAAAGGGGGAAACTACGATGACGAAATATCATGCTGTTAAAATTTCTAAAGGACCTGGTGGATGGGGTGGACCATTAACGATTCTACCAACTGAAAAGAAAAAATACGTTGTTTCCGTAACGGGTGGCGGAATTCACCCAATCGCCCAAAAAATCGCCGATTTGACCAATGCAGAAGCAGTTGATGGTTTTAAAACATCAATCGATAAAGAAGAAATGGCTTGTGTGATTATTGACTGTGGTGGAACAGCACGCTGTGGCGTTTATCCAAAAATGGGTGTTCTCACTGTAAACTTAACACCGACATCACCATCTGGACCATTAATGAACTTCATAAAAGAGGACAATTTTGTATCAGGAGTTAAAGAAGCCCAAATTCAACATACTACTGATAAAGTTGAGGCAAAGGCAGTTGAATCTGTTCTCGACAAAGATCATGCCCTAAGGATTAAGAATGAAGCGAAAGAAAAAGCTGCTGGATATTCAGCACAGTCTAAAAGGTTCGATATTGTTAATAAAGTTGGCCGCGGTGCAGGTAAAGTAGTTGGTATCTTCTACCAGGCCGGCCGTGAAACTGTTGAACAAGTAATCAAAAACATTCTCCCGTTTATGGCATTTGTATCTACGCTAATCGGTATTATTCTTTATACAGGTATTGGTGATGTAATCGCCAAAGTAGTGTCACCATTAGCAGGGAACTTGGTTGGACTATTAATTATCTCGGTCGTTTGTGCACTGCCGATTCTATCTCCATTACTTGGACCCGGTGCAGTAATTGCTCAGGTGGTAGGTGTGTTAATTGGGGTTGAAATTGGTAGAGGGAACATTCCGCCTGCTCTTGCTTTACCAGCATTGTTTGCAATTAACCCACAAGTTGGCTGCGACTTCGTTCCTGTTGGATTAACGCTTGGAGAAGCTGAACCAGATACAATTGAAGTAGGGGTTCCGGCCGTTCTAATGTCTCGATTAATTACCGGTCCGGTGGCAGTAGTCATTGCATATCTATTTAGCTTTGGTTTATACGATTAATGCTTGGAGGTTACCTAATGGAAAATACTTTAACAACCGTATACAAATCAAGAGTAACCGAAATCGGTTCTGAGGTTCAGTTGTTTTTAACAGAAAAAATGTTAATTATTTTCAATGAAACCGCACCAGCTGATTTAAAAAGTATTGGTGTCATCCATGAGGAAACAGAGCTTCTGCAAGATATAGAAGCAGGGGATACCCTTATTCTTGGTGGGAATAGTTTTAAGATTTCCTTTGTTGGTGGAAAAGCCAATCAGACAATTCGTGAATTGGGTCATTGCACGCTTGCTTTTAATGGAGAGACTTCAGCCGATCTGCCAGGGACAATTTGTGTTGAAGATAAGCCAATTCCAGAATTACTAGAAGGAATAGAGCTAGTTTTTATAAAAGAATAGGCTCAGTTAAAGATCATTATTGATTTAGCTAGATGTAATCGGCGTAGAATTCAAATAGCTAGTTAAAAGAGTAAAAGAAAAAATGGGAGAGGAGCATGGAGATGCTTGGAATAAACAGAAAGCTGGAACAACTTGAAAAAGAGGGAAAAATCATAAAGGTTGGTCTTGTTGGCGCGGGTCAAATGGGCCGAGGAATGGTTTCTCAAATTGAAAACATGAACGGAATGCGAGTTGTTATTACAGCTGATATTAAGGTTGAAAATGTTACAAACGCATATCTTAAAGCAGGGGTTCGCGAAGAAGATATCGTAGTGACAAATTCCCCTGTCGAAGCTTCTCAAGCGATCCAGGCTAACAAAGTAGTGGCAACTTCTGATTCACGTCTCGTTACTTCTATTGAAGAAGTAGAAGTTGTCGTTGACGCGACTGGGGTTCCGAATATCGGTGCGAAAATTGCTTGGGATTCGATTTTAAACAAGAAACACATCGTTATGCTCAATGTTGAAGCGGACGTAACCATTGGACCGCTGCTTTACAAAATGGCAAACGCTGCAGGAGTTGTTTATACAGGTACTGCTGGTGATGAGCCAGGGTGTATTATGGAACTTTATGATTTCGCAGAAGCACTTGGCTTTGAAGTAGTGGCTTTAGGTAAAGGAAAGAACAATCCGCTAAATCTTGAAGCAAATCCTGATTCTGCTGCTGAGGAAGCAGCAAGAAAAGGCTCAAGTCCAAAAATGCTTGCTTCTTTCCAAGATGGAACTAAAACGATGGTAGAGATGACAGCAGTAGCAAATGCAACAGGTTTCTTACCTGATAAAGTGGGGATGCATGGTATAACAGGTACTGTTCAATCCCTTCCTGCCGAATTCCGACTTAAAGAGGACGGCGGAATCCTTGAAAATAAACGGGTTGTTGAGTTTGTAAACGGTGTTGCTCCAGGAGTGTTTGCAATAATTGCATCCGACAAACCTGAAGTGAATCATGAAATGCAATATTTGAAAATGGGTGATGGACCGAACTATATTCTTTATCGTCCATATCATTTATGCAGCCTTGAAACTCCGCTATCCGTTGCAAGAGCATCTATCTACAATGAGCCAACTATTGCACCTTGGGCAGGTCTTCAAGCCGAAACCGTAACGGTCGCGAAAAAAGACTTACAAGCTGGCGACTTCCTTGATAGTATAGGTGGATTCACAGTTTATGGAACGATTATGAAGGCTACTGAAGCAAAAGAAAAGAAAGCATTCCCGCTTGGGTTAGTTGACACGAATGTGCAATTACTTCGCTCAGTGAAAAAAGGCGAAATTATCTCTTATGATGATGTGGTACAAACAAAGCCATCAACGATTTGGAATTTACGTAAAATGCAGGATGAACTACTTGAAACCCAAGCAAGCATCGCAAAAGTTGAAAAAGCTTTAGTATAGTAAAAAAATCAATATAGCATATAACCGATCTAGAGTGGTGGATAGTAGGGGAAGGCCCCTTTTGTCCACCACTCTGTTTCCTATTCAAAATTTATTTGTTATATTTATAAAGAATATATAATAATAAGATAAGAGTGATGAGACTTTTAAAAGGGGGGCTAACACTTGAAGAGAATCGAGATGGAAGCCGATTTGTTTTGTATTCATTGTAAGGATGAAGTTCCACACAAAATTATCTATATCAATGATAAAATCTCACATCTTGAATGTGAGGTGTGTTCCCGAGTTATTGATATGTCTCTTGATATACAAAAAGAGTTCTATAAAGAGGTTTATAGAAGAATCGCATCTAAACCTCACCGGATCACTCAAGAATATAAAGATGATTTGAGCCATTTTTTGTTATCAATTCCTAAACGTGCAATCACAAAGCCTTACCGCTTATTAAAAGATATAAAAGAAATCAGAGAAATAAAAAAAGAAAAGGAATTGCAATTGCATGTATATGACAAAAAAGAACAATAAATTACGAAAAAACCTGTGAATAAATAAATCTCACAGGTTTTTGTGTTTAATTATAAAATTGGTCTGTTGATTTCCGCTCCAATCAACAGAGTGTTCAAAATCCAAATTCTTCTATAACACAGTTTTATTTTGTAATTGCAAATTGTGGGATTTCTTGTAGTGCTTGCTGCAAGTCTGATTTTGTTTTTAATTCATTGTCGATTTCAATTCCCAGTTCAATCATCGTGTCAGCGATTTCGGCACTGATACCTGTGAGAATGGTTGAGCAGCCAAGTAATTTAATCCCTTTTACGATTTTAAATAAGTGATTGACTACAGCTGTGTCGACAAACGGAACACCAGAAATATCAATAATTAATTGCTGGGCCTTTAACTCTTTTACACGAATTAATGTTTTTTCACGAATTTTTTTAGCTCGATACGTATCAACATTTCCGACAACAGGCAGAATACAAACCTTTTCAGCAATCGGAATGATTGGAACCGATAATTCGTCCACAGTCTCGCGATGGCTTTTTAACAATTCTTCCTTATAATTAACGTAATAAGCAGTATAGGAGTCAATATATAAATCGATGATATCATTTACACTGCGTTCTAGAGTGAAAAATTCTTCAGTAGATAGACTATTTTGGGATTCGTTATAGAATGATTTAATGGCATTCCAGATAATTCCGCGTGATGATTGGAAAAGCTCCCACGCTAGGTGCATTGGAAACTCAGTTTTTGCACTTTTTACGCCTCTTTCTTTTGCCACATCCATAATTAATTCTGTTTTTAACTCAAGAATATTTTGGGCAACAAGCTTCATAATCGGATTTCCGTATTTGCCGTATGCTTCCATTTCGCCATTTTCAATAAGTAAAGAGGTAATATAGCTTTTATTTTTCTCTAAATATTGAACCCATTCTCTTGTGTAGAAATCCAGGTTTTTATGCAAAAAGTCCGTTAATTCCGTTTTTGAATCAATTACTTGTAACATTGAATTACCTCCTATAAATTGGGTTGAAAATTGGTTTGATTTAGGGAACGACAGGAAAAAGGTTGTTCCCAGTCCTTCTTCACTTTGTACGCGGATCTTGCCATGATTACTCTGAATGGCGTTAAAAACCTGAGCTAATCCCATTCCTTTACCGTCCTGCTTTAATGTAAAGAATGGTGTTCCAAGCAATCGGAGCTTGTCCTTTGGAATACCAACCCCGGAATCTGAGATGCTTATATGGACATCATGACCATCTTCATATTGTTCGATAATCAGAGTCCCGCCATCTGACATGGCCTCAATAGCATTTTTGATTAGATTAAACAACGCCTTTTTTATTTGATCTCTTCGACCAACTATGACTGCGTTTTCATTTTCAAAGCTCTTAATTAGATTGATTTGGTAAAGCTGGTTTTGAAATAAAAGCAGTATAGATTCTATTTCAGAACAAACATTGAAGGTTGTTTGGTTTTCTTGAAAGAACTCAGGCTTTGAAACACTCATTAAATCGTTCAAAATATGAATTGCGCGGTCTAATTCACTTTGTGCAATTTGGGTATATTCTTCTTTATAGGTTTGTTCCATTAACTGAAGAAAACCTTTTACTGCAGTTAGAGGATTACGTACTTCGTGGGCGATCCCGGCAGCCATTTCACCAATAGAAGACAATAAGTGATTATTCCAGTTATTATGGTCATGATTACTTAACAAATTGTAGATATTCAGCATATAAACATGAATTTTATCTAGCTTTTGCTCGATTAATGAGCGATGGAATAAAAATAAATAAGGCTGACCTTCAATAGTTACAAAGAACTCGCTTGTTTTTCCCATAAAGCATTCATGCAATTTTGTCTTAATTTCATTGTTTTTGACACGATGAAATAGATAGTTTGTATCTCTATCATCTGAGAGCAACAGTCTTTTTGCCTCGCTGTTTGCTTTTTTTATTGTTCCATCGGGATTGAGCTCAATTAGACCATATGAGATCTCATGAGCGATAGGGGATTTAATCAATTTGACTAACCTGCCCTTCACTAAACCATTTTACGGCTCGGACTTTTGTACCTTGGTGAACAGTGCTTGTGATTTCAAATTCATCCATTAAACGTTTCACTCCTGTTATCCCCAGACCTAAGCCAGTTTTAGAATGGACTTTTTTATTATTTAAAATTTGATCAAGGTTAGGAATGCCAGGACCTTGGTCAACAGCGACAATTTCTATTCCATAGGAAGGAACTGGCTTGATAAAAAGCTCGCCCTTGCCAGCGTAAAAGACAATGTTACGGGTTAATTCCATTATGGATACAACTAATTTCGTTTGTTGGCTTTTATTTAAGCCAAAATCTTCAGCCACTCGTTTACCGATTGTACTTGCCATGTACACATCATCTTCGCGTTCAATAACAATCCTGTACAAATTCTTCTCCTATCCTTTTCATAAATTAAAGTGAATATATTTCCACAGAGTATTTTAGCATATTTAAACAGAAATTTGATAATGTTTTTTTAAAATAAAGAAAATTCGAACATAAAAGACATTAGCTGCTATGAACTGCCAAGTTTCGGCGGGGATTTGTCGAAAAACAAAAAGCAACTTCTGGAAAAACCAGGAGCTGCTTTAAATTTGGGATTAATTATTATTTAATACCCTCCAGCTTGTTTTTTCTGGGGTTTTTTGTGGGTAATTAGACCGTTGTATTCAGTAATATATAATTCAATGTCAGGCTTTTCGGTTAAATAATGATCCTGAAGCAATTGATAATAATTCACTCTATGAAGTGTATCATATGGCATCATTGGATATTTTTCAGTGGCTTTATAAAATAAATAAACTGCTTTTTGAACCTTGTCTAGGATTGGAGGTATATGTTTGTCCTTTTCCTCGAAAATTTCGTATGTTTCTTTTGACATATAAAATGGTTTGTTCGGTATTCCCTTTAGGTAGGGAGCAAGTTTTTCAAAGTCAATGCTGTTGTCAGCTTTGACAAGAATGGTTCTGCTTATTCCTTTAGGTAAATCAGCTGAAAAATTGCGTACTGCTCTTTGAACATCATGTAAGGTTGGCTCAATAATCGGCCATTCAATAACAGCATCATTTGTTTTACTTACCTTTATTGGTTTTCTCCGGGCTATACCCTGTTTGGAAAGGATTCCAATATATTTATACATCATAACATAACCAATCAAAATGCCTACGACAAGTCCGAACATTAAACCAATAACAGTAAATGATGGGTAATTATTTAGTTGCTCATCCATCTTTGCACCAAGCTGATAACCTGCGAAGATGGATAGACCAAGAGCTACTCCTCCCATAATGTGTACAGAGGATGTTTTGATTAAAAAGTTAATAAATTCCTGAAGGTTTGTTTCTACGCTCTTTTTCCCCTTTTTTAAAGGATTTTTTATGTCATCGATAATTTCCTCACTAGCATTGCAGTCTTTTAGGAAATTTTCAATTGCATCCTTTGCGACATCAGGATCATTTTTAATAATATAGGCTGTCTTGTGAAAATTCCCTCTAGCATATTTGATATTCACCCATTTAGGAGCTTCTTCAAGTTCTATTTTCTCAACTACCCTGCCTAGTTCTTTAATATAAATATTTTTCATGAAGCACCACGCACCCCATGAACCTTCTTAGGACGCCCATCATCATATGCTTGGGTCCGAATCATTAAGGCTTCTTTTCGAGCTTCTTTAATAATATTCTCTGCTTCCTGACGACCATTTAAAATCATTTTTCTGGCCTCCTGTGCAGCTTGTTCGGTGATTTCACGCTGTTTCATCATATTTTCTTCCGCATCACGTTTATATGTCTCCGCAAGCCTAAGTTCATTTTCAATAGTTTCTCGGCGATTTTCCAGTGCCCCCACAATTTTTGCGAGAAACTTGTTTTTTAAAATAAAAATCAATACAGTAAACAAAATAGCTTGGTAAATCATCGTCCCCAGTGATACAGGCATACCGAAGATTTCAAAATCCCCCATTTTTAACACTCCTTAAGCGGCCTCATTCACTCTTTGGCCAATATAAACCATGAACAATGTAACGAAAATGTAGGCTTGGATTCCTCCTATGAATAAACAGAAGGCTTGCCAAATCATCATAGGTGCTGCAGTAAGTAAACCAGCACCAAGGCCTGTAAACCATCCAGCATTGAAGCCCTTCGTCACAGCTCCGGCAAGGATTGCAAGCATCACTTCTCCGGCATAAATGTTTCCGAATAGTCTTAGCCCGAGTGTAAGTGTGGTTGCAACTTGCTCCAGAATATTAATCACAAAGAGCGCTTTGAATGGTTTAAAGAAACTAAGAAGGTAGTTTTTAAAGCCATGCAGACGTATGGCTATAAAATGAGTATAAACTATCATCATAATAGCCAGCGTCAAGGTAACGTGAGCATCTGCAGTTGGTGACTTCCACCAGGTTGCATGTTCTTCCCCGGCAATAATCGAAAATGGAATCCCTAAAGTATTAGCGACAAACAGATATAGAATAAGCCCTACGCCAGCAGATAAAATAAAGAAATTTTCCTTGCTGCCAATGGAATTGACCATGATATTCTCAACAAAATCGATAATCCATTCCATTAAGTTTTGAAGTTTTCCGGGCTTTTTTTCGGTAATGTATCTTGTACAAATGTACACGAAAATAAGCACGATCAACGCTGAGATTGTGCTAGTAAGTATGATGGATAAATCAAATGTCATTCCAAATATTTGCACAAGTGGGCGAGTGGAGTGCATAAGATAACCTCCTTTCTGTTAGTAAGTAGTGACAGAAAGTGGTGGGGAGTTGAGTAGAAGAGTATGTTTATGTATACTATATTTCTATTATACAAAAAGAACTAGGAAAAAGGTACTAGTAAGAGGTGAATAAATTAAAAATTCTGAATAGTATTCTTATAACTGTTAAAATAGGTAAAATATAATAATCTTAAAAGGGGATGGTATCTGAAGCTAGGTAATAGATCGGATACCATCATTTCAATATTTAAATAGTATCTACTCGTTAATCGGACTAAATTCATGAACCCAAACCCTCATTTTTGGAAGCCAGGGCATACCAGGGTGGTAGGAAAGGATTGTTTGCTTATACTCTTCGACAGAATCAAAACCTTCCTGCCGAGCATGATCATCGGTTAGCTCTCCCAGTGACTGAGAATAAACCCGATTAACGATAAATTTCTTTTCCCTCAATACCATGATCTCCCCAACATCTGCATACCTTCCATTTCGGCGGGTTGCTGTTTTCTTGCCTTCAATGACTTTGTTAACATCCTCTGCTTTTGTTATCAGTCTTTCAATCGTACATGTTTTGGGTGGTAGTTCACTGTTCTTACTGTGATTATCCATTTTTAAACCTCCTCATAAATAATAAGGATAGACTTGATTCTTTCCTTATATACTTTCTTTTACAGGATTGATCAAAACATTGCTACAACGGGTAGCTTTACCTTTATTTGCCTGTATCTCCTAAAGTGCCCTCATATTAAAATTTAACTAGGATAGTAGATTTTAATATTAATATGAGGGGAAGGCATGAAGGGATGGAGCAGCTAACACGAAAATTTCTTGCAAACAAATTCACGATTCTTTCCGTGGTTTTACTTTTCTTTATTAGTTGTTTTACTAGCTATGGGACAGTTGAGGCCGCAAAGCCGGATCGGACACCACCGACAGTACCATCAAATCTTCAAGCAACAGAAATAACGGAAACAACCATTTCTTTAGCTTGGAATACTTCAACCGATAATATTGCTGTAACCGGGTATGATGTATATCAGGATAATAGAATCATTGCTAGTGTTACATCGCCCCAATATGAAGCTAAAAACTTAAACCCGAATACATCCTATAGTTTTTTTGTAAAAGCAAAGGATGCAAAAGGAAATTATTCGGCTCCAAGTGGAACAATCAAAGTTGTAACCGCCAGTAAGATTCTAATAGACCAGCCCCCGCAGGTTAGCGAGATCTCCGTTTCTCCAATTGCTAGTGATGGAAAAACAGTTAGTGGAACAGTGTCGCTTTCTATTAATGCTCTTGATGACAAAGGCATTAGCAAGGTTGAATTTTACAGTAATAACGGTGGTTATTTAATTCGTACTTTAACTGCAGCGCCTTTTACTGTCAATTGGGCAACTGACCCTTGGGTCCCTGATGGGGAGCAAATGCTTAAGGTTGTAGTTTATGACACCGCCAATCAAACAGCCCAGACTTCTAGAACGATTTATGTAAAAAATGCGATAACTCCAGCTCCAAATAATTATAAAATGGTAGGTTATTACACAAGCTGGTCGACCTATTCTAATTTTCAAGTGACGAATATTGAGGCAAGTAAACTCACTCATTTGAATTATGCATTTGCTAATATTTCAGCAGATGGAAAAATTGCATTAGGAGATTCTTGGGCTGATGTGGAAAAGCCATTTCCAGGTGATACTGCAGAACAGCCATATAAAGGAAACTTCTATCAACTTACTAAACTTAAGCAGCAATATCCTCATTTGAAAACATTAATTTCAGTTGGCGGATGGACATGGTCAGATAAGTTTTCTAATATAGCACTTACTGAAGAATCTAGGACGATTTTTGCTGAAAGTTGCCTCCAATTCATCCTCAAATATGGTTTTGATGGAATCGATTTAGACTGGGAATATCCAGTTGCAGGAGGAAAAACAGGCAATATTACGCGTCCTGAGGATAAACAGAATTTTACATTGTTATTAAAGAAAATAAGAGAAACGTTAGATGCTCAAACGGCTAAAGATGCGAAGCAATACTTTTTAACAATAGCAGGTGGTGCTGGAAAAAGTTATGCGGCTAATACAGAATTGAATTTGCTTCATCCATATCTTGATTATGTGCAACTCATGACATATGATATGCACGGGTCTTGGGATTCTATCACTGGAATGAATGCACCACTTTTCCGTGACCCTCAAACAGCGTTTTTCTCCGAGTGGACTGTTCAAGATGCTGTTCAGACCTATTTGAGTCATGGGGTACCTACTAATAAGCTGGTTATGGGAATGCCTTTCTACGGTAGAGCTTATAACCAAGTAAATAGTATTAATAATGGTTTGTATCAATCATTCCTTGGAGGGGGTTCAGCAATAAGTTATGCTGAACTCGAAGCAAATTATATAAATAAAAATGGGTATATTCGTTATTGGGAGCAGGATTCCAAAGTACCTTGGTTATACAACGGCAGTCAATTTATTAGTTATGATGATTCAGAATCTTTGGGTTATAAAACTACCTATATAAAATCAACTGGTTTAGGTGGAGCAATGATTTGGGAATTAAGCCAAGACCCGAATAAAGTTTTATTAAGCAAACTGTACAATGACTTGAAATGATTTGTAAACTTGGATCACCCATCTTGATTTTTTTTAGTTTAAATAAACAAAAAGGCTGACATTCTTTTAAGTGTCAGTCTCTTTTTTTGTGCTTATCACAATATTATTAGTGGTTGAGCACTCTATTGTGTTTTTTCTCTCTTTTTTAATCGAAAATGCATATTTTCTGACCAGAATGGGAAAATTTTATCAGTATACACAAATAAGCACTTACTGCTAAAAGCTATTTTGGGGGATAAATATATGATTTTGAATCAAGAACAGCTCAGAGAAGAGGCTCACAAAACGGCTTTGAACCATGATCCTTTTATTAGTCGTAAGCCATCACTACAATTTTGGCGTGAAAATGAATCCAATATTGAGAATTTACGCAGTTTCGTGCATGATCTCCACGAAAATCGTTCATCTTGTGCTCAGCCAGCAGAGGAATGGTTATTGGATAATGCTGAATTTTTGGAAGAACAAGTATTGGTCGTAAAACAACAATTAACAAAAAAATTTGTGAGCTTTTTACCTCATTTAAGCAAAACTGGAGAGTCGAGAGTTTTTTCTATCTGTACCGATTATTTAAAGCATAACGATGGAAATTTGCATATTGATTCCTTCATTTCTTATCTTCGTTCCTACCAGGAAGTCTCGATTTTAACGATTGCTGAGGTTTGGTCCATCTCGGTGATTATGAGAGTGGCCCTTATCCGGCAGCTAACGGAGATTATGAATACGATTAAGGAGCGCAGGGATGTCTGTACTATGGTTGATCAGTTGCTTTCCGGAATTGAAACGAACGAGATTACTCCTGAAAAGCTGAAGCAAGTTTTAGATGATGCTGGTCAAGAAATTCCTCTTTCCGGTCCAATGATTGTTCATTTGGTGAAACATCTTCGGGAACGTGCTGACTATTCAGCAACCGTAGGAGAATGGCTGATTTGCAAATTAGAAAATGGTCCTGAGAGCTTAGATCATATTTTATCGTATGAGTATCAGATGCAGGCAGCTTATCAAGTAACCACCGGGCATTTAATTACGAGTATCAGAAGGCTGTCACGATGGGATTGGAATGTCACCTTTGAACAAATAAGTATGGTAGAAAGGTCGTTACGGAATGAAAGTTCAGGCGATTATGCAAAATTAGATTTTTCTAGTCGAAACTCTTTACGAAGAAAAGTTGAACAATTGGCCCACCGTTTCAATTTGCCAGAAAACCTTGTAGCCACTCAGGCGGTGGAGCTTGCTGACCAATATTTGCAACAACACGAACCTGAAGTTTTAGAACAACGAGCCCGAAAAGCTTTTGTAGCCTATTATTTGCTTGATCCTAATGGCGTTAAGCAGTTAAGACAAGCACTTAAGATGTGTGGGAAACCAAGAGCTCTTCCCGAAACCGGGATACTGCGTCGGGCAACCGGAACGTATTTTAATATGATCGCTTTTTTCAGTGCACTAGCCCTAATTGGGTTTTTAATTTGGATTGGGTGGGATTCAGTTCTTGGACCGGTTGATGTGGCGATTGCTCTCATCGTTCTGTTACTGCCTGCCTTAGAATGGGCTGTTACAGCTGCTCACTGGACCATTGAGCGTGTTAGGAATCCTGTGCCGCTATTAAGGCTTGATTTTTCAAAAGGGGTTCCAAAAGATGCGGCAACGATGGTCGTAATTCCAATTATTTGGTCAACACTTGAGGAAGTTGATGACCTAATTGATCGTCTTGAATTGCATTACTTAGCTAACCGGGACCCTAATATTCACTTTGCATTTTTGGGTGATTTTGTCGATGCACAATCAGAAATGCTCGAGGAGGATCAGCAAATAATTAAGGCGGCTCAAAGGGGGATTTCCCGATTACGTGGTACATATCCAGAAACTACATTCCATCTTTTTCAACGAAGAAGACAATGGAATCCATCTGAAGGGGTATGGATGGGCTGGGAGAGAAAACGTGGGAAATTAGTAGAATTTGCAGAGCTTCTAAAGGGGAGTAAGACGACAAGCTTTACATATCTTGATGGCGATTTAGCATTGTTAAACCAAATTCGCTATATTATTACTCTTGATTCAGATACTCAGCTTCCACACGAAAGCGCACATCGAATGATCGGTACGCTTCATCTACCTTACAATCGTCCCATTTTAAATGATGCCAAGACAAGGGTCATCGAAGGCTATGGTGTGCTCCAGCCAAGGATTGGGATGAGCCACGAGTCTGTGATGCAATCTCGCTTTGCCAATCTTTGGTCACAAGACCCAGGGATTGACCCCTATTCGTTTGCTGTTTCTGATCCATATCAAGATGGGCTTGGACAAGGTATTTTTACCGGAAAAGGGATTTTTGATGTTGATGCGTTTTTTCAAATACTGTGTGAGAGAATACCAGAAAATAGAGTGTTAAGTCATGATTTACTTGAAGGTGGATTTCTTCGTGCTGCATTGCTTCAGGATATCGAATTAATTGATAGCCATCCAGCCAAATTTAGTACCTATCAAAAGCGCCAACATCGCTGGATCAGAGGGGATTGGCAACTATTACTTTGGCTGTTACCAAAATCGTATAATCGAAAGGGTGAGTTAGTTCCTGTTGACTTATCGATTTTAACAAGATGGCAGATTCTTGATAATTTAAGGAGAAGCCTAGTACAGCCAATCTTATTTGCGATCCTATTATTAGCTGTCACGGTTTTACCGGGATCTCCACTCCGCTGGTTTGCTTTAGTGGCTGCGACATTATGTTTGCCAGTCATACGGCATTTATTTACGTTTCAGACTTGGGTTCGATATCCACGCAGTTTAGTCAATACAATCGGCCAAATATTGGTTTCTATTGTGACCCTACCTTTTCAAATCATCCTTGTACTGGATGGAATTGGCCGGGCTTTATATCGCCTATTCTTTTCTAAAAAACGTTTATTAGAATGGGTTTCTTCAAGTGAAGAAGACCGCAATAGCAAGCAGAATGGTTCTCCTGTTTTACTTGGATTGGCAGGAGGATATGTATTAACCGGTTTATTTTTATTCACAACATTTTTTAATGAAAATGTGTTTGTCCAGGTCATTGGCTTCATTTTTAGTGCACTTTGGTTTTCTGCACCGCTGGTCATTCGCTGGCTTGATCAGCCATCGGAGCAAAAACGTCTGTCTTTTTCAGAACAAGAAACTGAAGAATTGCGAAAGCTTTCTCATGAAATTTGGTCCTTTTATGAAGATTATGTTACCGAAGAAGAGAACTGGCTACCACCTGATAATGTGCAAATAGAGCCACCGAATGGGGTAGCGCATCGAACATCTCCAACGAACATTGGCTTGTACCTTACTTGTACATTAGCTGCCCGTGATTTTGAGTTTATCGACACACCTGGGTTAATATCACGGCTTTCGCGAACCTTAGATACGCTAGAGCGGATGGAAAAGTGGGAAGGCCATTTATACAATTGGTACGATACAACCTCGTTACATCCATTATCACCTAGATATGTATCAACTGTGGATTCGGGAAATTTAGTGGGTTGTCTTATTGCGGTAAAAGAGGGCTTGGCCGAGTGGCTAGCGGTTTATGATGAAATCAACAAGTCATCCGGTGATCAGGTGGAGGATTCAAGTTCTTTAAAAA
The DNA here is from genome assembly GCF_051233475.1 of Neobacillus terrisolis. Lineage (NCBI taxonomy): Bacteria > Bacillati > Bacillota > Bacilli > Caryophanales > Bacillaceae > Neobacillus > Neobacillus terrisolis. Next base: position 21,358 of record NZ_JBKFGH010000002.1, on the reverse strand, counting down.
TTGCCTTTTCAGAAGAAATTACTCCACTTGCATCAGGCAAAAAACTTGGAAAAAACACCCGGGTCAATTGGGCTGAACGGGGAAATGAACTCCTTGAACGATTAGATAAATTAATTCAAGAAACGGATTTCCGCCCGTTGTATGATCATACTTCTAAATTATTTTCTTTAGGGTATCATGCAGATCGAAATGAACGCGATGAAATCCTGTATGATCTTATGGCTTCGGAAGCAAGGATTGCCAGCTTTGTTGCGATTGCTCTTGGTCAAATTTCCGTTTCACATTGGAATGCGCTTGGAAGAACAATGACGAAGGTCGGGAAACGACCTGTCTTATTGTCTTGGTCTGGGACAATGTTTGAATTCTTAATGCCATGGTTGTTCATGCGGACCTATCGAAATACTTTGTGGGACGATACGTATGCCGCTGTTGTAAGTCGGCAAATGGAATATGCCAAGCAAAGAGAGGTACCATTTGGGATATCCGAATCCGGCTACTATGCATTTGACTTTCAAATGAATTACCAATACCGCGCATTCGGTGTTCCAGGGCTCGGATTTAAACGAGGACTGGAGAAAGATTTAGTAGTTGCTCCGTATGCTACTATTCTTGCGCTCCCATTTGCGAAGGATGAGGCACTTTCCGCTTTAAAACAAATTGAACAGATGAAAGGTCGCGGAAAATACGGATATTATGAAGCTTTGGACTTTACACAGGAGCGGCTGCCAAAAGATAAACAGCATGTTGTCATTCGCAGTTTCATGGCCCATCATCAGGGAATGAGTTTATTAACTCTTGCAAATGTCCTGCTTCCTAAAACGATGGTTGGAAGATTTCACCGTAATAAACAAATTCGTTCCGCCGAACTTCTTTTGCAAGAACGGGTGCCGAAAAATCCAAAGTTCATTATGCATCCAGCCTTACATCGAATCCACGAGCCATTCTCGAAAATTGTTCAGGATACTGCAACTGTCAGGGAGTATGATTCTCCCCATACAGCTGTCCCAGAGGTTTGTGTGCTTTCCAATAGTACATTTACAACCGTGGTCACAACCACAGGCAGCGGGTTTAGTCAGTTTAAAGGGTTATCCGTATCAAGATGGAGAGAGGATCCTGTGTTGGATCCGTGGGGGAGCTACGTATATATTCGTGATATCGCAACGGATAAGCTGTGGTCACCATCTTATCAGCCCTGCCAAGTAGAAGCTGAAGAACAAAGGGTTCTATTTGGACTTGATCACGCAACTTTTATGCGTGAAGATGGCGATGTAAAAACGAGCATGGAAATTTGTGTTTCTTCAGAGTGGAATGCTGAGGTTCGAAGAATATCCTTAACCAATACTAGCAGCGAGGTAAAGGTACTAGAGGTAACAACTTTTATCGAATTAGCATTGGCAAATCCGATTGCCGATGTGGCACATACTGCTTTTAGCAAGCTGTTTATCCGAACGGCTTTTGATGCAGAGTCAGGTTGCTTAGTTGCGGGCAGAAGACCACGCGAAGCAAAGGATCAGACATTATGGTCTGCTCATACTCTCATGGTTGAAGGTGAGGGGCTTGGGACAATCGAGTATGAAACCGATCGATCAAGCTTTATTGGACGAGGTTATCAGCTCTCTGAACCTAAGGGGATTCGATCACGTCTTCGTGGCAGGGTAGGTTCAGTAGCCGATCCAGCATTCGTAATGAGACGCAGAATTAGGGTGAAACCGGGTAGTCAAGTTCAATTAATCTCTGTTACCTCTGTTAGTAATACACGAGAAGAGGCCATTGAAATCGTTCGCAGGTTTGCGCCTTATCAAGAAGTGGAAAGAACGTTTCAAATGGCTTGGAATCGGGGCCAAATTGAGCTTCGAAATTTGCATTTGACGAATCGTGAAGCAACCCTTTTTCAGACTTTAGCAGGACGGGTTCTATATACTCCGCCACTTCGTGACGAACGCAAAAATAGTATTATTGCAAATGAAAAGGGTCAATCCGGATTATGGAGTTTTGGAGTATCTGGTGATCGACCGATTGTGCTTATCCGCATCGATAATCGCAGTCAACTACCATTTGTCGTTAAAATGCTTACAGGTCATGAATATTTGCGAAGACTGGGGCTTTTGTTTGACCTTGTTCTTCTTAATGAATCAGAAGAAGGATATCACCAACATTTACAAGAAGCCCTCAAACAGGCTGCAGAACATGGAGTAGACCGTTTTGGGGCAGGTGTGTCAGGGGTTTATGTAATTCCAGCTAATCAATTAACTGAGGAAAATAAGACCTTATTGAAGGCAGTCGCCCGTGTTGATTTACGAGCCGGCGGACCAAGTCTGTTCGCCCAAATTCGTTTATCAAAGGAAGAAGCTCAAATTGCTGTTCCTGAACAATTAAACCCAACTGGTACTTCTCAAAGCAACTATCATTCTGCCAGTAGTGGTTTTGGTCAAACGTTATTAGAGGAAACAAAAGAATGGTTGTTTTTCAATGGTTGGGGGGGATTTTCTCCAGATGGAAAGGAGTATCGTATTCTGATCAAAAACGGGAATCATTTGCCTGCTCCTTGGATTAATGTTTTGGCCAATAAAAACTTTGGATGTCTCATTTCAGAAATGGGAACAGGTTACACGTGGTGGAGGAACAGCCGCGAATGCAAGCTGACACCTTGGTCGAATGATCCTGTACTTGATCCCCCAACCGAAACAGGTTTTATTAGGGATGAAGAAAGCGGGGAAAATTGGTCTGTTGCACCATCTATTGCCCATACCCATGAACCGTACAAAATAACTCATGGGAAAGGCTTTACGAGGTTTGATCATGAAAGATATGGAATTAAACACGAGATGAACATTTATGTCCCACTTGAGGATCCTGTAAAAATCATAAAAATGAAACTGCAAAATAAAACCACGGAGCCAAGAACTATTTCGCTTACGTATTATGCAGAATGGGTATTAGGTGTTCAAAGGCAAGCCAATGCTCCTTATATTGTGACGGATTGGATTGAGTCAGAACAAGTTTTAACTGCTCGGAACACCTATCAAGAAATCTTTAAAGAGGCTACTGCTTTCTTGGGGATTTACCCTGAATCAGGGATGGATAGGAAGATAAATGTTGCTGGTGCAAAGAGTGAGAATGAACAAACAGCTGAATCTCCAGATTCTTTCCAACATGTATCTTGGACTGCAGACCGCAATGAGTTTATTGGACGAAACCGTTCAATGGACCGACCTGCAGCAATGGAAAGAGTTCAATTATCTGGGCGGACAGGCTCGCATTTCGATTCGTGCGGTGCGGTTCAGGCAAAGTTAAACCTACTGCCAAACGAGGAACAGGTTGTCTATATCTTGCTTGGCTGTGCGGACTCCCAGGAGGAAGTCATTTACCTAGTTCGAAAGTATCGTCAGCCTTCTGTTTGCGAGCAAACCATGCAGGAGGTAACCTGTTTTTGGGATCAGCATTTGGGCCAAATTCAAGTGTCAACTCCTTCACAAGAAACCAATTTTCTGTTGAATGGTTGGCTTTTGTATCAATCGCTGGCTTGTCGGATGTGGGCTAGAACTGCTTTTTACCAGGCAGGAGGGGCCTTTGGCTTCCGCGACCAATTACAGGATTCACTCGCACTTCTCCATACCATGCCGGAGAAAACACGGGAACAAATTATTCTTCATGCCTCCCATCAATATTTAGAGGGAGATGTGCAACACTGGTGGCATGAAGAAACCGAACGAGGAATTCGGACTACTTTTTCTGATGACCTGCTTTGGATGCCATATGTAGTGTCACGATATATTGAACATACAGGTGACCGAACTATTTTAGATGAACTAGCACCATTTTTAGTTAGTGACCTGCTTGGTGAGGATGAACATGAACGGTATGAACCGACCGTACGCTCCTCTGAAACGGGTACAGTGTATGAACATTGCTTAAGAGCAATCGATCTTGCTTTAAACCGGATCGGGGAGCATGGGTTGCCGCTTATCGGGGTAGGAGATTGGAACGATGGAATGAACCTTGTTGGTGTTAAGGGCCGTGGTGAAAGTGTGTGGCTTGGCTGGTTCATTTGTGATGTGTTGAATCGATTTGCTGAGCTTTGTCGTCAACAGGGTGATTTAAGCAGGGTTGAAACTTATCAGAAACGGCGCCAGCAATTAATTGATGCTCTTAATGAGCATGCTTGGGATGGCCAGTGGTACCGTCGTGCCTTTACAGATTCAGGAGATTGGCTAGGTTCTATTCAAAATGAAGAATGCCGGATTGATGCTATCGCCCAATCATGGTCTGTTATTTCTGGAGGTGCCCCAAAAGATCGTGCGATTCAAGCAATGAAATCGTTCGATCGTGAATTGGTCGAGCGGGAACTTTCGGTCATTCGACTGTTAACTCCGCCATTTGATGAAACGGACCCAAGTCCTGGGTATATTCAGGGGTATCCGCCGGGAATTAGAGAAAACGGTGCCCAGTATACTCATGGTGTCATTTGGGGAATTGTTGCCAGTTGTCAGCTTGGGGAAAACGATAAAGCATTTGAGATGTTCTCGATGCTAAATCCGATGACTCATACACGCACCGATCGAGAAGTAATGACCTATACAGGTGAGCCGTATGCTCTTGCGGCCGATGTATATACTGCGGAACCAAATGAGGGGCATGCGGGGTGGACATGGTATACAGGGGCTTCAGGCTGGTTGTACCAAGCTGGAATTGAATGGATTCTAGGTATTCGCCGCAGAGAAAATCACCTGTATATTGATCCTAAAATTCCAGCAGAATGGCCAGGTTTCTCAGTCACCTATAGTTTTGGAAAATCACGGTATATGATTACGGTTAAAAGGGGCTCAGATGGTGAAAAGAGTTTAACTGTTAATGGAAAGCCTGTTCCCATTACTGCTGACAATCCGCCGTTTGTAGAGCTGCACGATGACGGAAAAGATCATCAGGTGGAACTGAATCTTTAAATTGAAACGTAAAACACTAATAAATTCGACAAAAAAACAAGCAGTGATGATAAAACTGCTTGTTTTTTTGTCGAATATAATTAATTTTTAGAAAATATAGTGAATAAAGAACGGAATATAATATAATATTTTACGAGAAAATTTTTACTATCATTTCTCTCCTATATTTTTACGGAGGATTTTTTATGTTTATTGATGCAGAGATTGTTTTATATCAAGTACTTATCGTGCTTTTTCCAATTTTGGTATATCATTTATTTTTTAATGATGAAAATAATGAACGAAAGAAGCTGAATTGGAAGCTTACTCTAATAATGTTGCTCACCTTAGGTCTATCGATGTCCTTCCCGATTACATTTTCTGAAGGATATATATATGATTTTAGAATGATCCCGTTTATTATTTCTTTCATTTATGGTGGGACAATACCGGGTATTATTATGGCTGTCGCCCTATTAACCTACCGGTTTATTATTGGTGGAGACGGATTTTATGTAGTACTTATCAATTATTCTTTAACAAGTTTTTTTCTTATTTTTATTAGGCGAAAAATTGCAGTGTTGCAAAAGAATCAAAAGCTCATTTTTGCAAGCATTGTATTTTGGGTGAACACCCTTATCGTCTTGATAACCTTATTTACTCGAAATGAAATTGAACAAATCCTTTTCATGTGCATTTTTTATACGATCACCTGGGTTTGCTTAATTGTGGTTATGATTATCATTGAAAATGTAAATCAGCAATTAGTACTCCGAGAAGAATTACAGCAAGCTGAAAAATTAAATGTTATTAGCCAATTGGCGGCATCTGTTGCACATGAGGTTCGGAATCCGATGACATCAGTCCGCGGGTTCCTGCAGTTGATGGTCGATGACCATAACTTACATAGTTCACAGAGAAATTATATTGCTATTGCGATGAACGAGTTAGACCATGCCCAATCGATTATTAATGACTACTTATCGTTAGCAAAGCCACATACGGGAGAATTGTCCTCGATCAATATTTCGGATGAGGTTAAGAAAACGATTGAATTAATGACATCGTATTCGAATATACAGAATATATCGATTCAAACGGCCATCGAAAATGACCTGTTTATAAGAGGAAACAGGAACGAAATTAAACAGGTTTTAGTAAATATTATCAAGAACGGTATTGAAGCGATGGAAATGAGTGGAACTTTAACAATTAATATGTATGAAAAAAGTGGAGAGGTCGTCATTGAAATCATTGATAATGGGAAGGGGATGACGAAATCCCAGTTAAAAAAATTGGGCACGCCATTTTATACGACAAAGGAAAAAGGTACTGGAGTCGGTTTAACGATATCATTTCAAATCGTCCAATCAATGAAAGGGAAAATAAAGATAGACACCGAACTCGGTAAAGGAACCACCTTCACCCTCCAATTCCCAAGCGTTTCACCGCAGTAAAGCACTGGGGGACTGTCCCCCAGTGCTTTACTGCGTTAGTGAGGTGGGGGGACAGTCCTCGGTTAGGATACAAGTTTTAGGCCGATTACGGAGATGATGATAATGGCGATAAAGAGGATTCGACGCCAGTCTTTTGACTCTTTATAAAGAAGCATGCCGATGATTGCTCCACCAGAGGCACCGATTCCGGTCCAGATCGCATACGCTGTTCCCATAGCGATGGATTTCATGGCATAGGTGAGTAGGAGAAAGCTACTGCCAAAACCAAGTATTATTAGAACAAGGGAATTCCACTTGCGATCTAGATGATATTTATTGATCATCGCTACCCCAAATATCTCCCCCAACCCCGCTGCAATTAACGAGACCCAAGCCATCAGGAATCAACTCCTTCCTCTGTTTGATCATGTGTTACAAATTTAAGCCCGATAACCCCGACTAATAACAGTAGAATGAAAAACAGCTTTTCAGCCTTGAAGGGTTCAGAAAATAATAGGATTTCTGCTACGACCGTTCCGGCGGTTCCTAGACCGACAAAAACGGCATATACAGTGCCCAAAGGCAATTTTCTTCCTGCCATGATAAACATGTAAAAACTAATAATTATCGATACGATTGTACTTATCCAAGTCAACAGATCATCTGCATGTTTTAAACCAGATACCCAGATCACCTCAAAGAAGGCACCAATGTATACTTTTGCCCATTCCTTATTCATTTTTGTGTAAACTCCCTTCAGTTAGCCTGAAAACAAAAAAGCCTGGGATATACCATATTAATAGTATCTCCCAGGCTTTTATCCTTCCGTGTCACAGCAAAAGCTGCGAGTTTTCTCTCGGACCAGACCAACTAAGATAAAGCTGCGGAACCCTAGAAAACATTCAACTTATGCAATTAGTCCATATTATATAAAAAAATAAAAACAGCTGCAAGTGTTAAATTGTTCATCGACATGAGAAAAAAAGAGAAAATTTCTTAGTTGTGGTGTTTAAAAAAAAATCAATAAAAAACTAAAAAAAATTTGGATAAATTTCCAAAATGTCACAAAAAATAAATGAATTTTTCACAAATAGATACAACATATTGTGATAAGATTATTTTCGTGATACTAAATATAGGGTTTTTACCGAAAGGGGAAAACTATGAAATCGAAATTGTTTGAAGAATTTAAAGAAATTGTTAACAGTAGTAACAAGGATTTAGTACAAGAAAATGCCAACGTAGATGGTTTATCACCAATGGGAATGATGATGTTGTTTGCATCCTCTTCAGCGAAATCATTTGTGATCGACCACATACTTGCTGAAGATGTCCAACAAGCTTATATGGACGGATACATTCACATTCATGATTTAGATTTTTATGCCAGCGGAACAACGACATGCTGCCAGATTCCATTAGCAAAAGTTTTGCAAGGTGGTTTTAACACAGGCCACGGGCATATGAGAGAGCCGAAAAGCATTACCAGTGCCTTGGCGCTAACCAGTATCATCTTCCAGGCAAATCAAAACAATCAGCACGGGGGCCAATCGATCCCGACTTTTGATTACGATTTAGCACCGTATGTTCGAATGACGTTTGAAAAAAAGAAGAAGATGATTAAAGAGTTAATGGTTGGTGAAATGGAAGAGGAAATCATCGAAGAAAAAGCTTGGGAATTGACGGACCAAGAGGTTTTCCAATCATGTGAGGCATTTATACATAATAGTAATTCGATGCATAGTAGGGGCGGGGGGCAAGTCCCATTCATCTCAGTAAACCTAGGTACGGACACTTCAAGAGAAGGCAGAATGGTTACGAAGAATCTGCTTCTTGCTACACAAGGCGGATTAGGCGGAGGCGAAACCCCGATTTTCCCGATTATTGTGTTCAAGGTTAAAAATGGAGTGAACTTTAACGAAGGTGATCCAAACTATGACCTTTACAGACTATCATTAGAAACAACATCGAAGCGGTTGTTCCCGAACTATGTGTTCCTTGACGCGCCGTTTAATTTGAAATATTACGATGGAACCCCACAGTCCGAAATTGCGACAATGGGCTGTAGAACGCGCACCATTTCAAACGTAAACGGTAAAGAAACACCATTAGGTCGAGGAAATCTTTCGTTTTCAACGATCAACCTGCCACTCCTGGCAATTGAATCGGATGGTGTAATGGATTTCTTTGGCAAGCTTGATCATTATATTGATTTAACAGTAAAGCAGCTATATGACCGCTACCTTTATCAGGCTCAAAAGACCGCTTCCCATTTCAAATTCCTTTATGGACAAGGTGTTTGGTGGAACGGGGAAATGCTGCATCCGCACCAAAAGCTTGATGAAATCCTAAAGCAAGGAACGCTTTCTATTGGTTTTGTAGGATTAGCTGAAGCGCTAGTTCAGCTGACAGGAAAACATCATGGAGAATGCGAAGAAGCAGCACAATTAGGATTCGACATCATTAAATATATGCGTGGAAAAATGGATTCTGCCACAGAAGAATACGGGATGAACTACACATTGCTTGCAACTCCTGCAGAATCTTTTGCCGGGAAGGCATTGAAAAAAGCGAGAGCTAAGCATGGAATCATACCTAGGGTGACCGACCGGGAGTATTTCACAAACAGCTTCCATGTTCCGGTATATTTCAAAATTAAGGCAGTTGACAAAATTAAAATTGAAGCGCCATACCACGAACTGACCAATGCTGGGCATATCACTTATATTGAGCTCGACGGTGATGCAAGCAAAAATATTGATGCATTAGATACGATCGTTCGGGCTATGCAAAAATATGGTGTCGGTTATGGAAGTATCAATCATCCGGTTGATCGTTGCTTAGACTGTAACCATAAAGGAATTATTGAAAACGAATGTCCGAAATGCGGAAACCATGAGGAATCTAAAATTGAGCGAATCCGTAGAATCACAGGATACTTAGTTGGAAGTCTAGATAAATGGAATAGCAGTAAACGAAGTGAGGAACGCGAAAGAATTCATCACCATTAATAGAAAAGTGTTGGTCGTTTTGACCAACACTTTTTCCAACTGAATTTTACAAAGACTTGTTTGAAAAGGGGTGGGTGTTGGCTGATGAAAGTAATAAATATTATTCATGACAGTATTGTTGATGGGGAAGGGTTCCGCAGTGTCGTCTTTTTTGCCGGATGTTCTCATCACTGCCTTGGATGTCACAATCCGCAAAGTTGGAAAATGGAAAATGGAACAGACATGACAAAGGAGCAAATCTATACAGAAATCATGAATAACGAACTGACCAATGTAACCTTTAGTGGAGGAGATCCTTTTCTGCAAAGTCATGATGTGAGTGAATTAGCAAAAGCTTTAAAGCAGGCCGGAAAAAATATCTGGTGCTACACCGGGTACACGTTTGAAGAATTGCTTGTTAATCGAAGTCATATAAGCCTGCTAGGAACCATTGATGTATTGGTGGATGGTCGATTTGAGTTAGAGAAGCGGGATTTAAGTCTTCTTTACAAAGGGAGCAGTAATCAGCGGATTATTGACGTGGCTAAAAGTCTACAATTAGGAGAAACGGTTATATATAAAAACTAAGATAACGCTTATCCCATATTTCGGGGTAAGCTTTTTTATTTATAGGAAAATTAGTATAGCGATCATTTTGTTACATAAAATAAATATTGACCGATTAGGTCAACGGGAATATACTGAAATTGACCACATGAGTCAAAACTGAAAAATGCTGCAAAAGAAAGTTTCCTATGGAGGTGAACCCGATGTTTTCAAAGTTTCTTAATCTAAACCAAGAAAAGCAAGATCGGATTTTAAACGCAGCATTAAAGGAGTTTGCACAAAAAGGTTATCAAAATGCTTCAACCAATGAAATTGTTAAAGAGGCTGGAATTTCAAAAGGGTTATTGTTCCATTATTTTAATAATAAGAAGGATCTGTACTTATTTTTATACGACCATTTCATGGAAATAACGATGGAAGAGATCCTTGCAAAAGTAGATTGGGATGAAAAAGATATTTTCAAAAGGTACAGACTGGTTGCCTTCCTTAAATTCGAGTTATTTAACCAATACCCTGAAATGTTTAATTTTTTAAAAAGCGTCTACACTGAGGACTCCCCTGAAGTGAAGACAGAATTAGACATTAAGATGAAAAAATTATTGGAGAGCGGCTATAAAGATTTATTTGGCGATATCGACCTTACTAAGTTTAAGGAAGGTCTTGATCTCGAAAAAACATTGAATATTATTTTTTGGACGATGGAAGGATTTGCATACAGGCAGCAGGACAAAGCACTTAAAGTAGATTTGGATCAGGCTTTTTTAGACGAAGTGATGACAGAAATGGAAGCTTATTGTGAGATTTTAAAGAATGCTTTCTATAAATAAGTTGATTTTACTGCTTTTATATATTTCCGAATGAAAAAGGGAGGTTCTATCATGAATGTAATTGAGATCAATAATCTTACTAAAACCTACGGAAAGGCCAGAGGGATTACCGACATTAGCTTTAATGTTGAAGAGGGTGAGATTTTTGGCTTCATTGGACCAAATGGTGCTGGGAAATCGACTACGATTAGAACATTGTTGTCATTAATTTATCCAACAAGCGGAAGTGCAAAGATTTTCGGAAAAGACTGTGTTCAATTTGGTCCTGAAATAAAGAAGCAGATTGGCTACCTGCCATCGGAAGTATTTTATTATGACAATATGAAAGTGATGGACCTATTAAAATATTCAGCTAGCTTTTATAAAAAGGATTGTACAAAAAGAATTAAAGAATTAGCAGAAATAATGGATCTTGATTTAACAAAGAAAATAGATGATCTGTCTTTAGGGAACAAAAAGAAAGTCGGAATTGTGCAAGGGCTCCTTCATGAACCGAAGTTGATTATTCTTGATGAACCTACGAGCGGTCTTGACCCGTTAATGCAGCAGAAATTCTTTGATTTGCTTGAAAAAGAGAATAAAAAAGGCGCGACTATTTTATTTTCTTCCCATATTTTAAGCGAGGTCCAAAGATTATGTAATCGTGTTGCGATTATTAAAGAAGGTAAAATCGTTACGGTCGAAAAGATTAGTACGTTAAAGGAAAATAATTATAAAAAAATCAAAGTTGTAACGAAAACCCCAGTAGATAAAGATTATTTTAATTTAGAAGGCGTGACAAAACTAGAGGTCAAGGGCGTGACAGTCAGTTTCTTGTTTAGAGGCAACATTAACATTGTATTGAAAAAGATTTCTGACATTGAAATCGCCAACCTATGGATTGAAGAACCAGACCTTGAGGAGATCTTTTTGCATTACTACGAGAAGGAGGCTTAAAAACGATGAATATATTTATGCATGAATTGAAGGCGTATCGGAAATCTACGATCATCTGGTCCATTTCCTTAATGGCTATCGTTATGTTATATATGTCGTTTTATCCTTCATTTGTAAAGGACTCGGAGCAGTTTATGAAGATTATGGAGGGGTATCCGGAGGCGATAAGAAATGCAATCGGTGTTAACCTGGGAAACTTCTTTACTATTTTGGGATTTTATTGCTTCCCATTAACCTTTGTTACTCTTTGTGGAGCAATACAAGCAATGAATCTAGGTACCTCCATAGTCAGCAAAGAGGTTCGGGAAAAAACGGCTGATTTTTTATTAACCAAGCCGGTTACGCGTACAACTGTTTTAACATCTAAACTATTGGCATCATTAATTTCAATTTTCATAACGAATATTTTCTTTTGGGCCGCCGCAAGTTTTATTATGCAGCAGGTGAAGACAGATGACTTTAGTTTCAAGCTCTTTATGTTGCTTTCACTCACCGTGTTGTTTGTCCAATTGATGTTTTTAGCACTAGGGATCATGCTTTCTGTACTGATGAAAAATATTAAATCTGTGCTGACGGTGTCCCTAGCGACCGTTTTTGCTTTTTATTTTTTAGGGATGTTTTTTGATACATCTGGTGAGGAAGCGAAACGTTATATTTCACCGTTTAAGTATTTTGATACGACTTATATTATGAACCATTCTAGTTATGAAACATCATTTTTAATTGCAGGAGCAGTCATTATTATTCTTGCCACTGCGGCTAGCTATTTTGTATATGCCAAAAAGGATATCCACTCTGTTTAAGTTTTGGCCGAAAAATTGGGCTACAAGGAGGGTTACTGGATGAATGTATTTTGGAGAGAATTAAAAGCGAACCGTAAATCGCTGATTATTTGGAGCATTGGTGTATTTTTTATGGTTGTATCCGGTATGGCTAAATACGAAGCATACTCCTCATCTGGCCAATCAATTAATGACCTGATGGCAGATATGCCAAAATCGTTAAAGGCCGTAATGGGTTTTGGTGAAGTTGATTTATCGACGATTGGCGGTTATTATACAATCTTATATATTTATCTGTTATTAATGGCGACCATCCATGCAGTGATGCTGGGGGCGTCGATAATTGCAAAAGAAGAGCGGGATAAAACATCTGAGTTTTTATTCGTGAAGCCAGTTTCAAGGAATACCGTCATTACCGCAAAATTGCTAGCGGCATTTACTAATGTGGTCGTCTTTAATCTTGTTACTCTTGGTTCGTTGATCTTTTATATTGGGAGATTGAATACTTCTGGTGAAGATGTAAATGGGGATATTGCTCTTACAATGGCGGGAATGTTCTTTTTGCAGGTCTTGTTTATGGTGATCGGAACGGCACTGGCTTCTATTAAAAGTAAACCCAAAAAAGCAGCTTCGGTTGCTACCGGTATTCTTTTACTCACCTATATGTTATCAATCATCATTGATTTGAACGAGAATCTTGAAGGCTTAAAATATTTGACTCCGTTTAAATATTTTGAAGCTAAAGACGTCATGTTTGGCGGAGGTCTAGATAATGTATTTGTGATACTGTCAGTAGCTGTAAGCGTACTTCTCATTATCGTCACCTACACATTTTTCAAAAAAAGGGATTTAAACGTGTAAAAACAAGCACCAGGAATTAGTCCCTCAATACATTACCACATTAAAGCACCGGGGGACAGTCCCCCGGTGCTGTGACGCTTTAATGGAGTGGTTCGGATTAGAGCGGGTTTTTTATTTATCCAACATGAGTTTTATCTGCTGGGCGCTTGTAATGCTTTCTATATTTTCAATCATGATTAGGGGACTTCCAGGAATAACAATATCCTTTATTTTGATTTCTTGATTGTTTTTTAGGATCTGAACCAATGCAAATAAATTTTTGGGATCTTTTGGGCCATCCAATTTGACTTCATAGCCCCCAGTGCATTCTCCGTTTGTTATATTTTTCCCGTAACAATAGATTGATTCTTTCACCATTCCAATTGTTAATCCGTTTGTAAACCTATAGCCGATTTTCTCAAGCTCTTTTTCCATTAATTGAAACGCTGTAAAATCTCTTTTGAACAAGGAGTCATTCACAAAATCCGGATCGTTATTAAGCTCCTTTAATAGGGCATCTTTATTGGTAATCGTGTTTATTTCATTTAAAGCGAACGTTAGCTTGGTTGTTTTATTGAATATTTTTATGGATTCAATGCTGCTTGTGGATGGCAAATGCTCATTTTTAAAGGTATTTGCGATAAGAACAAATTCAAGTAAATGATCAATCGAGCCCGGTTGATTAAAGGATATTTCTTTACTTGAGACGGCATTTACTACAAGTCCACCAGTTGAAGCTGTAAAATAAACATCCTCAAAATTCAGCATTTCTAGTTTTGGTTGATTGAATTTGAAAAATTTCTGACTTAACTCATATGCTTTTTTTTGATCATGATAATTATCGCCTTCGATTTTAGATTTCAGCATGCCTGTTAGGTGGACTTGGAATTTAATTTGAGGTTTACTGCTTTTTTGAACGGTGTAAGTTCTGTCCCCCATATTTCCTTCGTTCTTACCTTCACGATTGGTAATATCAGCAGTAAATCCGTATTTTTCTTTAACATAGTTTTGAATAAGTTTATCGATATCCTGTTCAGATTCACAGGCGGATAAAATAGTGAAGCTAAAAATCATGAAGAAAATCGAAATCATTCTTTTTGTCATGTTGCACCTCTCTCTGATGATCCTGTTAATATCCATATAAAGTGAATTTTATACCAATAACGATATCAAAAAAAGAGGCGCCAAAAGTAAACCACTTCAGCGCTTTTTCTTCTTTATACATTAACGCACTAACGCACCGGGGGACTGTCCCCCGGTGCGTTAGTGCGTTAAAGGTGGTGTTTATTTCTCTTATGAAATTAGTACCTCATCTGGTTCTGGATCTGGGTTTGGGACACGGGACAGGATAATTAATCCTAAGATAAATAGGATGATTAAACTGAACACGCCGCTGCTTGAGCTTCCAGTAAGCTGCGCGGTAGCTCCAACTAGTAGTGGTCCTAAAATGGCCGCAAATCTACCAAAAATCGTGTAGAATCCAAAAAATTCATTGGCGTTCTGTTTTGGAACAAGCTTGGCAAAATAGGCTCTGCTTAGTGCTTGAATCCCGCCTTGTGACGAGGCGACGAGCATCGCTAAAATCCAGAAGTCCGTCGTTGTTTTTAAGAAATAGGCATAAATACAAACAAAAATATAAACAACAATCCCAACATACAACATTCTTTTTCCGGTGAATTTTTTCGCCATACGACCGTAAAGAATCGCAAATGGCGCGGCTACGACCTGGGTTACAAATAAAATAATCAAAAGATTGGTAGAATCGATACCTAAATCCGTTCCGTACGCAGTGGACATTGTAATAATCGTATCAACCCCGTCAATGTATAAGAAATAAGCAAGCAGGAATAAAAACAGAGCTCGATATTTACGAATTTCTTTTAAGGTTTTTCCAATTCGTTTGAAGCTGTTCACAATTGGGTTTGGCTCGCGTTCAATAAAATACCGCTGCCGAACATTTTTAAACATGGGGATAGCGAAGGCACCCCACCAAATCGCGGTAATCAAAAAGGCAATTTGACTCGCGGCAGTAACTGACAACGGCAATGTTTTATTTTGCGCCAAAATAATGATTGCAATGCTGATGATAAATGGAATGGTGCTTCCGATATACCCCAACCCAAAGCCACGGGCGGAGACCCGGTCCATCCTATCTTTTGTTGTTACATCGACGAGAAAGGCATCATAGAAAATGTTCGCCCCCGATGAGCCAATCACCGCTACTGTATAAATAATTAATAAGAGCAGCCAATTTTCACTTGGCACCACGGCTAATAACGCAGTAAACAGCACTCCTAATCCAAAAAAGAAGCTGAAAAAACGTTTTTTAAAGCCTTGATAATCGGCAATAGTTCCCAAAATGGGCGACAGTGCCGCTAATAGAAATGTCGCAAAAGAAATGGTGTAGCCAAGGTATGCAGTAGAATCTGCAGAGCTTACCCCTGCATTCGTGGCAGATGCTTTATAAAATAACGGAAACACTGCCGTCGAAATAATAATCGAATAAGCAGAGGTTGCCCAATCATAAAACATCCAACTATTCTCTTCTTTTGTAAAGCCCTTCATAGGTTTTCCTCCTATATCTATTTTTTTAGGCTCTGCTGAACTTGAATGTTGATTTCCGCTCCAATCAACATTGTGTAAAAAAATCAACACTGAGCTTTAACACAGCCATCTTTTAAAAAGTAAAGAAGGTTACAAAATGAGAACTAAGTATAAAACGCATCTTTATCCGGTTAACAATTCTTCTATCAATCTACCATCCGTATCACCAAGATTAAGATCAAGCAATCGTGCGAATGTCGGACCTTCATCCACAAGATGCATGGATGGAATCTGAACGTTTTCGCGAATCCCCTGCCCTGATGCAATTAGAATCGTTGAATAATTTTCTTTTTCTGGAGAATAGCCATGGGATGCAACCGTATAACGCTTCGCTTTAACATCCTCCTCTGTAATCACGTCAATATATTCTCCGTGGTGGTCTTCTTTAAAATAATACCCTTGTAGTGCTTCAAGCATCAGAAACGAATTTCGATCAGCTCCTTTAGCACCAGCTTCAGCTCCTGTTAGTACGGCCTCAATTCCATTTCGCTTGTCAGGTAAAAGCTTGTTAACTAGCTCTTTAATCGCTTCCTTTGTTTCAAAATCAGCTTGGTTCTTAATGTAAATATATGCTGAGCCATCACAGCTTTTACAATATGCTTTCCAGTTTGTTATATTCCCGCGAGGATCAACCTCAATAAGTCCATGCTCACGCAATAATACGTTTAGCTTGACGGCTTTAGATTCATCAAGTGCACTATGATCGCCAAGGGCAATAATGGTTGATTTTTCATAAATGTCACTTTCTTTTAAGGCTTCGATTATTTTTCCGAGCCGGTCATTATGACGCTGGATGGCTGCCATCGCCTCTTTTGAAGAAAAGCCATGATAGTGTCTTTGCGTATCTAGATCAGTAAAATGAACGAGCAATAGGTTAGGCTTTTTTGTCTTGATCGTTTGAACAGTAGCTTCAAGCACAAAATCATCTAGTTCCGGTTGATTAAGTCCTTTACGAAGATGACCAAAGCGTCGGTTCATATCCAGCTGAAAGAGTGGACTTCCGTTCCTTAGTGAAACAGCGATTTGGTGCTGCCAAGGCCGATTTGCAAAAATCTCCGGCATATTATAGTCAATCTTTGCCCCCGCAGTTACCGGCCATAACAATGCGGCTGTGGTCAAACCAGCTTTTTTTGCTTCATCATAAAGGGTAGTACCCTTTACGTGCCGACGATGCCAATACCAGTCTGGCGAGTGCTTGCCGGGTTGAAGAAAGGTGTTGTTGATTACCCCGTGCCGGTTTGGAAAATTTCCTGTCACAATCGTCGCGTGGCAAGGGTAGGTTACGGAAGGATATATCGTTTCAACATTCCTGCAATACGATCCATTTTTGAACAGCTCTTGGAAGTGGGGAAGATCTTGAAGCATTGGAAAATCTAAAGCGGAAAGACAGTCAAATGAGATCACGATCAGGTGGTCGGTTAGACGAGTCATAACACCCTCCATGTTTTTGAAATGATAAAAAAATGAACCTATATACTAAATATAACAGAAAATTCGGAACCACACTTAAACTTGTTTTTTCACATTCCCTGTTTACCTTATTCATCATCAAATTTTATCGAAATATCAAAAACTAAAAACCATACAACTCTTTTGCACACTAAAGCGGTGGGGGACTGTCCCCCGCCGCTTTAGTGCGGTAAACTACTTTTTCTACGTTTGCGACATAATTTACGAAAAAATTGTAATTTTACAAAAATATTAGATGGAATGTAACACAAATTTATAATTTTCTGTTATATTGTGCTTGTCGGCAATTTTACTATGGATGCATTGAAAAATTTAATGTTACTAGGAAGGTGAAAAAGGATGAATAAAAGAAAGTTTCGTAAAGCCAAGAAATTTTTATCAACTACATTGGCAGTAACTCTTCTCGCAGTCCCATTCCTTTCAACAACGCATGCGACCGCAGAAAAAAATGTAACACCAGTAAATGTCCTAGCAACAAAAGAAGAAAAGTCTCCAACAGTATCCCTCAGACTTATGGAAACGACAGATATCCATACTAATCTATTAAACTACGACTATTACAAAGCCGCAGCTTACGAAAAAGTTGGACTGGCTAAAACCGCATCCCTTGTGAAAGAGGCACGTAAAGAGGCTGAGAATAGTGTCCTAGTCGATAATGGGGACCTAATTCAAGGAACTCCGCTCGGAACGTATAAGGCAAAAATCGAACCGCTCAAAGACGGTGAGGTTCATCCGGTATTCAAAGCGATGAATCAAATGGATTATGATATGGCCACACTAGGAAACCACGAATTTAATTATGGTCTCGATTTTCTTGAAGAAGCATATGACGATGCAAATTTCCCTTATGTTAATGCAAATGTGTATATCGACGACCATGATAATGACCCGAACAATGATCAAAATAAATTTACCCCTTACAAAATTCTCAACAAAAAAGTAGTCGACGCGCAAGGCAAAAAGCACGTCATAAAAATTGGTTATATCGGCTTCGTGCCTCCACAAATTAGCGAGTGGGATAATGCTCATCTAAATGGGAAAGTTGTCACAAAATCAATCGTCGATACAGCTAAGAAGTTTATTCCGCAAATGAGAGAAGAAGGAGCAGACATCATTGTTGCGATGACGCACTCCGGCTTCAGTGCAAACAAACTCAACACAGAAGATGTCATTTACGCTCTAACAGAGGTTCCTGGTATTGACGCAGTTACATTCTCCCATACACACAAAGTATTCCCTGCCAAAACCGAAGCTGCCCTAGACGGTTTATTTTTAGGAGCAGATAAGAAGCCTTTGCCGGGTGTTGATAACACGAAAGGCACAATCAATGGTGTTCCAGCCGTTCAAGCAGGATACGGGGGCGGTTCATTAGGAATTATTGACCTTACGCTAAAAAAAGACAATGGCAAGTGGTCAGTAGTAAACTCGCAATCTTCGACCCGTGAAATTTATCAAGATGTAAAGGATCCTGTTACCGGGAAAACGGTAACCCAATCAACCGTAAGTCCGGTCCAATCAATCGTAGATGCCGTTCAGCCGGATCACGAAGCCACTATTAATTATGTAAATACCCCTATTGGAGAAACAACTGATGATATTCATAGCTACTTTGCGCTTGTACAAGATGACCCATCGATTCAAGTCGTTACAAATGCCCAGAAATGGTATGTAGAAAAATATATTGCCCAAAGCAAACCTGAATATAAAAATCTACCAATCCTTTCAGTTGGTGCACCGTTCAAAGCTGGAAGAAACGGGGTTGAAGAATACACAGAAATAAAAAAAGGTGCTTTAACGATCCGTAGTGCCGGCGATTTGTATTTGTATGACAATACATTAAAAGCCATTAAGATAAAGGGGTCCGTTGTTAAGGAATGGCTCGAAATGACTGCAGGCAAGTTCAATCAAATTGATCCTAATAAAACGGAAGAACAGCCGTTATTAAACCCAGCGTTTCCGGTTTACAATTTTGATATTATCGATGGTGTGCAATTCCAAATTGATGTAACGAAACCGGCAAAATATTCTCCTAGTGGAACTTTAGTAAACGCCTCATCAAGCCGTGTTGTCAACTTAACCTATAATGGACAACCGCTTGACCTGAATCAAGACTTTATTGTGGTAACAAATAATTATCGTGCCGGGGGAGGCGGCAATTTTCCTGGCGTGAAGGGCAGCGAATTAGTGGTTGATTCTGCAGATGAGAACCGCCAAATCTTAATGGATTATATTTCAGAGTTAAAAGTGATTACGCCGACCGCTGATCAAAACTGGTCGATTGCCCCAATATCCGGTGATGTCAATGTGACGTTTACGACTTCACCAAAAGCAGAAGCTTATCTTAAAGAAGGAAGCAATATTTCTTTTACGGGAAAAACCGATGCAACGGGTTTTGGCATTTTTAAACTAAATATTGGAACACCAGCTCCTCAAGAAAATGTGAAAGTACAATTGCTAGGTTTGAACGACCTACACGGTCAGCTTGATACGGATACAAAACTTGGAACCCAACTAGCTGGAAGCATGGAATACACTGCGGCAGCCGTTAAGCAGCGTGAAGCCACAAATGAAAATACGCTCCTCGTTCACTCTGGTGATATGATCGGTGGAAGTCCATTAGTATCTGCATTATTCCAGGATGAGCCGACGGTCGAAGTTATGGAAGCAATGGGTTTTGATGTTGGTACTCTAGGCAATCATGAGTTTGATGAGGGGATTGTTGAGTTACAGCGAATGATTAAAGGCGGCGATCATCCTAAGGGCACAGCGGGCTACGATGGAATGAACTTCCCGGTTGTGGCTGCCAATGCTTATGATTCTGCATCGGGTCAATTGATCACTGAACCTTATGCGGTTAAAGAAGTAGGTGGGGTGAAAATCGGCTTTATTGGAGTTGTCACCCAAGAAACCCCTAATATAATTGTGCGTAAAGGAAATGAAACGCTCCAAATCACTGATGAAACGGAAGCCATCAATAAATATACGGTGGAATTAAAGGCTCAGGGGATTGAAGCAATCGTTGTTCTCGCCCACAATCCTGCAATACAAACAGGTTATGCAGATTTGTTTGATGCAACGTCGATTGCTGAAAAAGTGGACGATGAAGTAGATATGATTTTCTCGGCACATAACCATGTTAATGTGGATAAAGAGGTTGATGGAAAATTAATTGTACAGGCTTATTCTTACGGGACAGCATTCGCTGATGTCGATCTTGAGCTTGATCCGATTACGGGTGAGATCGTGAAAAAAGAAGCGGAAGTTGTAACGGTTTATCAAGCCAATTACACTCCTGATCCAACGGTTTCCTTTATCATGCAAAAATATGAAAGTTTAGTTGCTCCAATAAAAGCGGAGGTTGTCGGAAGCTCAGCTAATACACTATTAAAAGGTTATCCGTCCACCACAGGGGAATTTGCTGATTTGCCATTAGGAAACTTGATCGCTGATGGTATGAAGGCAGCAATGAACTCCGATTTTGCGCTGATGAATGGTGGAGGAGTTCGTGCAAACCTTGATGCAGGTGAAGTAACATTTGGTGATTTATTCGCCATTCAGCCGTTTGGGAATGTATTGAACAAGGTGAAATTAAGCGGTGCTGATTTAGAGACGGTATTAAATAATCAGATTACGGCAAGCGGCCTTGATTTCCATATCTCCGGGTTTAAGTACACTTACACTTATGATAGTGTTGCGAAATCAGGCAAGGTGGTAGATATTTTCTTGCCAGACGGAAGCAAAATTGACCCAACCCATGAGTATACAGTGGTGGTTAATAACTATATGTATGGAAATCTGAAATACGGAATTGGTGCAGTCTCTACCGATTTAGAGGTAGGTCCGGAAGACCTCCAAGCAACGGTAGATTATGTGAGAACATTGAAGCCATCATTTGAATACATGTCGGAAGGCCGGATTCATAAAGTAACCGTTCAATAAATTTTAGCAATGTAAAGCGCTGGGGGACTGTCCCCCAGCGCCTTA
>NZ_JBKFGH010000019.1:0-16039 GCF_051233475.1 Neobacillus terrisolis | reverse complement strand
TTATGAAATTTTACGTCAATCTTAATAGAACCGCCGTATACCGAACGGTACGTACGGTGGTGTGAGAGGTCGGGGGTTAGTCACCCCCTCCTACTCGATTTGGGATAATGCTTTTATTGTCACCATATGGGCTATTGGTGTTAATTTGTCGGGTATCGCATTGGGTTTTTAACACCAATACAAGCAGCACAGGTTCAACGATCATCAGATTCACTTTTTATCAATGATAAAGGTTTTCCAACGGAAGCGGTTGCCAGTACATCAGAAAAACGTTAAGTTTAAAAGGATAGGAGGGAGGCGAACAAATGGAACCGATTGTTTCTATTGAGAATCTTTCAAAAGTAATAAAGGGAAGAACCATTATTGATGATGTTAGCTTTCAAGTATATAAGGGTGAGGTTTTTGGATTCTTAGGTCCAAATGGTGCTGGGAAAACGACGACCATTCGAATGATTGTTGGTTTAATGAGTCTCACATCCGGGGATATAAAAATTGGCGGTTACAGTATTCAAAAAAACTTTGAGAAGGCCGTTCGTTCCGTTGGAGCCATCGTAGAAAATCCAGAAATGTATAAATTCTTAACAGGCTATCAAAATTTATGGCAATACGCACGAATGTCCAGTGGTGTGACAGAGTCGAAAATAAATGAAATCGTGGAATTAGTTGGGCTTTCTGAACGGATTCATGATAAGGTGAAAACTTACTCATTAGGGATGCGGCAACGGCTAGGCTTAGCTCAATGCCTGTTGCATGATCCTGAAGTGCTGATTCTCGATGAGCCTACAAACGGCCTGGACCCTGCTGGGATTCGCGAAATACGTGATTACTTGCGAATCTTGGCCAAAGAAAAAAATATGGCTGTAATTGTTTCCAGTCACATCTTGTCCGAAATGGAAATGATGTGTGATCGAATTGGTATTATTCAAAAAGGAAAGCTTATTGATGTTCAGCAAGTTAAGGATTTTGTAAAAGGTTCCGAAAAAGAATTTGAGTTGGAAGTAACACCTGTTCAAGAAGCAATAAACGTATTGGAAAGCCTCTACACTCAAAATAAGATACATAAGACGGAAACCGGCATCGCGATGTCGATTAAAAAAGAGGCGATTCCTGAACTTATTAAACAGTTGGTCATGGCTGATATTAACGTTTACGGTATTAGGGAAATTACCAAAACACTTGAGGATCGCTTCTTAGAGGTAACGAAGGGGAAGGGGATTGAATCCTATGATTAATTTAATTCAAAATGAATTAATAAAGATATTTCGCCGCCCTGGTACATATGTCATGCTTGGACTGATGGTCGTGATCATTGCGATTGCAGGTGCGACAATGAAATATAATCAAGGCACCTTTCAGAACGAGGATCCAAATTGGAAACAAGATCTTCAGACTGAAAATGAAGCTCTGAAACAGCAAATGGAACAAGAGGCGGGCGGTCCTAACGATTCATCCCAATACTATAAAGAAAGCATTGCCCTTAATGAATATCGAATCAAACACAACCTTCCTCCACTTGAAGACTATACGATTTGGAGCTTCGTAAATGATATTTCCCAAATGATCGATTTTGTTGGAATTTTTATTATTACGATCGCTGCCGGGATTGTAGCCAGTGAGTTTAATTGGGGGACGGTTAAGCTTCTCTTAATTAGACCAATAACCAGAACAAAAATTTTAGCTTCTAAGTATTTAACTGTTTTCTTATTTGGGTTATTTACGCTAACCCTTTTATTTCTATTATCTTCAGCCATAGGAGCCGTTCTATTTGGCTTCCCTGAAACGGCTGCTCCGTATTTAAATTATCAAGACGGAACCGTTACTGAACAGCCGATTTGGCTTCATCTCATCATCTTTTACAGCTTGAAGTCTATCAATATGGTGATGCTCGTTACGATGGCCTTTATGATATCCGCCGTTTTTCGAAACAGCTCATTAGCAATCGGCTTATCGATCTTTTTAATGTTTACTGGTGGACAGGTTACGATGTTGATCGCGATAAAGTATGAGTGGGCAAAATACATACTTTTCGCTAACACCAATTTAATGCAATACTTTGAGGGGACGCCGATCATTCAAGGGATGACCTTATCCTTCTCGATTATCATGCTTCTCATTTATTTCTTGTTATTTTTGTTTTTGGCATTTTTTGTTTTTAACAAGAGGGATATTACCGCTTAAAAAGAAATCCGGAGAGGCATATATGCCCGCTCCGGATTATTTTTTATTTAGTTTGTCATAAACAGCGGCCAGCGCCTGTTCAAATTTTCCGGTTAATTTTGGTAGGTAGTAGCGGTTGGTTTTTATTTTATCAGGTAAATATTGCTGTTTGACCCAGCCGGTTTCATAATCATGTGGATATTTATAATCAATCCCTCGACCAAGCTCCTTTGCCCCTTTATAGTGAGCGTCACGGAGGTGTGGAGGGATTTCACCGCTACTTCCCTTACGAATATCGGCTAGTGCTGAATCGACCGCAACGATTGCCGAATTTGATTTGGGAGAAAGGCATAGTTCAATCACCGCATTGGCTAATGGAATTCTTGCTTCAGGAAAGCCAAGACGCTCTGCTGACTCGATTGCTGCAAGAGTTCTCGCTCCAGCCTGCGGACTCGCCAGGCCAACATCTTCATAAGAAATGACTAAAAGCCGCCTTGCGATGCTGGGCAGGTCTCCAGCCTCAATCAAGCGCCCTAAATAATGAAGCGCTGCATTGACGTCGCTGCCGCGAATCGACTTTTGAAACGCAGATAATACATCATAATGCCCGTCCCCGTCTTTATCATAAGAGACGCCTTTTTTCTGGATGCATTCTTCAGCCGTTTTTAAGTCAATGTGGATTTTCCCGTCCTCGCTTTTTGCCGTTGATAAAACAGCAAGCTCCAGTGCGTTTAATGAACTCCTAACATCCCCATTTGAAGCTGCTGCTAAATGGGTCAATGCCTCATCTGTTATCGCTGTTTCGAACTTGCCGAGACCTCGTTCATCATCCATGAGAGCACGAGTTAAAGCGGTCACAATATCCTCCGGATTTAAAGGATGAAGCTCAAAGATTTGACAGCGGCTTCGAATCGCCGGATTAATCGCATGGTACGGATTACTGGTGGTCGCTCCAATTAACGTGATCATCCCGTTTTCTAAATAAGGTAAAAGGAAGTCCTGTTTTGCCTTATCAAGCCGATGGACCTCATCAAGCAGCAAGATTACCTTTCCCGACATTTTGGCTTCAGCTGCGACAATTTCCATATCCTTTTTGTTGTTTGTCACGGCATTAAGAGTTCGAAACGCATATTTCGTACTTCCGGCAATTGCACTGGCAATCGAGGTTTTTCCCACTCCAGGAGGTCCATAAAGGATCATTGAAGATAATTGCTTTGCTTTAACCATCCGATTAATGATTTTTCCTTCACCCACTAAGTGGTCTTGTCCAAGTATTTCATCTATATTTTTTGGCCTCATCCGAAAAGCTAGAGGTTTATCGCTCATGTTCATCTCTCCAAAACGAATAATAAATCTATGAATGAGAATGTTTGATCGTATTCTTCTTTCTAACATACCACGTTAAAGGGAAAATTGCATTTTCTTATGCTATAATTGCAAATACGTATAAAATTACTCAGGATTTTGATACACTTTATATGAATGAAACGAATAAACCATACAAAATAAAGCGTTGATCACTACTTAGCAGTTTAATTTTAAAAGAGGTGCTATATATGAAAATTTCTACAAAGGGAAGATATGGATTAACGATTATGATTGAATTAGCGAAAAAGCACGGAGAAGGTCCGGTTTCACTTAAATCAATTGCTCAAACAAACGATCTTTCTGAGCATTATTTGGAGCAGCTGATCGCCCCGTTACGGAATTCAGGCTTAGTAAAAAGTATTCGTGGTGCATATGGCGGATATGTTTTAGGGAATGCACCATCAGAAATAACAGCTGGAGATATTATCCGTGTCTTAGAAGGGCCAATTAGCCCGGTAGAAGGGATTGAGGATGAAGAGCCAGTTAAGCGTCAGCTGTGGATTCGGATTCGTGATGCCGTAAAGGATGTGCTTGATAGTACTTCTTTAGAAGACTTAGCTAATTTTAAGGATGATGGGGAAACTGAATCATATATGTTTTATATTTAATCGGTTTGCCTATGATGTTAAAAAAATGATAGAGATTCAAATGGACAATATACTGTGAACAGTGTATCGTTCGAAAGCAGGTGAAAAAATTTTGGAACGTATTTACGTTGATCACGCAGCAACTTCACCGATGCATCCAAAGGTAGTCGAAGCAATGCTGAAAGTCATGAATGAAAACTTTGGAAATCCGTCAAGTATTCATTCATTTGGAAGAGAAGCTCGTCTTCTATTGGACCAGGCGCGTGAAGGGATTGCGAAAAGTATCGGAGCAAAACCGAATGAATTGATTTTTACTAGCGGTGGAACCGAGGCGGATAATTTAGCTTTATTCGGAGCCACAGAGATAAATCGTAATAAAGGGAAGCATATTATCACAACACAAATTGAACATCATGCGATATTACATTCTTGTCAGCAACTTGAAAAAGCTGGCTTCGAGGTTACCTACTTGCCTGTTGATGAAACAGGGGCCATATCGATTCAATCTCTAGAGGAAGCTTTACGGGATGATACGATTCTTGTCACCATCATGTTTGGTAATAACGAGGTCGGAACGATTCAACCGATAGCGGAAATTGGTCAGCTTCTTTCGACACATCAGGCTTTATTTCATACCGATGCAGTACAAGCATACGGCCTTGAAAAAATTGATGTTAAGGAATGTCATATTGATTTATTATCTGTGTCAGCTCACAAAATCAATGGGCCGAAGGGCATTGGCTTTCTTTATGTAAAAGAGGGCTTGCGTCTATCGCCTCGCAGTTTTGGCGGCGAGCAGGAGAGAAAGAGACGAGCCGGGACGGAAAATGTGCCAGCAATAGCGGGATTTTATGAAGCGGTTAAAATTAACCAAGCGGAGCTCGACTACAAGCAACAGCAATATCATCAATTTAAGCAAATCTTGATTGATACTTTAACAGAAGCTAACGTCACCTTTTTTGTAAACGGATTGCTTGAAAATTCCTTACCTCATGTATTAAACTTAAGCTTTCCTGGAGTAAATGTTGAATCGATGCTGGTTAATTTAGATTTGGCTGGAATTGCCGCATCAAGTGGTTCAGCATGTACAGCAGGATCCATTGATCCTTCCCATGTCTTAGTTGCTATGTTTGGCAAGGACTCTGATCGAGTTACCAATTCGATCCGCTTTAGCTTTGGAATAACCAATACAGCCGAGCAAATTGAAAAGGTCGGTTCAGAAATAGCAAAAATCGTTAAGAGATTAACGATGAGTTAACTTAAGAAGGATCGCTATTAGAGCGAGGTGAATAGAATGCAAAAAGCACCACAGGATACACGGGTTGTCGTCGGCATGTCTGGCGGTGTCGACTCTTCTGTCGCAGCTCTTTTGTTAAAACAACAGGGCTATGACGTAATCGGTATATTTATGAAAAACTGGGACGATACCGATGAGAACGGAGTTTGCACAGCAACAGAGGACTATGATGATGTCATTCGTGTTTGCAATCAAATCGGCATTCCATATTATGCTGTCAATTTTGAAAAACAATATTGGGATAAGGTGTTCACTTATTTTTTGGATGAATATAAGGCGGGAAGAACGCCAAATCCTGATGTTATGTGCAATAAAGAAATAAAGTTTAAAGCCTTTTTGGACCATGCAGTTAAGCTTGGAGCTGACTATTTGGCAACAGGCCACTATGCTCGAGTTGAGGATCGAGATGGTGAGGTAAAGATGCTGCGGGGCCTTGATGAAAATAAAGATCAAACTTATTTTCTTAATCAGCTAACACAAAGCCAGCTTCAAAAAGTCATGTTTCCGATTGGTCATTTGGAAAAGGCTAAGGTTAGAGAATTGGCTAAGGAAGCTAATTTGGCAACAGCAACTAAAAAGGACAGTACAGGGATTTGCTTTATTGGTGAGCGCAATTTTAAAGAATTCCTTGGAAACTATCTTCCAGCCCAACCTGGGAATATGGAAACCTTTTCTGGAGAAATTAAGGGGCGCCATGATGGTCTTATGTATTATACAATTGGTCAGCGTCACGGGTTAGGGATCGGTGGTTCTGGAGACCCATGGTTTGTAATCGGAAAAGATTTAAAGCGTAATGTCCTTTATGTAGGACAAGGTTTTGATCATGAAAAGCTTTATTCAGACTCGATTATTGCGACAGATATTAGCTGGACATCGAATCAGCCGAGTCCACAGGAGTTTGAATGTACCGCTAAATTCCGTTATCGCCAAGCGGATAATAAGGTTACAGTACAGCTTTTAGATGATCAAAAGGTAAAAGTAATCTTTGATCAGCCGATACGTGCCGTAACCCCGGGACAAGCAGTTGTCTTCTATCGCGGGGATGAATGTTTAGGCGGCGGAACGATTGATCAAGTGTTTAAAGACGGTGAACGGCTAACCTATGTGGGATAGCTTGCAAAAAGACCTCGACTGTAGACAGTCGGGGTTTTTTGCTCTTTAATCTATGATATACTTTCTTTTAGAACGGAGTGAGAATGATGGATAAGAATCAATTTGGAATAGATATGATGAAAGAAGGCAAATGGGAAGAAGCGGCTAAAGCTTTTATGGAAGTCATCGATGAAAATCCAACCGACCCTGTGGCTTATATTAATTTTGGAAACGTGCTGTCAGCTGTTGGCGAGACAGAAAAAGCTTTGAAATTTTTCCAAAAGGCAATCGAGCTTGGCGGCGGTGGAGCCGCTTATTACAGTGCTGGTGCTTTATTTTATGAAAAAGAACAATTTGATGAAGCGAAAAAAATGTTTGAACAAGCTATAAAAGAAGGACTACATACAAGTGATAATTATTTTATGCTCGGCATGTGTCTTGTAAATTTGCAAAATACGCGCTTAGCTTTACCATACCTGCAAAGAAGTGTGGAGCTTAATGAAACAGATTCAGAAAGCTTGTTTCAATACGGAATTTGTTTGGCTCAAGAAGGTTCCCTTGATGAGGCAATTGTTCAATTGGAAAAGTGTATTGGGCTTGAGCCTAATCATGCAGATGCCTATTATAATCTTGGGGTGGCCTACGCTTTTAAAGAAAATAAGCAACAGGCGTTGGCTATGCTTGAAAAGGCACTTCAAATTCAGCCTGACCATACATTAGCAAAAAATACACTCGCTATTTTAGAAAATATGGATAATCAAATAAATTAGTGAAGTTCTCTGAATGAAAGGGGGAAAGAATCCGTGGAGCAACAAGGCTCATTAGATTTATTCTCAGAAAAAGGGAAGTTTTTCAAAGGAAAACATCTAGTTACGATTTTTCATAATGAACAAAATTTATATACGGTATTAAGAATTCGCGTCGAAGAAACAAATGAGACTTATGAGGATAAAGAAGCCGTAATCACAGGATATTTCCCCCGAATTCATGAACAAGAAACATATATTTTTTATGGTGAGTTGAAGGAACATCCTCGGTTTGGCCTTCAGTTTCATGCCACTCATTTTCGTAAAGATATTCCTCAGTCAAAGCAAGGTGTCATCAATTATTTAGCAGGAGAAATGTTTAAGGGGATTGGGAAAAAGACGGCTGAAAAAATCGTCGAGACCCTTGGAGAGAATGCGATTTCGAAAATATTGAATCAACCGTCGCTGCTTGATTCGATCCCTAAGCTGCCCCCCGATCGTGCAAAAATGATCTACGATACATTAATGGAGCATCAAGGCTTAGAACAAGTGATGGTTGCGTTAAATCAATATGGGTTTGGACCACAGATCTCGATGAGAATATACCAAATGTATAAAGAGGAAACCCTTAATACTATTCAGAGAAATCCGTATCAGCTTGTTGAAGATGTTGAGGGAGTCGGCTTTGGCAGGGCCGATGAATTAGGCCACCAGCTTGGGATAACAGGTGCTCATCCTGACCGAATAAAAGCAGGGTGCCATTATACGCTTGAAATGGAAAGCATCCAGGCTGGCCATGTCTTTATGGAAGCACGAAGTTTATTGGAAGCTGTGAAAACACTTCTTGAGGAAAATAAACGGGATACGATTGAGTTTACAGATATATCAGGAGAGATTATTAAATTAGCTGAAGAAGGTAAAATAATCGTTGAGGATCAACGTATTTACTTGCCTTCGCTTTATTTTTCTGAGAAGGGAATTGTTAAGCACGCGAAACGAATCATGGCGCAAACGGAATATGCGGAGCAGTTTCCTGAATCGGAATTTTTATTAGCGTTAGGAGAACTGGAAGAGCGTATCGGTGTGCAGTATGCACCAACTCAAAAGGAAGCGATTCAAACCGCGCTCATGTCGCCGATGCTTATTTTAACAGGCGGTCCGGGAACGGGGAAAACTACTGTTATTAAAGGGATTGTTGAGCTTTATGCCGAGCTGCATGGTTGTTCGCTTAACCCAAAGGACTATATAAAGGATGAACCTTTTCCATTTTTGCTGGCGGCTCCTACCGGTCGTGCTGCAAAACGAATGGCGGAATCCACAGGACTTCCTGCTGTAACGATTCACCGCCTGCTTGGCTGGAATGGGTCTGAGGGCTTTGACCATAATGAAGACAATCCGTTAAAAGGAAAAATCTTGATTGTTGATGAAACATCGATGGTCGATGTTTGGATGGCGAATCAATTATTCAAGGCATTACCGGAAAAAATCCAAGTCATTTTGGTTGGTGACGAAGACCAGCTTCCGTCAGTCGGCCCTGGTCAGGTGTTAAAGGATATGCTTCGCTCCAATGTGATTCCAACGGTTCGATTAACCGATATTTATCGTCAAGCGGAAGGTTCATCGATCATTGAATTAGCCCATGAAATTAAGAAAGGCAGGCTCCCGGATCAGATCGCCAGTCAACAGAAGGATCGCTCGTTTATTAGATGTTCCGCAACCCAAATGGGGGATGTGGTTGAAAAAGTTGTCTTAAATGCCAAGAAAAAAGGGTATTCAGCAAGAGATATTCAAGTCCTTGCACCGATGTACCGAGGTCCTGCTGGTGTGGATCGTTTAAATGTTCTGCTCCAGGAAATCTTTAATCCAAATCAAGACGGGACGCGGAAGGAAATACTGTTTGGTGACGTTAAATATCGGATTGGTGACAAAGTACTCCAGCTCGTTAACCAACCAGAGGACAATGTTTTTAATGGGGATATTGGTGAAATTGTCTCGATTTTTTTTGCAAAAGAAAATGTTGAAAAACAAGATATGGTGATTGTTTCGTTTGAGGGGACCGAAGTTACTTATACACGTCAGGATTTATCAAAGCTTACTCATGCCTATTGCTGTTCGGTCCATAAAGCACAGGGGAGTGAGTTTCCCATTGTGATTCTGCCGGTGGTCAAAAGCTATTATCGGATGCTAAGGAGGAACTTAATTTACACGGCGATTACCAGGAGCAAACAGTTCCTCATTTTATGCGGAGAAGAAGAAGCCCTAAAGCTGGGAGTGGAACGGACTGACGACCAAGCAAGGAATACTGCTTTAACCGAGAAGCTTCAAGAAGCATTGTCATTAAAACAGGAAATCAAGGAACCGGTTGTTGGCGAGGGTTCAGAGCTGACATACGAAGAAGCTTTGATGGCGGTCGATCCTTTAATTGGAATGGCACAAATTTCTCCTTACGACTTTATGGAAGATACCGTTTAAATGAAATGGTAAACGTTACTCGTTATGTTTTAGATGCAGCTTGAGGAAACTATAAATGTTCGGAAAGGTGGGGTCATTCTTTGCGGACATTTTCGTTAGTGAAAGGTCTTCCAGTCTTCGAGTTAAACAGCGGATATAAACTTGGTGAAGTATGTGATTTAAGCATCTCGGGTGACGGTAAAGTTGAAGGATTATTAATCAAAAAGAAAACCTTGTTTAATAAGCTCCAATTAATCAAAATTGAGAATATTTATTCCTTTGGCACGGATGGGATTATGATCAAGCGCACTCAGGCACTTGAGCCGGTTTTACACCCGCCTGAATATACGATTGAACATCAAAGAGGTCTTACCGGAAAATTGATGATGTCGGCAGAGGGTGAAAGACTCGGCTTAGTTGAGGATGTTTATTTTATGGAAGAGTTGGGCACAATTGTAGGGTATGAATGTACGGATGGATTCTTTTCGGATATTAAGGAAGGAAAACGCGTCGTTAAAACCGCACATCCCCCTGCAATCGGGAAGGATGCCATCATTGTAAATGTAGAATCAAGGTGAGGTGTCCCCGTGTTAAAGTGCCCAAACTGCCAGAGTAAAGATATCGGCAAAATCGGTATCAATCAATATTATTGTTGGAATTGCTTTATTGAGCTTTCGTTAGGAGATGGCTTGATTCATACCCATCAGGTCGAGGAAGATGGATCATTGAGTTCATTGGATGATTTGTTTGATGAAGAGGAACGTAAGTACAGCATATAAAAACAACTATATAGAGGTGAAACATATGAACAGAATGGTTACCTCAGCTCTTGCAATCGGTGCAGGAGTGGCTGCTTATAGTTTAATGCGAAATAACAATATGATGACGAATCGACAAATGAAGAGAATTGGAAAACGGATTACTCGGATGTTTTAATTGATTTCCCCTCAAGCATTAGCTTGGGGGATTTTTTATGCCTAGGCATAAAATTTAGCTCAACACTCAAAATAACAAAAGGAGGGTTGAGAGTGGATATTCGTATGAAATGGTTTTATCGAATCGGTTTTTTTCTCCTGCTTTTTGCCATGATCTTTGTTTTTTTAAAAATCCAGCAAATTTGGCTTCCGATTGCCCGTGTGGTCTTTACCGTCTTTATTCCATTTATCATAGCCGCTTTTATTACCTATTTGCTCCATCCGATTATTGAAGTACTGCATGGAGCCGGTTTACACCGCGGTGTTGCTGTCCTGATCATCTATTTTCTATTTTTCGGCGGAATTGGCTATGGGTTATACAAAGGGATCCCCGCCATCATTGACCAATTAAAGGATCTCTCGGAAAATATCCCTGCATTAACGGCACAATATATCAATATGGTTGATGAAATTCAAAATCGGACATCTGCATGGCCAAATGGGATGAGGGAAAGAATTGATACAGGGATTGTTGCAATGGAAGGGAAGCTGGATCAGTTTTTAACGAAAATACTTAGTGGCTTTGTTCATCTTATCAATTCAATTGTGATCTTTGCGATTATCCCCTTTATTGCCTTCTATATGCTTAAGGACTATCACCTTTTGAAAAAAGCTGCATGGTATATCACGCCAAGGCCATGGAGAAAGCAAGGGCAATTATTTTTACGTGATGTTGATTCTTCACTTGGAAATTATATTCGTGGTCAATTGCTTGTTTGCTTTTTAATTGGAACGATCTCAGCAATACTCTTTTGGCTGACGGATATGAAGTATCCTTTATTGTTGGGGTTTATTGTGGGGGTAACGAATGTAATTCCTTATTTTGGCCCGATTATTGGAGCGGTCCCGGCGGTGATCATCGCGGCTACGATTTCGATTAAAATGGTCGTTATCGCATTGATTATTATTTTTATTCTGCAGTTTTTGGAAGGGAATATATTATCTCCGTTTATTGTCGGGAAGAGCTTGCATATGCACCCGCTGTTTATTATGTTGGCCTTGCTGATGGGGGGAGAGATTGGCGGTGTATTGGGGTTAATTATTGCCGTCCCTGTGCTTTCCATTACGAAAGTGGCCATTATCCATGCCAAGGAACATTTGGTTCATTATCGTCATACGAAAGAACATCCCGGTCCCGAAGGCAATCATTGACAAACAAGTGGGCAATTTTATATAATTCGGCTATATGTATAGATAACATGAAGAAGGAAACAGTATGTTATAGACCATCTAAGGTTTGAAAGGGCTCCCATTTGGTAGAGCGAATGACGTTTCAAATCTGCCAGAGAGGAATTTCCTTGGCTGAAAGAAATTCCAGATGAAGGATAACAGAACGCTAGTCCGGAGTGCAGCTAATCCCTGCCGTATGCCGCGTTAAGGCTTTTTTGAGAGATGGATGCAAAGCTGTTGTGTCCATAATCAGGGTGGTACCGCGAGAAGCAAAGCTCTCGTCCCTGTCAGGGGATGAGGGCTTTTTATATTGTTTTTTATTATTTTTAGGAGGTTTTTTTTATGAAGAAAAACTTAACAGGCTCGGAAATACGCCGAATGTATTTAGAGTTTTTTAAAGAAAAGGGACATGCAGTAGAACCAAGTGCACCACTTGTACCTCATGATGATCCAACTCTTCTATGGATTAACAGTGGTGTTGCCACATTAAAGAAATACTTTGATGGCCGTGTAATTCCTGATAATCCAAGAATCACAAATGCTCAAAAATCCATTCGGACAAACGATATTGAAAATGTCGGAAAAACGGCAAGACACCACACGTTCTTCGAGATGCTTGGAAACTTCTCTATTGGCGAATATTTTAAAGAGGAAGCAATCGAATGGGCTTGGGAATTCCTAACTAGTGAAAAGTGGATTGGCTGGGATCCAGAGCGCTTATCCGTAACCATCCATCCGGAAGATGTGGAAGCTTACGATTATTGGAACAAGAAAATCGGCATTCCTGAAGACAGAATTATTCGCTTGGAAGGAAACTTCTGGGATATCGGGGAAGGTCCGAGTGGTCCAAATACCGAAATTTTCTACGACCGTGGTCCGGAATATGGCGATGACCCAAGTGATCCAGAATTATACCCTGGAGGGGAAAATGAGCGCTATTTAGAGGTTTGGAATCTTGTGTTCTCTCAATTCAATCACAACCCTGATGGAACTTATACCCCGCTTCCAAAGAAAAATATTGATACCGGGATGGGACTAGAGCGGATGGCTTCTATTGTCCAAGATGTTCCGACAAACTTTGATACCGATTTGTTTATGCCAATTATTAATGCAACAGAGGAAATTTCCGGTGTAAGCTATCGTGAAAACAAAGAAAATGATGTCGCCTTTAAAGTAATTGCTGACCATATTCGAACTGTTGCGTTTGCAATAGGTGATGGGGCTCTTCCATCAAACGAAGGAAGAGGCTATGTATTACGCCGTTTGCTCCGCCGTGCCGTTCGTTACGCTAAGCATATCAATATTGAACGTCCATTTATGTATGAATTAGTTCCTGTTGTAGGCGAAATCATGCACGACTTTTATCCGGAAGTGAAAGAAAAAACAGAATTTATTCAAAAAGTTATTAAGAACGAGGAAGAACGTTTCCATGAAACATTACACGATGGCTTAGCTATTTTATCTAGCGTAATCAAGAAACAAAAAGAACAAAACAGCGATATTATTCCAGGTGAAGATGTATTCCGTCTTTATGACACATATGGCTTCCCAGTTGAATTGACGGAAGAGTATGCTGAAGAAGAAGCGATGAAGGTAGACCATGATGGCTTTGAAAAAGAAATGGAGCTACAGCGTGAACGAGCACGAAGAGCAAGACAAGATGTCGATTCAATGCAAGTACAAGGCGGCGTGCTGGGTGATATAAAGGTTGAAAGCAAATTTGTAGGGTATGAAGAATTAGAAACAAATTCAACCGTATTAAGCATCCTACAAAGCGGAGAATTAGTGACGGAAGCCGGTGCAGGGGAAGAGGTTCAACTTATTCTCGATGTAACTCCATTCTACGCGGAAAGCGGCGGTCAAATCGCTGACCGAGGAATATTGGTGGCTGATGGGGTTAAGGTAATCGTGAAGGATGTTCAAAAGGCACCAAATGGACAGAATTTACACCATGCTGTCATTGAAACAGGTTCCTTAAAGACCAATCAACAGGTGAAAGCTAAGGTTGACTTTGAAAACCGTGGAGAAATTATTAAAAACCATACAGCAACTCATCTCCTACATCAGGCATTAAAGGATGTGCTAGGTGACCATGTTAATCAGGCAGGTTCCCTTGTTGAGCCGGATCGCTTGCGCTTTGACTTTTCACATTTCGGTCAAATTCATCCGGAAGAGTTGGAAAAAATTGAATCGATCGTCAATGAAAAGATTTGGCGCAGTATCGCAGTGAATATTGACTTAAAACCGATTGCTGAAGCAAAGGCAATGGGAGCAATGGCATTGTTCGGTGAAAAATATGGTGATATCGTCCGTGTGGTTCAAGTGGGTGATTACAGCCTTGAGCTTTGTGGAGGATGCCATGTTCCAAATACATCTGTTATTGGATTATTTAAGATCGTTTCTGAATCAGGGATTGGAGCAGGAACTCGCCGGATTGAAGCTGTTACCGGAGAAGCAGCCTATAAATTATTAAATGACCAAATTGGTATCCTAAAAGATGCTGCAGCAAAACTGAAGGCGAATCCAAAAGATTTGGTTAGCCGTGTAGAAACATTGTTGGCAGAACTCAAGCAACTGCAACGTGAAAATGAATCTTTGGCTGCAAAATTGGGTAATATTGAAGCTGGCAGCTTAATTTCAAAAGTGAAAGAGATTGAGGGCGTTAATGTTCTCGCAGCTAAGGTCCAAGCAACAGATATGAATAATCTCCGTAATATGGCGGATGATTTAAAGCAAAAAATCGGTACAGGAATTATCCTGCTTGGCAGCGTCAATGAAGATAAAGTCAATTTGATCGCAGGTGTTACAAACGATTTAATTGAAAAAGGCTTCCATGCGGGCAAGCTAATTAAAGAGGTCGCAACTCGCTGCGGTGGCGGCGGCGGCGGTAGACCGGATATGGCTCAAGCAGGCGGAAAAGACCCTAATAAATTAGATGCTGCGATAAGCTTTGTTGAAGAATGGGTAAAATCCGTTTGATAACGAAACAAAGTAGTGTAAAATGTAATTAACCTTTTCAAAAAACGGAATAGTTTTGCTTCACCAAAAAAGCGAGGTGCAATAGATGAGCTCATTTGATAAAACGATGCGCTTTAATTTTCCAGAAGAGCCGTTTGAGCATAATGTAAATGAAGTTCTTAATCAGGTATATGCTGCTCTCCAGGAAAAAGGATACAATCCGATAAACCAAATTGTTGGTTATCTATTGTCCGGAGATCCGGCCTATATCCCCCGTCATCGTGATGCTCGCAATATTATCCGCAAACTAGAACGAGATGAAATTATCGAAGAATTGGTCAAATCGTATTTAAAACAACAGCATGAGGGGTAAAATATGCGGGTAATGGGTTTGGATGTTGGTACGAAAACCGTAGGTGTGGCAATTAGTGATGAATTAGGCTGGACTGCCCAAGGACTTACAACCATTAAAATTAATGAAGAGGAAAATGAATTAGGTTTCGAGAAAATTGGGGAAATCATCAAGGAACACGGTGTTGGAAAAATCGTGGTCGGATTACCCAAGAACATGAACGGAACGATCGGTCCTAGAGGCGAAGCATGTCAATATTACGCTAGTGAGTTAGAGCGATTATATGGATTGCCGGTAGTCCTTTGGGATGAAAGATTAACAACAATGGCAGCTGAAAGAGTTCTTCTAGAAGCAGATGTTAGTCGAAAAAAGCGAAAAAAGGTTATCGATAAGATGGCCGCATCCCTAATTTTACAAGGCTTTTTAGACAGTAAATTATAATGAGGTGGAAACATGAATCACGGAGAAAATAATATTACAGTAGTGGACGAACAAGGTAACGAACAATTATGTGAGGTTTTGTTTACTTTTGATTCAGAGGAATTTGGAAAGTCATATGTTTTATACTATCCAGTCGGAGCAGACGATGATGAAGAGGATATTGAAATTCATGCATCTGCCTTTACTCCAAACGAAAATGGTGAAGATGGCGATTTAATGCCTATTGAAACAGATGAAGAATGGGATCTAATTGAGGAGATGCTCAATACATTCCTAGAAGAACAAGAGAACGAAGAATAATAACCTATTAAAAAGCTGCCTATCCACGGCAGCTTTTTTTTGGCTGTGTTAGAGAACAATATTATTTTGAGCACTCTGTTGATTGGAGCGGAAGGTGCGAGACTCCTGGGGGAAAAGGTGTCACGGGAGACCCCGCAGGCGCAATA